>JAIXTY010000353.1 GCA_027483705.1 Rubrivivax sp.
GCCAGCGCGGCCGCCAGGTCGCTCAGGATGTCGGCGTGCAGGTTGGTGGCCACCACGGTGTCGATGCTCGCCGGCCGGTTGACCATGCGCGCCGTCATCGCGTCCACCAGTTCCTTGTCCCAGCGCACGTCGGGGAACTCGGCGGCCACCTGCACGGCCACTTCGTCCCACATCACCATGGCGTGGCGCTGCGCGTTGCTCTTGGTGACGACGGTGAGCAGCCGCCGCGGCCGCGACTGCGCCAGCCGGAAGGCGAAGCGCATGATGCGTTCGACACCGGCGCGCGTCATCACCGACAGGTCGGTGGCGACCTCGATCGGGTGGCCCTGGTGGGCGCGGCCGCCGACGCCGGCGTACTCGCCCTCGGAGTTCTCGCGCACGATGACCCAGTTCAGGTCGGCCGGCGCGCAGCGCTTCAGCGGCGCGTCGATGCCGGGCAGGATGCGAGTGGGCCGCACGTTGGCATACTGGTCGAAGCCCTGGCAGATCTTCAGCCGCAGGCCCCACAGCGTGATGTGGTCGGGGATCTGCGGATCGCCGGCCGAGCCGAAGAGGATGGCGTCGTGCCCGCGCAGCTGCGCCAGGCCGTCGGCCGGCATCATCTCGCCGTGGGCGCGGTACCAGTCGCCGCCCCAGCCGAAGTCCTGGAACTCGAAGCCGAACTGGCCCGACGCGGCGGCCACCGCTTCCAGCACTTGGCGGCCTGCAGGCACCACCTCCTTGCCGATGCCGTCTCCGGGGATGGTGGCGATGCGGTAGGTCTTCATGTGTGCGCGCTCGGTGGCCTGAGTGAAGCCGCACTCTAGGCCGCGAAGCCCTGAAGGAATCGGCCCGGAATTCAAGGCATCATCAACCTGCGTTCAACAATCGAAAGCAGCGTGCCATGGGGCGTCTGGTGCCGGCCGACCTGGCCTTCTTTGCCACGCTGGCCCGCGCCGGCAGCCTGAGCGCGGCGGCGCGCGAGCTCGGCATCAGCACGGCCGCGGTGAGCAAGCACCTGGCGCAGATGGAGCTGCGCGCGGGCGTGAGCCTCGTCACGCGCACGACGCGCCGCATGAGCCTCACGCCCGAAGGCGAGCTGTGCCTGGAGCACACGCGGCGCATCCTCGGCGGGCTCGACGAGCTCGAGCAGGCCCTGGGCCAGCAGCGCGCCGAGCCGCGTGGCCTGCTGCGCGTGAACGCCACGCTGGGCTTCGGCCGCAGCCACGTGGCGCCGCTGGTGTCGCGCTTCGTGCGGCAGCACCCGGGCGTGGAGGTGCAGCTGCAGCTGTCGGTGGCGCCACCGCCGCTGACCGACGACGCCTTCGACGTCTGCATCCGCTTTGGCGCGCCACCCGAGACCCGCGTGGTGGCGCGCCGGCTGGCCGCCAACCGGCGGCTCCTGTGCGCGTCGCCGGCCTACCTGGCGCGCGCCGGCACGCCGCGCTCGCCGGACGAGCTGGCGCGCCACGCCTGCATCACCATCCGCCAGGGCGACGAGGCCTGGGGCGTGTGGCGGCTCAGCGGCCGCGGCCGGCGTGCAACCCCGCATGCCGTGAAGGTGGCCGGCACGCTGTCCACCAACGACGGCGGCATCGCCGTGAACTGGGCGCTCGACGGCCACGGCATCCTGATGCGTGCCGAATGGGACATCGAACGACACCTGCGCAGCGGCCGTCTGGTGCAGGTGCTGCCGCAGTACGACACGCCAGACGCCGACATCTTTGCGGTCTACCCGCAGTCGCAGCGTGGCTCGCGGCGCGTGCACGCCTTCGTCGAGCACGTGGCCCGGGCCTTCGAGGAGCGGGCCGGCGGCCGCGCAGACGCCTAGTTCAGGCGCTCAGGACGCCGCCCGCTTCTTCAGCCAGCGCATCAGGCCGCCCAGCACGGGCAGCTTCTCGTAGAGCTCCTCGGCGGCGTCCCAGTAGTCGCGGTGCTCGGTGATCAGGCCGTCTGTTCCGAAGCGCAGGTGCGAGCCGCCGCGGATGCACTGCGGCGCGCGGTTGAAGCGCCGCATGCGGAACAGGAAGTCCCAGCTCAGGAAGGCCTGGTCGCCCTGCACGACCAGGTCCTTCACGACGAAGCGCGGCTCGTCGAGGCTCGCGAACATGTGGCCGAAGATGCCGGCCACGGCCTCGACGCCGACGACCTCGTTGAAGGGGTCCTTGAAGCGCGTGTCGGCGGCGTAGAAGCGGCCCAGGTGCGGCAGGTCCTCGGGCTTGAGCTGTTCGAAGAACGCGACGAAGGGCTTCAGGTCGGCGGGCGCGGGCATCGGTCGGCAGGCCTCACAGGCCGGTGGAGCGCCGCACCGCGGCGAAGTAGGCGCCATAACCGAGGTGGCGCAGGCCCTTCAGGAACAGCGTGAAGCGCTTCGGGAAGTGGATCTCGAAGTCGCCCGCCTGCCAGCCGCGCACGATGGCCTCGGCGGCCTCGTCGGGGGTGATGAGCGCCGGCATGCGGAAATCGTTGCCAGCGGTCAGCGGCGTCTCGACAAAGCCCGGGTTGATGACCGAGATGCCCAGGCCCTCGGGCGCGAGGTCGAGATACAGCGTCTCGGCCAGGTTGATCAGCGCCGCCTTCGTGGGCCCGTAGGCCAGCGACTTGGGCAGCCCGCGGAAGCCGGCCACGCTGCTGACCAGGCTGATGTGCCCGCCGGCCGTGCCACCCGCCTTGCCGCCGGCCGCGCGCGCCTGCCGCAGCAGCTGCGGCAGCACGACGTCGAGCATCACGAGCGCGCCGGTGTAGTTGACCTCCACGTGGGCCTTTGCGATGTCGAAGTCGAAGGCTTGCGCGCGCATCGGCGTGTACATGCCGGCGCAGTAGCAGGCCAGGTCGATGCGGCCGTGGCGCTCGATGATCTGCGCCGCCGCGGCGCGCATCGCCTCGCGGTCGGTGGCGTCGAGCGCGATGGCCTCGGCGCCGGCGTGCTCGGCCACGAAGGCGTCGAGCTGATCCTTCTTGCGGGCCGACACCACCACGCGCGCGCCCGCGGCGTGCAGCCGCGCGGCGGTGGCGCGGCCGATGCCGGTGGACGCGCCCACCAGCCAGACGACGCGGCCGGTCCAGTTGTCGAAACGGGGATTCAGTGGCATCGGTTCTATTTCTTGTAGAACGACAGTGTCACCTCTCCGAGCCGGAATCCGAACTTGCTCATCTCGGCCTTGTTGAGCATCACCTTGTCGTCCATCAGGTACATCCAGTCGTCGAACTGCACCTCGTAGACCTTGCCATCCACGGGCAGGGCCAGCGTGTAGCGCCAGTTCAGCGCGTTGCCGGCCGACACGCCCTGCGCCACGCCCACCACATCATCGGCACGGCCTTCCCAGCGGCCGTTGCCGAGATCCGTGAGCCGCCAGACGCGGCGCTCGGTCTTGCCGTCACTGTAGGTGAAGCGCTCGTCCAGCGTGCCCTGGTTGCCGTTCCAGGTGCCGGTCATCTGCACGACGAAGCGGCGTGCGACCTTGCCGCTGCGGTCGGTGAAGATGCCGTGCGCGACGAGTTCGCCGTTGAAGTAGGTCTTCAGGTCGAGCACGGGCTTCTCGGCCGCGTAGTCGCTCGGGCTCGGGCTGGCGCAGCCGAGCACGAGCGCGCTGGTGGCCAGCAGCGCGGCCAGCGCCGCGCGTCGGGGGAATCGAAGGTTCATCGCGGGGTTTCCTTGCGGATCCAGAAGATCCAGAGCAGTGCCGTCGCGCCGAGCTTCAGCGCGCAGGGCAGCAGACAGTAGGCGAGCGTGAGCGCCTGCAGCGCCTCGGGGCTGCGGCTGCCGGGCTCGTAGCCGAAGGCCTGCAGCAGCGGCAGCGAGACGCCGGCGGCCAGCGCCAGGTTGAGCTTGGTGCAGAAGTTCCACCAGCCGAAGTAGGCGCCCTCGAGGCGCTCACCGTGGCCGGCGCGCTGCACCACGCCGGCCAGCAGCGCACCGGGCAGCGTGAGGTCGGCGCCCAGCGCCACGCCGCTGGCGATGCACACCAGCGTGTAGGCCACCACGTCGCCCTCGCCGAGCAGCGCCGCCCAGGCGAAGGTGACGATCGCCAGCACCATGCCCGCCAGCCAGGCGCGCGCCAGGCCCAGGCGGCCCACCAGGCGCACCCACAGCGGCATGCTCAGCGCGCCGGCCGCGAAGTAGCTGGCCAGGAACAGCGGCTCGAAGGCCTTGGCCTGCAGCCGGTCGTTGATGAAGAACAGCACCAGCGTCGCCGGCACCGCGCTGGCCACGCCGTTGACCAGGTAGATGGCCAGCAGGCGCCGGAACGCACCCACGCGCAGCGGCTCGACCAGGCTCGGTGGCGCCGCCGGCGCGCGGCCCAGGGCGGGCTGCGGCGCGCGCGCCAGCAGCGCCACGCCCAGCGCCAGCAGCACGGCGAACACGATCGTCGTCACGCCCAGCCCGGCCACCGAGGGCAGCACGCTGGCCACGAGAACCCCCACCAGCGCCAGCCCTTCGCGCCACGACACGATGCGCGCGCGCTGGCCTTCGTCGCCACCCAGCCGCGCGCCCCAGGCCTGGTGCACGACGGCCAGCACGCTGTAGCTCAGGTAGGTGATGCACAGCAGCACCGCGCACCACGCCAGCAGCGCCGTCGTGCCCTCCACGGCCGGGAAGAAGAGGCCGCGGAAGCCCAGCGCCAGCACCACGGCCGCGGCCACCGCGGCCGTCATCACCACCACCGGCGGCCGCGTGAACCAGCCGTCGGCCAGGCGGCCGATCACCGGGTCGGCGATGGCGTCGAAGAGCCGCGCTGCGAGCAGCAGCGCGCCCAGCGTGGCCAGCGGGATGCCGAAGGCCGTGGCGTAATGGTTGGGCAGCACCACGTACAGCGGCAAGGCCACGAAGGCCAGCGGCAGCCCAAGGCCGCCGTAGGACAAGCCCTGGGCCCAGCCGCCGCGCCAGGCCGGCGCCGGCTGCGGCGTGGTGGCCGCGGCGTTCATGGCCGGCCCGTCATGGCTGACCCAGCAGCGCGCGGCGCAGCGCGGGCTCGGAGGTCTTCTCGGACAGCCAGATGCCGAAGAACAGCTTTGCGAACTCAAGGTCGCGCACGTCGCCCTTGACGACGCCGTTGATCGCGAAGCGTGCGCCCAGGCCCGGCACCACGAGGCCGGTGATGCGGTCGCCTTCCTTCACGTCGGGGAAGATCTGCGTCATGGCCGCCAGCCAGCGCGTGGCCTCGTCGTCCGTCAGGTCGCGCTGGCGGCGCATCTCCTTGATCGAGCGCTCGGCGATCTGCTTGCCCACCAGGCCGCGCAGGTAGATCAGTTCCAGCGCCAGCGGCGCCGCCATCCAGTCGGCCGCCACCGGCGCCGCGCCGCGCCACAGGCGCGCGTCGTAGACCGAGAGGCCGATGAAGCGCAGCCGCCCGCTGCCCTGCAGCGTGGCGCCGGGCACGGCGGCGGCCACCTCGGGCGGCACGGCCGGGGCCTGCGCCCAGGCCGCAGGCCCCACCAGGCCCAGGGCCCCGGTGGACAGAAGAACCGAACGGCGGCGCAGCATGGTCATCCTTCCTTCACGGCCGGATTGAGCAGCGTGAACTGCACGACGTCTGTGCTGCCGCCCGCAAAGGCCGCCTCGCAGTAGGCCAGGTAGAACTCCCAGATGCGCATGAAGCGCGTGTCGAAGCCCAGCTGGCGCAGCGGGCCGTCCTTGGCCAGGAAGGCCACGCGCCAGCGGCGCAGCGTCTCGGCGTAGTCGGCGCCGAAGCAGAACTCCTCGGTCACCATCAGCCCGGCCTTCTGCGCCTGCGCCTTGAACTCGGCGCGGCTGGGCAGCAGGCCACCCGGGAAGATGTACTGCTGGATGAAGTCGGTGCTCTTGACGTAACGGTCGAACAGGTCGTCACGGATGGTGATGCTCTGGATGCAGGCGCGGCCACCGGCCTTGAGCTGGCGGCGCAGCGTCGCGAAGTAGCTGTCCCAGTACTCGCGGCCCACGGCCTCGAACATCTCGATCGAGCAGATCGCGTCGAAGGGCTCGTCGCGGATGTCGCGGTAGTCCTGCAGGCGCAGGTCGGCCTGCGCGGCGACGCCCGCCGTGGCCAGCCGCTGCTGCGCGTAGGCGAGCTGCTCGGTCGACAGCGTCACGCCGGTGACGCGGGCGCCGAAGTCCACCGCCGCCATCTCGGCCAGCGCGCCCCAGCCGCAGCCGATCTCGAGCAGCCGCTGCCCCGGCTGCAGCCCGCATTCGGCCAGCGCCCGCCGCACCTTGGCCTTCTGCGCGTCGGGCAAGGGCAAGGCCAGGTTGTCGCCGAAGAGGGCGCTCGAGTAGTTCATCGTCTCGTCCAGCCACAGGGGGTAGAACGGGTTGCCGATGTCGTAGTGGGCGTGGATGTTCTTGCGGCTGCCTTGGCGCGAGTTGCGGTTGAGCAGGTGCTTCACGCGGTAGGCCAGGCGGCCCCACCAGGTGCCGTAGATCACCTGCTCCACGGCGTCGCGGTTGGCGATGAACAGCTTCAGCAGCGCCACCAGGTCGGGCGAGCTCCACGAGCCGTCGATCCAGCTCTCGGCAAAGCCAATGTCACCGCTCTTCAGCGCGGCGCTGCACACGCGCCAGTCGTGCAGGCGCATGGCGGCCCGCGGCCCGCCGGTGACATCGCCCGCCTTGCCGAAGTGCGCCTGGCTGCCGTCCGGGAACTGCACGTCCAGCGTGCCGATCTGCAGGCCCTCGAGCAGGCGCAGCACGGCGCGCGCGGCGGCCGGTGCGGTGGGGGGCAGTTCGAAGCGGCCGGCGGCCGAGGAGGTCTGGGTGGTCATGGCGTCACACGGGCGAAGTCTGAAGCGGTGGCGGTGGTGGGCGGGTCAGCGCGTCACGAAGCGCTCCGGCGGCGCCGGCTTGCTGACGAACGGCACACGCTTGGTGATGAGTTTTAACGCCTGCCAGTGGATGCGGGCGATGACACCCAGCGTCATCAGCGGCTGGCCCCAGAAGGCGCGGCGCATCGCGGCGGGCGTGACGGGCTCGAGGTGGCCGGAGACGCTGGTCTGCAGCAACGCGCCAGCGTCGTCGTCGTGGTCCACGCGCGCCACGGCGCGATCGGCCGTGCGCATGAAGCGGAAGCGGTAGCGGCCCTCGACGCGGCAGAACGGCGAGACGTGGAACACCTTCTGCGCCGTGAGCTCCCGGCCGTAGGCCAGGCCGGGCCCGGCGAGCAGGTAGCAGTGGCGCTCGCCGAAGGTGTTGTTGACCTCGGCCACCAGCGCCGCCAGAGAGCCATCGGCGCGCAGGCAGTGCCAGAAGCTGACCGGCTTGAACACGTAGCCCAGCACGCGCGGGTAGGTGTGCAGCCAGACCTCGCCGTCGGCGTCGGCAATGCCTTCGGCGGCCAGCAGCTCGTCGAGCCAGGCCAGCGCGTCGGCACGGCCATCGCCGTGGTCGGCGTCGTGGAACGACAGCAGTCCGAAGCGGTTGCGCGGCAGCCCGGGTACGCCGGCGGCGGCCAGGCTGCGCATCGGCAGCATCAGGAAGTAGGTGCCGTAGTGGAAGGCGTTGTCGCGCGGGCGCAGCCGGCGGTGGCGCACCACGCCGCGGCCGAGCTGGGGCTCTGCCGGCGTCGTCACGCGGCGTTCCGCTCGGAGCGGCCGGCGTGCCAGCGCGCGCGCAGCCCGTCGACCACGGCCAGCGCCGACATCAGGCCGTCCTCGTGGAAGCCGTAGCGCGTCCAGGCGCCGCAGAACCACACGTGCGAGCGGCCCTGGATGGCGGGCAGCTGCTGCTGCGCGGCCACCGCGGCGCGGTCGAACACCGGGTGGGCGTAGTCGAACTCGCGCAGCACGTGGCGCACGTCGGGCTCGTGGGCCGGGTCGGGGTTAAGCGACACGATCACCGGCTGCTGCCAGGGCAGCGGCTGCAGCTTGTTGATCAGGTAGTGCAGGCACACGGCGGCCTGCTCGCGGCCGCGGTCGGCGGCGCGGGCGTAGTTCCAGGCCGCCCAGGCGCGGCGGCGCTGCGGCAGCACCGAGGTGTCGGTGTGCAGCACGGCGCGGTTGGGGTGGTAGCGGATCGCGCCGAGCACGCGCTGCTCGTCGGCCGTGGCGTCGGCCAGCAGCGCCAGGCTCTGGTCGCTGTGGCAGGCCAGCACGACCTCGTCGAAGCGCTCGCTACCGCGCGCGGTGCTGAGCACGACGCCGGCTTCGCCGCTGTCGGGCGGCAGGCGGCGCACCTGCAGCACCGGCGTCTTCAGTCGCGCATCGGCGATCGACTCGAGCATGCGGCGCACGTAGTGCCGCGACCCACCGGCCACGGTGTGCCACTGTGGCCGGTTGGCCACCTGGATGAGGCCGTGGTTGTGGCAGAAGCGGATCATCGTGCCTACGGGGAAGCGCAGCATCTGGTCCGTCGGGCAGCTCCAGATGCAGCCGATCATCGGCAGGAAGTACCAGTCGCGGAACGCGGTGCCGAAGCGGTGGCGGTCGAGGAAATCGCCGATGGGCTCCTGCAGTTCGGCATCGGCGTTGCGCTGGGCGATCGCCGTCGTCAGGCGGTTGAAGCGCAGCAGGTCGGCCAGCATGCCCAGGAAGCGCGTGCGCAGCAGGTTGGCGGGCTGCGCGAACACGGTGCCGAGGTCGCTGCCGCTCCACTCCAGGCCGTCCTGCCGGGCCTGCACCGAAAACGACATGTCCGACGGCGCCGTGACAACGCCGAGCTCGGCGAACAGCCGGATCAGGTTCGGGTAGGTGCGCTCGTTGAACACCAGGAAGCCGGTGTCCACGCCGTGGGTCAGGCCATCGAGCGTGACGTCCACCGTGTTGGCGTGGCCGCCGAAGTGGCTGCCGGCCTCGAAGAGGGTGACCTGCACCGGGTGGGTGGTGTCGCGCGCCAGCGCGTGGGCCACCCCAAGGCCGGCGATGCCGGAGCCGACGACGGCGACGCGCTTCATGCGGCGGCTCCGTGGGCCGGAAAGAAGACTGTCGTGCGGCGCCCCCGGGCGAACGAGGGAGGGAGGGAGGAGGAGGAGAACCGCCCGGGGATTTCAGCCGGATGAACCGGCCGACCGCACGACAGGAAAACCTGAACCACCGGGCGACATCCACCGACCCGGCTTGACACTGAGATGCGACCGCCCCGCCGAAGTTCCAGGGGCGAGACGTAAAGAAATGCAGCCGAAGGGGCGCCCGCGTTGCGTGGCGTGGGGCGGTAGGCGCTGGCAGTCATGGTGAGGGCAGGCATCGGCGGTGGTTCGGCGTGCGGACCGGGCCGCACCGTGGCTTACGCAAGGCCGCGAGGGCCGGATGCAGCGCCGGGATCGACTGCCCCCCATCGCCTGCAGGCTTGAACTATACGGTCATTTGGTGACTGATCGGTATTCAACCGCATTCCGGACGCTGTGTAAACCCTGTCCGGCGCGCCGGACAACTGTGGCAGGATGAAGGACTTCGGATCTTTGTCTTGTTCAAAGCGTGGCGACAGTCGTACATTCGCCCGGTTGGTGCCCCCGGCAGACCCTTTGTCCTGGACGAAGGTGCCTCCGGGCCCTTTGGCCGCGCGCGACCGTCGGCCGCTGCCTGGAACCCCTGTGAACGACCGCACCCGACAGTCCGCCATCACCCTGTCGATCGCCGCCGTCGAGCGCGACACCGGGCTCAGCAAGGACACGCTGCGCGTCTGGGAGCGCCGCTACGGCTTCCCCAGCCCGGGCCGCGACGCCCTCGGCGAGCGCGCGTACTCACTGGCCGATGTCGAGAAGCTCCGCATCATCAAGCGCCTGCTCGACGCCGGCCACCGGCCCGGCCGCGTGGTCACGCAGACGCTGGAGCAGTTGCAGGAGATCACCGAGCAGACCGTCGACCAGCCGCAGCGTGGTGGCGAGATGGCCCTGGGCGCCCACGACGTGCGCGAGCACCTGGCCGTCATCCGCGCGCACGACCTGCCGCGGCTGCGCAGCCAGCTGACGCGGCTGCTGTCGCGCGTGGGCGTGGCGCGCTTCGTCAACGAGGTCGTGGGGCCGCTGAACGCCGCCGTCGGCGACGCCTGGCTGCGCGGCCAGCTCGAGGTGTTCGAGGAGCACCTCTACACCGAAACCATGCAGGTGGTGCTGCGCACCGCCATCGCCAGCGTGCCCGAGCCGGCCGGTGCCGATGCCCCGCGCATCCTGCTGACCACCTTCCCCGGCGAGCCGCACGGCCTGGGCCTGCTGATGGCCGAGGCCATCCTGGCACTGGAGGGCTGCCACTGCGTGAGCCTGGGCACGCAGACCCCGCTGTGGGACATCGTGCTGGCGGCCTCGGCCCTGAAGTGCCAGGTGGTGGCGCTCAGCTTCACCGGCTGCATGAACCCGAACCAGATCGTCGACGGCCTGGGCGAGCTGCGCAGCAAGCTCGCCGCCCCGGTGCAGGTGTGGGCCGGCGGCAGCGCGCCGGTGCTGTACCGCCGGCCGGTGTCCGGCGTCGAGTCCTTCTCGTCGCTGGGCGAGGTCCCGCTGGCACTGCGCCGGTTGCGGGAATCGGCCTGACGGCGGCAATGCCAAGGGCGACGTGTCCTGGGCGTGACGCGGCCTGTCTCCCTAGAATCCCCGCCTCCTGACCGCCACGCACTCCACGGCCGCCATGCTTTACCCCGAACTCTTCAAGCAGCTCGAAGCCGTGCGCTGGAACATGGACCGGGACATCCCCTGGGCGAGCTTCGACGCCAGCCGGCTGACGGAAGAGCAGGCGCAGACCATCAAGATGAACGCGATCACCGAGTGGGCCGCGCTGCCCGCCACGGAGATGTTCCTGCGCGACAACCGCGAGGACAGCGACTTCAGCGCCTTCATGAGCGTGTGGTTCTTCGAGGAGCAGAAGCACAGCCTCGTGCTGATGGAGTACCTGCGCCGCTTCCGCCCCGACCTCGTGCCCACCGAGGAAGAGCTGCACGCCGTGCGCTTCGAGTTCGATCCGGCCCCCGCGCTCGAGACGCTGATGCTGCACTTCTGCGGCGAGATCCGCCTCAACCACTGGTACCGCCGCGCCGCCGAGTGGCACACCGAGCCGGTGATCAAGGCCATCTACGAAACCCTGGCGCGCGACGAGGCCCGCCACGGCGGCGCCTACCTGCGCTACATGAAGCGCGCGCTCAACCGCTTCGGCGACGACGCGCGCGCGGCGTTCGCCAAGGTGGGCGTGCTGATGGCGAGCGCGCGCCGCACGGCGCAGGCGCTGCACCCGACCAACCTGCACGTCAACGCGCAGCTCTTCCCGCGCGACACCATCCAGAGCCGGCTGCCCGATCCGCAATGGCTCGAGCAGTGGCTCGACAAGCAGATCCAGTTCGACGCCGTGTGGGAGAACAAGGTCGTCGAGCGCATCCTGCACAACCTGAGCCTGCTGATGGAGCGCAGCTTCGCCAGCGTGCAGGAGCTCAACCGCTTCCGCAAGGAGATGGCGGCGCAGGTGGCCGCGCGCGCGGCCGGGGCGCCGGAGCCGTCGGCCTCAGCCGGCTGAACGCGCGGCCGCCAGCGCGGCTTCCTGGTCGCGCTTGCGGTCGGCGTTGACGCGCTGCACCGACGGCCGCGTGCCGATCAGCTTGAGGTGCGCTTTCCAGTCGATGCCGGCGGCGGCGACCAGATCCTCGCCGAACACCGCCTTGGTGGCCTGCGCCACCGTGGGAAGCGTGGCGTAGGCGGCGCAGTCGGCCACCGTGAAGCTGTCGCCCGCGGCGTAGGGCGCGAAGCGCGCCAGGCGCTTGAGCGCCTCGAGGTTGCGCACCAGCTGCTTCTTCACGCGCGCCTGCGTGGCTTCGTCGACCGTGCCACCGAAGAACGCCTGCGCATACAGATCGCGGCCCACCAGCTCGACGTACAGCTCCATGAACGTGCACAGCTCGCGCACCTTGGCGGCGGCCAGCGGGTCGGCCGGCACCAGCGCCGGCGTGGGGTGCGCGGCCTCGAGGTAGTCGCAGATCACCTGGCTCTCGCACAGCGACAAGCCGTCGGGCAGGCGCACGAACGGGATCTTGCCCAGCGGCGTGGCCGCGAGCACGGCCTCGTCCTTGGAGCGGGTCTTCACCAGCTCCTCGGTGAAGGGCAGCTCCTTCTCGAGCAGCACCAGCTTGACCTTGTTGTAGTAATTGGACAGCGTCATGCCGCACAGCGTGATCATGGTCGTCTCCGTTGTGGATGTGGGAAGTGGCGGCAGTCTAGGCAGCGCGCCGGGCCGGCACTGTCGCGCGGTTGACGAGCCAGATGCCGATGCACACCGCCGCCAGCGCCACTACCAGGCGCAGCGTCAGCGCTTCGCCGAGCAGGCCCACGCCGGCCAGCAACCCGAACACGGGGGTCAGCAGCGTGAACGCCGCCACCTTGGTGGCGACGTAGTGGCGCACCAGCCAGAACCAGGCCAGGTAGCTCGCGAAGGTGACCACGGCGATCTGGAACAGCATCGACCACGCCACCATGGGGCTCAGCGTGGCGGGCACGGCCTCGCCGGTGGCCACCGAGGCGGCGGTGAGCGCCACGCCCGACAGCACCAGCTGGTACAGCAGCGTCTTCTCGGGCAGTGCGCTGGCCAGTTTCGTGGCGCGCAGCACCAAGGTCGTGGCGCCCCACAGCACGGCGGCGCACAGGCCCAGCGCATCGCCGATCCACTGCTTCGGGCCCACGGCCGGTGCCACGAAGCCCTCGGCAAAGGCCCACACCACGCCGCCGAAGGCCAGCACCAGGCCGGCCCACTGCACCGGGGCCAGGCGCTCCTGGCGCGAGATCAGCGGCATGCCCAGCGCCACGACAAAGGGCGCCAGGTACAGGAACACCGCCATGCGCGAGGCGCTCGTGTACTGCAGGCCCACGAACAGGCACGCGAACTCCAGCGCGAACAGCACGCCGGCCACCAGCCCGGGCAGCGCCGTGCCGTCGCGGCCAAACACCACGAGGCCGCGCCAGCGCGCCCAGGCCAGCAGCAGCAGCGCTGCGCCCAGCGAGCGCACGCCGCTTTGCAGCAGCGGCGGCACCTCGGCCAGCGAGACCTTGGCCGCGACCTGGCTCAGGCCCCAGATGGCGCAGCAGCTGACCAGCGTGACGAGGGCGGCAGCATCGAGCGTGGTCTTGCGAGGCGCGTTCATCGGCCGCGATTCTGGTGCCAGGCCCGCGCCCACCACCACGCCACGCCCGCGCAGGCGAAACCCGCGATCGTGCCGGTGGCGTGGGCGATCGGTGCCAGCGCGATGTCCCAGCCCGGGGCCGCCTGCAGCACGTCGCCGAAGGGCCGCTCCAGAACCAACTTGATGATCAGGGCCAGCCCCACCAGCACGCCGACGGCGCGGCGCGCCCCCCGCTCCTGCGCCACCAGCCACCACACCGCCACCGCGACGCCGGCGTGCAGCACGCCCGACAGCCCGCCGTAGTGCGCCAGCTCGGGCCGCGCCAGCAGCCCCAGGTGCGTGAGCGGCCAGGCCACGAGCCAGGCCAACGCCGCGGCCACGGGCAGCCGCGCCGCCCAGCCCAGCGCGGCCACGACGACGGCGGCCACGGCGTTGGCTGCGAGGTGGCCTTCGCTCCAGTGCACCGCGGCGGCGGTGAACAGGCGCCAGGGCTCGGCCAGCGCACGGCCGGGCTGCCAGTCGATCAGCGCCGCGGGCATCGGCCACGCCACCAGGCTGGCGACCAGCAGCACCGCCGCCAGCGCGACCCAGGCGCGCCAGCCGTGATCAGGCACGCCGCGGCCTCGTCAGCCGAACACCGCGCGCCACAGTGCGTGCACGGCCTCGGCCTGCGGCGCCAGCGCGGCGGCGGCATCGCCCTCGAACTGCGTCGGCCGCTCGTCCAGGCGCGCGCGGTGCTGCGCCCGGCGCAGCTCGCGGTAGGCGTCGGCGGCGGCGCGGCCCGTGCCGGCGGGCAGCAGGCCGGCGTCCTCGGCGCGCTGCAGCAGCGCGATGTTGCCGGCGTTGTCCAGCAGCGCCGGGTGCGTGCCGGCGTGCGCCAGCACCAGGGCCTGCACGGCGAACTCGACGTCGACCATGCCGCCGGCGCTGTGCTTCACGTCGAAGGCCCCGGCCCGCACCGGGCGCGCGGCGCGCATCTTCTCGCGCATGGCCAGCACCTCGGCCTTCAGGCCCGCGGCGTCGCGCGGGGCCGTCAGCACGGCGCGGCGCGCGGCCTCGAAGCGCGCCGCCACCGCCGGGTTGCCGGCGCAGAAGCGGGCGCGCGTGAGCGCCTGGTGCTCCCAGGTCCAGGCGGTGTTGCTGCCGCGGCCGGACTGGTAGCGCTCGAAGGCCGCGAGGCTGGTGACCAGCAGGCCCGAGTTGCCGTTGGGCCTGAGCGCGGTGTCGATGTCGAACAGCTCGCCGGCGCCGGTGCGCAGCGTGAGCCAGGTGATCAGCTTGCGCACGTAGGCGCCGTAGACCTCCTGCGCCTTCTGCGCCGTGGCTTCGTCGACCTCGCCATCGTCGTACAGAAACACGACGTCGAGGTCGCTGCCGTAGCCGAGCTCCTTGCCGCCGAGCTTGCCGTAGGCGATGACGGCGATGCCGGGCTCGGCGCGGTGCTTCTGGCGCAGCAGGGCCCAGCTCCAGCGCAGGGCCTCGTCGAGCACGGCGTCGGCCAGCGCGCTGAGGTCGTCGGCCACCTGCTCCACGGTGAGCTCGCCCTCGACGTCGCGCACCAGCGTGCGGAAGACCTCGGCGTGGTGCGCGTGCCGCAGCGTGTCGAGCAGCTTTTCCTCGTCGGCTTCGCCGCTGCGCTGCCAGCCCTCGCGCCGCGCCGCGAGCTCGGTGCGGAAGGCCGCGGCGTCGAAGCGCTGGTGCGCCGTGCGCGAGTCGGCCAGCTCGTCGATGACGCCCGGGTGGCGCATCAGGTACTGCATCGGCCAGCGCGCCAGGCCCAGCAGGCGCATCAGCCGGTGCTGCACCTCGGGGCGCTCGGCCAGCAGCGCCAGGTAGCTCTCGCGGCGCAGCAGCGGCTCGACCCAGTCGACGAAGCGCAGCGCCGCGGCCTCGTCGCACGCGCCCTCGGCCACGGCACGGCCGGCGCGCTGCATCAGCTTGCCCAGGCGCAGGCGGCTGTCGTCGCGCAGCTGCTGCACGCGCGGCGTGCGGCACCAGGCGCGCAGCCGCTCGCCCAAAGCCGCAGGCAGGCGCTCGAGCAGCTTCTCGCTGTCGATCGGCAGCGGGCCGGTGCCGCAGGTGCGGCAGCCGCCCCGGCCGGCGTCGCCGCCGGTGCCGGGCTTGAGCAGGGTGTCGAACTCGGCGGCGACGAACTCGCGCACGTCGCCCAGGTGGTCGAGCAGCGCGCAGCAGGGCTTGTCCGCCAGCGGGTTGGCCAGCGCCGCTGCGGCGGCCGTGCAGCCGGCGCGCAGGCTCTCGGCGATCCAGGCCAGGTCGTCGTCGTTCGCGGGCAGCAGGTGCGTCTGCTGGTCGTCGAGGAACTGGATGCGGTGCTCCACGCGCCGCAGAAAGGTGTAGCCGGCGGCCAGCCGCTCGGCGGTCTCGGCCGGCATCAGGCCCTGGGCCGCCAGCCGCTGCAGGCCGCGCAGCGTGCTGCGCGTGCGCAACTCGGGGAACTGGCCGCCGCGCACCACCAGCATCAGCTGCACGATGAACTCGATCTCGCGGATGCCGCCGCGCGAGAGCTTCACGTCGTTGGCGCGCTCGGGCCGGCCGGCGGCGCGGCGGTGGGCCTCGTCGCGGATCTTCTGGTGCAGCTGGCGCAGGCCCTCGAACACCCCGTAGTCGAGGTAGCGGCGGTAGACGAAGGGCGTCACCAGGCTGCGCAGTGCGAGCGCGCGGCCGCTGGCCACGGCCGCGCGCGGCGCCACGACGCGGCTCTTCAGCCAGGCAAAGCGCTCCCACTCGCGGCCCTGCACCTGGAAGTACTCCTCCAGCATCGCCAGGCTCACCACCGGCGGCCCGCTCAGGCCGTTGGGGCGCAGCGCCAGGTCGACGCGGAAAACGAAGCCGTCCTCGGTGGTTTCGCCGATCAGCGCGAACAGCCGCTTGGCCACGAACGCGAAGTACTCGTGGAAGCTCACGGCGCGCTGGCCGTCGGCGTCGCCGGCGGTGTGGCCGTCGTCCTCGTAGACGTAGACGAGGTCGATGTCGGAGGACACGTTGAGCTCGCGCGCGCCGAGCTTGCCCATGCCGACGATCCACAGCTCCACCGGCCGGCCGTCGGGCGCCAGCGCGGGGCCGTGGCGGGCGTCGGCCTCGGCGCGGGCGGCGGCCAGCGCCAGCTCGAGCGTGGCCTCGGCGAGGTCGGTCATGCAGCCGGTGACGGTGTCCAGCGGCGCGCCCTGCTCGACATCGAGCACCGAGAGGCGCTCCATCACCAGCTGCCGGGCCACGCGCAGGGCGGAAGTCAGGTCACGCCCGCCGTCGCGCAGCCGCTGCACCAGCGCCGCGATATCGGCGGCGCCCGGTGCGGCGCCGGCCGGCAGCAACGACAGCTCCGCCGCGTAACGCCGGCGGATGCGCTGCACGTAGCGGCTGTGCGCGGCCAGCGCCTGCAGCGCCGGGGGGCTGGACAACATCGCGGTACTTCCCTCGTCCTCATTGAGCCGGGCGGCGTTGTTCAAAGGGCCCGTGTCGGACCGGCCGGTGCCTGCCGCGGCGTCTGCACGTCGCATCGAAGAGACACCGGGAGACTAGTCGCAATGCGATTGCCCACCACGCCCCGGGGGATCTGTGACCGGGCCGTCTAGGATCGAGACATGAAAGTCGCCGCCGTCCAGATGGTGTCCGCCCCCGACTGGCCTGCCAACCGCGTGGCCGCCGAGCGCCTGGTGCGCGAGGCCGCCGCCGCCGGTGCCGGGCTGGTGTTGCTGCCGGAGTACTTCTGCCTCATCGGCCACCGCGACAGCGACAAGCTGGCGCTGGCCGAAGACGCCGGCCGCGGCCCCATCCAGGACTTCCTGGCCACGCTGGCGGCGGAACTCGGCATCTGGCTCGTCGGCGGCACGCTGCCGGTGCGCGGCGCCAGCGAGGGGCGCGTGCTCAACCGCAGCGTCGTCTTCGGGCCCGACGGACGTGCCGCCGGTCACTACGACAAGGTGCACCTCTTCGCCTTCGACAACGGCCGCGAAAGCTACGACGAGGGCCGCGTGCTGGAGGCCGGGCGCGAGCCGGTGGCGCTGCAGGCGGGGCCGCTGCGCGTGGGGCTCTCGGTCTGCTACGACCTGCGCTTCCCGGAGTTCTACCGCGCGCTGATGCGGCCGCCCTGCGACGTGCTGTGCGTGCCGGCGGCCTTCACGCACACCACCGGCGAGGCGCACTGGGAGCTGCTGCTGCGCGCCCGTGCCATCGAGAACCAGTGTTATGTGCTGGCCTCGGCCCAGGGCGGCACGCACGCCAACGGCCGTCGCACCTGGGGCCACAGCATGGTGGTGGGGCCGTGGGGCGAGATCATCGCGGAGCTGCCCGAGGGCGAGGGCTTCGTCATCGCCGAGATCGAGCCGAAGCGGCTGGATTCGGTGCGCACGCAGCTGCCGGCGCTGCGCCACCGGAAGATCTGAGCGGGCCCCCAGGCTCGCCAGGGCTCGCCACCCCCCGAGGGGGCTCAGCCCGGCCTGGCAAAGCCAGTTCCGTGCTGGCTAGCTCCGCCAGCCGAACATCATCTGCCTCGCCAGCGCCGCCTTGGCGGGCGGTGCAGCCTGCAACGCGGCCAGCCCCAGGCCGCGCAGCGCCGCGGCGCCGGGCAGCCGCCAGGTAAAGCTGCGCGCCAGGAAGTCCGTGGCGGCGATCAGGCTCCAGCGATCGGGGGCGCGACTGAAGGCCACGCGGGCGAGAGCTGCGTCGACTTCGGCCTCGCGCTGCAGCGCATCCACCAGCGCGTAGGCGTCGCGCAGCCCCAGGTTCAGCCCCTGGCCGGCCACCGGGTGCAGCGTCTGCGCGGCGTTGCCGATGCGCACCGTGCGGCCCTGCACCAGCGAGCGCTCGGCGTTGAGGCCGAGCGCAAAACTCTTCAGCGGCGACAGCGCCCGCACCGCGCCGGCCTCGGGCGGCAGGCGGCTGTTCAGCAGCGCCAGGCGCTGCGCGTCGGTGAGCTCGCGCACCGGGTCGGTGGCGGTGGGCACGCACCACACCAGCGCAGCGCGTGCGCCCGCATCGCTGCCGTCGGGCGGCAGCGGCAGCAGGGCCAGCGGGCCGTCGGCCGTGAAGCGCTCGAAGGCCACGCCCTCGGCCGGGGCGGCCAGCGTGGCGGTGCCCACCCAGGCCGTCTGGCCGTAGTCGGCGACGACGGCCTTGCGCGCCTGCTCGGCGAACACGCCACCCTCGGCCACCACCGCGAGGTCGAAGCGCTCGGCAATGCCGGCGTCCACCTCCACGCCGCCCGGCAGCGCCTTCAGCGCGGCCACCGGCGTGCCGAAGCGCGTGGCCAGCCGCTGCGGCTCGGCCGCCGCGGCGGCCAGCCAGGCCGCCTGCAGCGGCGCCAGCAGCGTGCCGTAGCCCAGCACGGCGCCGAGCTGCGCCACGCCCAGCTCGGCAGCGTCGAGCGTGACGCAGGCGGCCTCGTGCCCCAGCAGCTGGCCGAGCGTGACGCCGGTCGGCGCCTGCGAGACGTGCACGCGGCGGATGGGCGCCGCCGCGGCGGCGGGCCAGGCGGCCAGGCGTTCGAGCAGCTGCACGCTGCCCAGCGACAGCGCCAGCGTGCGCGGGTCGGCGGCGACATCGCGGTCGAGCGGCCGGGCGTCGAACACGGTGACGCGGCTCGTGGGCAGCCGCCGGGTGGCCAGCAGCGCCAGGGCCAGCCCCACCGGGCCGGCGCCCACCACCGCAATCTCGAGCCTGTGCTGCATCGGCAAACCCTTTCGGGTGCCGATTATTCGCCCCGGCGGCCCGGAGCCGGCTGCGCCGGCAGACGCGCGCTCAGCGCCGGCGGCGGGCCCAGGCGCCCATGGTCAGCAGGCCCAGCGCCATCAGGCCCCAGGTGGACGGCTCGGGCACCTCGACGACGCGCGTGAACGCGCAGTTGTCGTCGATCGCCGGGCACGACTGCGCGATGGTGTGGAAGCCCTGGGACAGCAGCGTGTTGCCGTCGGCATCGACGCCGATGAAGTTGAGCGTGAGCCCGGTGTTGTGCCAGAGGTAGCTGCCCGGGGCGGCGCCGCCGGCCGCCGGCACGAACTGCCCGAACACGTACTCGGTGGAGCCTCCGGGCGCCAGCGTGAACGAGGGCAGGAAGTTGACCGACGGGTTGCCCGGCGTGCTGCTGACCCAGAACTCGAACGAGTAGCTGGCGCTCGGGCCGCACCCGTCGGTGAAGGTGCCGGTGCAGCTGAAGAAGGTGTTGAGAAAGGCCCCGGTGACCTGCGCATAGGGCCGCTGCTCGATGGCGCCCGTGTCGGGGTTGAAGTAGGCGCCCTCGGTGGGCAGGTCGGCGGGGTCGAAGCCGGTCAGCGGGTCGCTGGAAAACGTGAGGGCCGACGAGTCTTCGCTGAGCGTCAGGACGACGCGGATGTCGATCACCTCGTCCGGTGCAACCACGCCGCTGGGCTGCACGTAGCTCAGCGTGCCCGTCGGCAACGCGGCCTGTGCCGTGCCCAGTGCCAGCGAGAGACCGGCTGCCGCGAGCGGCAGCGACAGGTGGCGAACGAACGCGTTCATGGCATCACCCTCCGTGAGGCTGGCAGCCTGACAGCCCGCGGCCGGCGGCGTCAAGGCCCCGGCAACGCGCGTTTGCGGGGGGGTGGGCGGGCCGCTCAGGTGTAGGTGATCCAGTCCGCGCGGTCCGGCGCCAGCAGGTGCGGCAGCGTGTTGAAGCTGTGCAGCACGTGCCGCCGCGGGTTGAAGCTGAACTCGGTGAGCGCGCTGTTGCGCAGGCGCAGGTTCAGCTCCACCCAGGCGTCGCCCGGCGCGCCCATCACGTGCGCGGTGGCGGTGGAGATGGGGCCCCCGGAGCTCACCAGCAGCACGTCGCCGCCGCCGCGCTCGGCGGCCAGCGTGCGAGCGAGGTCCAGCGCGGCGCCGATGCCGGCCAGCCAGTCGGCATGGCGCGGCATGCCGGGCGGCTGCAGCTCACCGGCCGTCCAGGCCGCCAGCGCGCGGCGCAGAAGGCGGAAGTGCGCGCGGTAGCCCTCGGGCGTGTGCGGGTCGGGCAGCGGCTCGGCCGGCGGCCAGGCCTGCAGCGCGGCGCGCACGAGGGCGTCGCTGTCGTACTCGTTCAGCGACGGGAACTCCAGCGCGGCCGGCAGCGCACCGTGGCCTTCAGCCAGCGCGGCCAGCGACTGCCGGTGGCGCGTGAGCGTGCCGCACAGCACCGCCGCGAAGCCCTGGCCCCGTGCGGCGTACCAGCGGCCGAGCGCCTCGCACTGGCGCGTGCCCAGCTCGCTCAGGCGGTCGTAGTCGTCGCTGCCGAAACGGGCCTGGCCGTGGCGGACGAGGTGCAGCATGCCCATGCCGGCGATTCTTGTCGAACGACCCTGCACCCGGCTGTCGCCGCGGCGACCCGTTACCCTCGCGGCCCCCACCGCATCATCACGCACCACACCCCATGCAATACCGTCGCCTCGGCCGCAGCGGCCTCCGTGTCAGCACCTTCTCGCTCGGCTCCTGGGTCACGTACCACAACCAGGTCGACACGGGGCAGGCCGTCGAGATGATGGCCGCCGCGTTCGACGCCGGCATCAACTTCTTCGACAACGCCGAGGTCTACGCCGGTGGCCGGAGCGAAACCATCATGGGCGAGGCGCTGAAGAAGCTCGCCTGGCCGCGCCTCCATTACGTCGTCAGCACCAAGTTCTTCTGGGGCCTGGACCGCCAAGGCGAGGCCGTCAACCGCAAGGACACGCTCAACCGCAAGTACCTGATGCAGGCGCTGGACGGCAGCCTCAAGCGCATGCAGCTGGACCACATCGACCTGATCTACTGCCACCGCCCCGACCCGCTCACGCCGGTCGAGGAGACGGTGCGCGCGATGAGCGACCTCATCACCCAGGGCAAGGCGCTGTACTGGGGCACCAGCGAGTGGAGCGCGGCCGACATCCGCGCCGCCTGGGAGATCGCCGAGCGCCACCACCTGCACAAGCCGGTGATGGAGCAGCCGCAGTACCACCTGTTCCACCGCCAGCGCGTCGAGCAGGAGTACGCGCGCCTCTACGACGAGATCGGCCTGGGCCTGACGACCTGGAGCCCGCTGGCCAGCGGCCTGCTGACCGGCAAGTACCGCGCCGGCATCCCCGAGGGCAGCCGCGGCGCGATGGAGAACATGGCCTTCCTGCGCGACGGCCTCACCAACGCCGCCAAGAACGAGGCCGTGGCGAAGCTCGAGCCCATCGCCGCCGAACTCGGCGGCAGCCTGGCGCAGCTGGCGCTGGCCTGGGTGGCGAAGAACCCGCGCGTGTCGACCGTGATCACCGGCGCGTCGAAGCTGGAGCAGCTGCAGCAGAACCTGGGCGCGCTGGCGCTGCTGGACAAGCTGACGCCCGAGGTGATGGCGCGCATCGACGCCATCAGCAGCCCGCTGGCCGAGTAGGCCCGCGGAACGCCGGGCCACGCCGTCAGGCGTGGTGCACGAACACGTCGGTGTCGGGCAGCAGCCGGCGCAGCACGTCGAAGCTGCGACCGGCCAGCTCGCGGCCGTGGCAGCTGCGCGGCGACAGCGTCAGCGTGAGGTCGGCCTCGCCGTCCTGCACGCGCAGCGAGCGGATCCAGTGGCGGTCGACGAGGTTGCCGCCTTCGCCGTCGGCCACGCTGCGCAGGCCGCGCAGCACGCGCTGAAGCGTCTCGGCCGGGCCGGCGAGGGCCGGCTGGGCCACGGCCGGAACGGGCTCCGGCATCACGGCGATGGGGATGAACTTCCTCTCCACGCCCGCATCATGCCGGCGCCTGGTGACGGCGGGCTGACGTGGATCAAACCCGGGCTTCGGGGTCAGTCCGCCGTGATCTTGCGCTCGGCGATCACCTGGCCCCAGGTGCGCGACTCCGCCGCGATGGTGCGCGCCAGCTCGTCGCGTGTGCCCGGCGCCGGCAGCAGGCCGGAGCGCGTGAGCTCCTCGGCGACCTCGGGCGACCTCAGCGCCTTCACCAGCTCGGCGTTCCAGCGCTCCAGCACCGGCGCCGGCACCTTGGCCGAAGCCACGAAGGCGTACCAGTTGGTGGCCGTGAAGCCGGTGAGCCCGGCCTCGGACACGGTGGGCAGATCGGGCAGGAACGGCGCGCGCGCCAGCCCGGTGGTGGCCAGCGGCACGAGCTTGCCGCTGGCGATGTGCGGGCCGGCCGTGGACATGGTGGCGAAGTACAGCGACAGCCGGCCGGCGAGCAGCTCGTTCATCGCCGGCGCGCCGCCCTTGAACGGGATGTGAACGATGTCCACGCCCGCCATCGCGTTGAACAGCTCGCCCGCCAGGTGCGAGGCCGAGCCGGCGCCGGTGGAGCCGTAGTTCAGCTTGCCGGGCTGGGCCTTCGCGAGCTTCAGGAATTCGGCGAAGGTCTTCACGCCCAGGCCCGGCGGCACCACCAGCACGTTGGGGAAGTTCATGCCCATGGTCAGTGGCGCCAGGTCCTTCTGCGGGTCGTAGGGCAGCTTGGTCATGTGCGGGGCGATGGCCAACGGGCCCACCGAGCCGAGCAGAATCACCGAACCGTCGGCCGGCCCGCGCGCCACCTCGGCGTGCGCGATGTTGCCGCCGGCGCCGGCCTTGTTGTCGATGTTCACCGGCACGCCCAGGTTCTCGGACAGGCGCTTGGCGACGACGCGCGCGGCGTGGTCGGCCGCGCCGCCGGCGGCGAAGCCGACGACGATGGTGATCGGCTTCTTCGGGATGTCCTGCGCGTGAGCCGGCAGCGCTGCGGCGAGTGTCGACAGGGCGAAGGCGGCCGCGGCGGCGGCGAGGGTGCGGCGTTGCATGGTGCGGTCTCCGGGGCGCCCGTGCGTGCAGGCGCCGTTGTCGTGGGGGCAGGTCGTGGCGACGGCACTGTACGGCCGCCACTGCCACGCCACCACCGGCGCGCGCCGAACGGGTGTTCAGCCCTCGTGAAGGCGGGCGCCGGGCCACTGCCCGCTGCCCACCAGCGTGCGCGCCACCTCGCGCAGCGTCACGCGCACGGCCAGCGCGGCCGGGCTGAGCTCGTCGTCCGACAAGCTGGCCAGCAGGCTGCGGCGGCGGGCGCTGCGGTCGGCGATCGGCCGGCACACGATGCCGTCGGCGGGCAGCCGCAGCGCCGCCGAACCCGGCTGGATGGTGGCGGCCAGGCCGGCCTGCACAGCGGCCATCAGCACCGCCAGGCCGTCGACCTCGAGCACGATGCGCGGCGCCACGCGCGCCGCCGCGAAGGCCGTGCCCAGCACCGCGCGCAGCCCGTGCGCGCCGGTGGGCAGCACCAGCGGCAGCGTGGCCAGGTCGCGCAGTCGCACCTTGGCCGCGGTGGGCAGGCCGGGCAGGCCCGGCCGCGCCATCAGGAACAGCGCCTCGTCGAGCAGCGGCTGCACGCTCCAGCGGCGCGCGGACTCGGTCTCGAACACCACCGCCAGGTCGAGCCGGCGCGCGTTGAGCATGGCGGTGAGCTCGCCCGACAGCGCCTCCACCAGGTGCACGCGCACGTCGGGGTAGCGTTCGCGCAGCGCGGCCAGCAGCGGCAGCGCCAGCACGGTGGCCGTCGACGAGGCCAGACCCAGGCTGACGTGGCCGAGCAGGCGCGATTGTTTGGCGGCCTGCATCGCGTCGTCGGCGTGGCGCAGCACCAGCTGCGCCTGGCGCAGGAACGCCAGGCCCGCCTCGGTGGGCCGCACGCCGGTGGAGCTGCGCTGCAGCAGGCGCGTCGACAGCTCGCTTTCGAGCCGGCTGATCTGCTGACTCAGCGCCGAGGTCACCAGGCCCAGCTCGGCCGCCGCGCGGCCCATGCTGCCGA
>JAIXTY010000062.1 GCA_027483705.1 Rubrivivax sp.
CCTCGGTCAACGCCGACCCGCTACGGCAGGCCGTCTTGCCCGTACGGTGCACCTCGGTCATCATGCACCGCACGGACAAGCCGTCCTGCCGTAGCGGGCGGCGTTACCTCGAACGTTAGGCGTCGCAATCACGCGGTAGTTGGTCTACGCAGCAGCACAAATCACACGCTCACCGCAACTCAATCGCTGAGAGAACTCACTGTGGCCAACAAGAAATCAATCACCGAACTTGGAGACTTGTCGCCTACCCAGTTCGAGAACCTGATTTACGACCTCATGATTGCCAAGCGAATGGTGAACGTCGTGTGGCGAACGCCTGGCGCCGATGGAGGACGGGACATTGAAGCAGATAGCATTCTAGTAGACGCCTCCGGTGCGCAAAACGGCACGAAGTGGTACGTTGAGTGCAAGAAGTACGCGGGCTCTGTGGACTGGCCAACCATTCACCCGAAGCTGTCCTACGCCGACGCCGCTGGCGCAGACTACTTGCTCCTCTGCACCACCTCAAAGTTTACGCCCCAGGCCGTCAACTCTTGCGAGCAGTGGAATCGAGCGCGCCGCTATCCCAAGCTCCGCCTTTGGGCCGGACATGACATTAGCGCTCAGTTATCCCAGTTTCCCGACCTGAAGACCAGATATGGACTACAAAGCGTCCTGTCGACACCTGGCAAATCAGTGGTATCACTTTCGCTTGCAATCTCTAAGTCGATCGCATCCTACTACTCAGCAACGGCATCCCCTACCAAGCCCGCACATCGCATGCTGCAAGCTGCCTTTGCCATGGCGCTGCTGCTGCAACTTCGCATGGAAGACATCGAGAAGCTTGGAGGTATCGCAACAAGACCATTGCAGTCAGCCAATGACCTCTCGATTGATATGCAAGTTACCGGATCACCACTGGCCGTTGACGAACCGGCCCTAGCTGCCTTCTGCGGCTATCTCTGTGCGCTTACCGGGAAGCGCCTAAATCTTACCTTCACGAGCCCCGGCTCCTATACCATTGACGGCTATGCCAACTTTTCGGCCTTGTTCGACCGCTACAGAGATGCGTTCTCCGCTATCGCCCTGTGGGGCGATATCGAGTTCACATTCAGCGATAGCGAAGTCAAGGTGAAGCAAAGATGAACAAGAAGCCCACCTCCGCGACAGCACCGTCGAGCGCCATGCAAGCCGCTCCACAGCCTTCAAAGGCGGAGCCGGATGTCGGCCTGCTGTTTCTTTCGAACTTTGTACACCAAGTCGTCAACCCTATGAACGGGGTGATTGGCACGTTAAGCAACATTACCGACGGTACCTACAGTGATTCCGTCGTCAAGCAGAAGGTAAACGCCAGCAGAGCGCAACTTGAGCAATGCATATCTCTGATTCGCAATCTTGCATACATTTCCGACTACTTCTTTGAGAACTCCGAAAAATCTGCATTGCGTCCGCCCACGAAGGACGTAGGCACCAGCGTCCTACCGCAAGTGATCATAGAGTCCGTTCAGTTCTTTCAGGTACTCGCAGAAAAGAAGCGCATTGGGATGGAACTGCTCGACTCGAAGACACAGTATCGCGTCAGCGCAAGACCGGAATTGCTAAAGCAAGTCTTCATAAATCTCTTTGACAACTGGCTCAAGTATGGAGAATCAAACCAGATCATTCGAGTCGAACCAACCGTAAACTCCTCCGGAGAGTTGGTAGTCTTGATGCACGGCACAAGCATCGGTTTCGACGGCGCGGATTCGGAAAACATCTTTAAACTTGGGTTTCGCTCGAGTCAGGCCAAGCGGGTCGTCGCTCAAGGGTCCGGCATCGGGCTTCATGTTTGCCGGCAAATAATGGCAAATGCTATTGGAGGCAACATAAAGGCGGAGCACAACGGCAGGACTCGTGTCACAACCTTTAGATTGACCATTCCGAGAGAACGATGGCAGCTCTAGATATTCCGACCACCTACAGCGACAAGTCTGTCCTGATCGCAGACGATGAGCCAGAGCATCTGGAGTGGCTCGTCGACTTTCTCAACAGCCTAGGACTCACTGTCTCAATTGCGGTGAATGTTGAAGAGGCGATGGCCGCCAGCCAAAAGGTGTGGCATCGAATCTACATCATTGACCTTAACATTCCGCTTGGTAGATGGCCAGAACCTACCAATGCGATGTTCTTGAACTATCCTGGCTTCGCCATCATCCAGGCGATCCGATCTCAAGGGAACGATGGGCGTAGAGTAATTGCCTACTCGGCACACTCCAACGAGCTCATTACAGGCGAGATGAAACGCCTCTACACCGACTACATCGCAAAGGGGCGGCCGATTCAGTTGAAGGAGCGGCTGCAGGAACTTCTAGCCGAGCCCGACCAAACCGCGGCAACTTTGGCGAGGGTGAACGCCTACAACGCACGGCGAGCGGCAGCTGCCGCAGTACGCAGAGCCGCTCGGCCCGCACGAACAGCATCGCCAAAAAGAAAGCCAGTCCAGAAACCGCTCAGTCGGCCAATGAACAGTGCTGCTCCGGCGAAGCAAAGGCTAAAGAAGACCGCGAAGCCTGGAAAGTAGTGCCGAGCGACGCCTAACCCCTCGCTCAAGCTGACCCGCTACGGCAGGCCTTGTAAGCCCGGTCCGCGCCAGTCGTACCATCGTCGCGTACCGGGCTTACAAGTCCTGCCTCCGCGGGCAGCTTAGCTCGAACGTTAGGCCTCGCAATACAGACCGTTGGTGCGTCTGCGCCCAAGGTCCTTGTCCGCTTTGTCACACACAGAACCAAGCATGAAACTCGGCTACACCATCCTCTATGTGCCAGATGTAGCTGCGTCGCTAGCCTTCTTCGAGCGCGCTTTCGGCCTCAAGGCGCGCTTCATGCATGAGTCCAGGACCTATGGCGAACTGCAGACAGGCGAAACCACGCTTTCCTTTGCGCATCACTCGCTAGGCGAGAGCAACTTCCCTGGCGGTCACGTGCAAGCCAGTGCATCGCCTCAACCACTTGGCATGGAGGTCGCGCTCGTCACCAGCGACGTTCCTGCTGCCCACTTCGCCGCCCTCGCCAACGGAGCAATCGAGCTAGCCCCACCATCACAGAAGTCATGGGGCCAAACCGTGTCCTACGTTCGCGCACCCGACGGCTGCCTCATTGAGCTATGCACGCCAGTTGGCACCTAGTCTCGGCGCGGCCTAACCCCTCGTTCAACCCTGACCCGCTACGGCAGGCGCTGTAAGGCCGGGCAGCGCCAGTGTGTACCATCGTCGCTGCCCGGCCTTACAGCGCCTGCCTCCGCGGTCAGGGTTAA
>JAIXTY010000288.1 GCA_027483705.1 Rubrivivax sp.
ACACCGTGTGGCAGCGCCGCTACGTCAGCGACAGTGCGGTCAAGTCGGTGATCAGCGAGTTGCGCGCCGCGCTCGGCGACGACGCCCGCGCGCCGCGCTGGATCGAGACTGTGCCGGGGCGTGGCCTGCGCTTCATCGGCGCCGTGTCGCCGTTGCCGGGCGCGGGCCAGGCCGCGCCCGCGCCCGGCAACCTGCCGGTGCCGGCCACGGCGCTGATCGGCCGCGAGGCCGAGCTCGCCGGCCTGCAGGCGTGCCTGGCCGGCGACGGCGGTGCACCGGCCGCGCGGATCTTGACGCTCACCGGCCCGGCCGGTGTCGGCAAGAGCCTGCTCGCGCTGGTGCTGGCCCACGAGCGGGCTGCCGCGCATGCCGACGGCACCTGGTTCGTCGACGCCGGCAGCCTGCGGCCCGAAGACGGCGCACCGCTGCTGCGCGGCACGCTGGCGCGGGTGCTGCGCCTGTCGGACCTGGCGGCGGCCGACGACGGAGCGCTGGCGCGTTCGCTGCAGGGCGCCTCGATGCTGCTCGTCATCGACAACGCCGATCCGGTGATCGAGGCGCTCGCGCCGCTGCTGGCCGCCGTGCTGGCCCAGGCCGGCCAGGTGCAGTGCCTGGTGACGAGCCGCGAGCCGCTGCACCTGGCCGGCGAGCAGGTGCACCGCGTGCCGCCCCTGGAGGTGCCGGCCGAGGCCGAGCAAGACGTTCAGCGCATCACGGCCTTCAGCGCCGCCCGCCTGCTGGTGGCGCGGGTGCAGGCGCGCCAGCCGGACTTCGTGGTGGAGCCGGCGCAGGCCGCGGCCTTGTCGCTGCTGTGCCGGGCGCTCGACGGCCTGCCGCTGGCCCTGGAGCTCGCCGCGGCCCGGGTGCCGACGCTGGGCCTGGGCGGCATCGTGGCGCAGCTGGAGCCGGCGGATGCCGTGCCCGGCGTCGGCCTGGCATCGGCGGCGCTGCGGCTGCTCGATCGGGCACCCGGTCGCGCACCGGCCGGCCCCGCGGTGCGCTACCGCACGCTGCGCGAGGCGCTGGACTGGAGCCATGTGCTGCTCGACCCGCTGGAGCAACGCGTGCTGCGCCGCCTGTCGGTGTTCCAGGGGCCGTTCGACGTGGCCGCGGCGCAGCGGGTGGCGGCCAGCGCGGACACCGACGCGCTGGCCGTGCTGGGTGCGCTGGAGGCCCTGGTCGAGCGCTCGTGGCTCGTGGCCTCGGCCGACGAGCCGCGTCGCTTTCGGCTGCTGCAGGGCCCGCGGGCCTGCGCCCGGCAGCATCTGGTCGACGCCGGCGAGGAGGCCGCCACGCTGCTGCGGCACTTCGACGCCGTGCTCGAACGCTGGCAGCGGGCCGACGCCCGGGCGCTGGGCGACCCGGCGCTGCAGTGGGTGCAGCAGCACGAGGACGGCCTGCCCGACCTGCGCGCCGCGCTGGCCTTCGGCAGCGACGCCGTGTGCCGGCAGCCACCGCTGCTGGAGCCGGCGCGATGGCTCGCGCTGGTGGGTGCGAGCGGGCTGCTGTGGCACCGCGCCGGCTGTGCCCGCGAGGGGCTGCGCTGGTGCGAGCACGCGCTGTCGCTGGTGGCCGATGCCGCGCCCGAGGCCGCGCGCGCCGTCGTCGACCTGGCGATCGCGCACCTGGCCGGGATCGCGATGATGCTGCCCGCGCCGCGGGGCCTGTGGGCGGCACGGCGCGCTGCGGCAGCCTTCGAGGCGGCCGGCGACGGCGTGCGCGAGTGCTACGCCCGCTACCTGGAGCACACGCTGATGATCCGCGCCGAGCCGCAGGCCGCACGCGGCGCCGTGCTGGCGCGGCTGGCGCTGCTCCAGCAGCCGGCCTGGGGGGCGCTGCTGCGCCGCTTCGAACGCAGCGCCGCGGCCTACGAGGCGCGCCTGCAGGGCGACCACGCCGCCTACCTGCAGTTCAACCGGGCCGAGCTGGCGCGCTGCCGCGCCCTCGACGCCACCTGGGAGGCCTGGAGCGCCGCCATCGGGCTGATGCTGGCGCTGCACGACGGCGGGCGGCTGGCCGAGGCGGTGGAGGCCGGCCGCGAGGTGATCGACGAGATCCGCGCGGCCGGGCGCCTGCGGCAGAACGCCAACCGGCTGGCGATGTGGGCGCTGATGCTGGCCGAGGCCGGCGATGTGGCGGCCACGCGCGTTGTGCTGGCCGAGGCGCTGCCCATCCTGCAAGGTGCCGGACGCCTGGGCATGCTGCTGCCCGGCGCCGCCTGGCTGGCGCTGCACGAGGGCCGGCCGGCGCACGGCGCGCGGCTGCTGGCGCGTTTCGATGCCCCGGTTGGCACGGGCATCGAGTTCGCGCCCGGCACCTTCGTGCGCCGCTCGGTGGCGACGCTGTGGGGGCGGCTGCGCAGCCAGCTCGGCGACGGCCAGCTGGCCGAGCTGCGGGCTCAGGGCGGCGAGGGCTCCGAGGCCGAAGCCCTGCGCGAGGCCTGGCCCGGCGGACCGATGGGTCTGCGCGGGCCTGCGGCTGCGGTACCGTAGCGCCGTGCCACGCCGCCGCGCCCCCGCCCCCGTCCGCATCGACCTCGCCCTGCAGGGCGGCGGCTCGCACGGCGCCTTCACCTGGGGCGTGCTCGACCGGCTGCTCGAGGACGACAGCATCGGCTTCGCCGGCGTGTCGGGCACCAGCGCCGGTGCGCTGAACGCCGCGGTGCTGGCCACCGGCCTGGCCGAGGGCGGGCGCGCCGGGGCGCAGGCGGCGCTGCGCGCCTTCTGGCTGGACGTGGCCGCGCAGCACTCGCCGCTGCAGGGCGGCTGCTTCGGCCGCTGGCCGGGCACCACGCCCTCGCTGGCGCAGTTCAACCTCGACGGCAACCCGTTCTACGCCTGGACGCAGCAGTGGCTGCGCTGGTTCAGCCCCTACCAGTTCAACCCGCTGGGCGAGAACCCGCTGCGCCCGGTGGTCGAGCGCCACGTCAAGCCGGCGCTGGTGGCGCGGGGCGCGCTGGCGGTGTTCGTCACGGCGACTGCCGTGCACACCGGGCAGCCGCGTGTCTTCGACCGGCGCGAGCTGTCGATCGACGCGCTGCTGGCTTCGGCCTGCCTGCCGCAGCTGTTCCGCGCCGTGCAGATCGACGGCGAGCCCTACTGGGACGGCGGCTACAGCGGCAACCCCGCGCTGTGGCCGCTGATCTACGCCACCGACGCGCTCGATGTGGTGCTGGTGAAGATCAACCCGCTGCTGCGGCCGGGCACGCCCGACACGCCGGAGGAGATCGCCGACCGCGTCAACGAGATCACCTTCAACGCCGGGCTGGTGGGCGAGCTGCGGGCCATCGGCTTTGTGTCGCGGCTCATCGACGAAGGCCGGCTGAGCGCACGCGACCAGGGCGGCGACTACAAGAATCTGCGTCTGCATCTGGTGGCCGACGACGAGGGCCTGGCGCCGCTGAACCCGTCGAGCAAGCTCAACACCGAGCGGGCCTTCCTCGAGGCGCTGCACGGCCTGGGCCGCGCCGCGGCCGAGCGCTGGCTGACGGCGCACCGCGCCGACCTGGGCGTGCGCGCCACGCTCGACGTGCAGGGCCACTTCCTCGCGCCGCGCCGCGCGCGATGAGCGAGCCGGCCGATCTGGTCGTGCAGCGGCCCGAAGGCCTGTACTGCCCGGCCGGCGACTTCTTCATCGACCCCTGGCGCCCGGTGGCGCGCGCCGTCATCACCCACGCCCACGCCGACCACGCCCGGCGCGGCCACGGCGCCTACCTGGCCACCGCCGTGAGCGAGGGCGTGCTGCGCGCGCGGCTGGGCAGCATCACGCTGCAGGGCCTGCCCTACGGCGAGGCGGTGCACATCAACGGCGTGCGCGTCAGCCTGCATCCCGCCGGCCATGTGCTCGGCTCGGCGCAGGTGCGCATCGAGCACGAGGGCCGCGTCTGGGTGGCCTCGGGCGACTACTTCGCGAGCGGCCCCGATGCCGAGACTGGCGACGTCAACGCCACCTGCACGCCTTTCGAGCCGGTGCGCTGCGACTGCTTCATCACCGAAAGCACCTTCGGCCTGCCCATCTACCGCTGGCGGCCGCAGGCCGAGGTGCTGGCGGAGGTGAACGCCTGGTGGCAGGCCAATGCCGAGGCCGGCCGCGCCAGCCTGCTGCTGGGCTACAGCTTCGGCAAGGCGCAGC
>JAIXTY010000185.1 GCA_027483705.1 Rubrivivax sp.
CCGCGGCCAGCGCACCGGCCGGGCCGCCCGGCGGCGGCACCACCTCGGGGCTGGGGCCGCCACCGCCGCCGCAGGCCGCCAGCAGGGCCGTGGCCAGCGCGGCGGCCAGCATGGCGGCACGGCGGCCGGGCCGCCCGGAAACAGGGTGTCGTGTCATGTCGTTCACTCCTCGTCAGGGCCGCGGACCGGTTGCACCGGCGTGCGGCATGTGGGACAATATCCCACAAGCAGGCCGCATCGTCAATCCAGCACCCGCCGTCAACGGTTTCCATCCGTGTCCGCCGCCCCACCGCCCATCCCCACGCCGACGCTGGTGCTCGACCGCGTGCTGGCGCTGCTGGCGCCGCTGGTGCGGCTGCTGCTGCGCCACGGCGTCACCTACCCGGTGTTCGCGGCGGCGCTCAAGCGCGTGTTCCTGCAGCAGGCGCAGGCCGAGCTCGCCGGGCGCGGCATGGCGGCCACCGACAGCGCGGTGTCGCTGCTGTCGGGCGTGCACCGGCGCGACGTGCGCACGCTCACGCGCGGCGCCCTGGCCGAGCCCGCCACGGCGCCGCCCCCGGCGCTGGGCCTGGCGGCACAGGTGGTGGCGCGCTGGATGCACGAGCCGGCCTTCCGCAAGGCCGACGGCACCCTGCGCGTGCTGCCGCGCGACGGCACGCCCGAGGCCCCCGGCTTCGACGCACTGGTCGACGGCATCAGCCGCGACGTGCGCCCCAAGGCCGTGCTCGACGAGCTGCTGCGCCTGGGCGTCGTCGACGAGTCCGACGCCGGCCTGGCGCTGTCGCGCAGCGGCTTCGCGCCCGGTGCCGGCTTCGAAGAGACGCTGTGGCTGACGGCGCAGAACCTGCACGACCATGCCGCCGCCGCGGTGGCCAACCTGTCGGGCCCACGCACGCGCCCGGGCGGCTTCCTCGAGCAGGCGGTGTTCGTCGACGAGATCACCGCGAGCTCGGCCGAGCGGCTGCACGACGTGTCGGTGGAAGCCTGGCAACGCGCCTTCGCCACCGTGATGGCCGAGGCGCAGGCGCGCTTCGACGACGACGACGCCCGCGCACCGGCCGAGACGCGCCGCCATCGTGCGCGCTTCGGCGTCTACTTCTTCAGTGAACGGGAATCCGAATGAACCTCGCGCCTTTCCCGGGCCGCCGCGGCGGCCTGCGCCGGGCCCTGGTGGCCAGCCTGTGCGTGCTGCTGGTCGCGTGCGGCCCGGGCGTCGGTGGTTCGGGCACCGGCGCGGTGGCCGAACCGCTGCCCGGCACCGCGCTCGTGCCATCGGGCCTGGCGCGTTATGCCGACACGCTCGACGGCCGGCAGGTGCAGCTGCTGCTCGAAGGCAGCCGCCTGGACGTGCAGGCCGCCTGCCCGCGCCAGCGCTTCAGCGGGTTCTGGGACGGCCAGCCCGGCACGACGCTGCGCTACGAAGGCTCGCTGGATGGCGAGCCGCTGCGCCGCGCCAGCGCCGAGCTGCAGCTGGACGGCGGCACGCTGGTGGTGACGCTGCGCGATGCCGCGGGCACCGTGCTGCTGGGCCCATTGCCGCTGGCCGCGGTGTCGGCGCAGGCGCCGTTGGCCCGCTGCGGGGGTTGAGCACCGCCGGGGCCGCCGCGGTGCTGGCACGCGGCTCGCTAGCATCGGGCGCATGACCGCTCCCGACACCGCCACCCTGCACGACATCGCCCGCCGCGTCCCCAAGGTGCTGCTGCACGAGCACCTAGATGGCGGCCTGCGCGTGGCCACGCTGCGCGAGCTGGCGCTGGCGCACGGGCTGGCCCTGCCCGCCGCCGACGAAGCCGGCCTCGCCGCCTGGTTCGACGCCAACGCCCACGCCGGCAGCCTGGAGAAGTACCTCGAGGGCTTTGCGCTCACGGTGGCCGCGATGGCCACGCCCGACGCGATGCGCCGCGTCACCCGCGAGGCCGCCGACGACGCGGCCGACGATGGCGTGGTGCTGGCCGAGTTCCGCATCGCGTCGCTGCTGTTCGAGCCGCACGGCACGCCGGGCGACGTGGCCGTCGAGGCGATGCTGCAGGGCCTGGCCGACAGCCGCCTGCCGCTGCACACGCACAGCGGCCTCATCGTCTGCGCCATGCGCCACGAGGACGAGGCCTCCACGCGCCGCGCCGCCGAACTGGCGCTGCGCTGGATGGGCCGCGGCGTCGTCGGCTTCGATCTCGCCGGCGCCGAGGCCGGCCACCCGCCGGGCAAGCACGCGCGCACGCTGGCGCTGGTGCGCGAGGCGGGCCTGGCGATGACGCTGCACGCCGGCGAGGCCGACAGCGCCGAGCGTGTGCTCGAGGCCGGCCGCCTGGGCGCGCGCCGCATCGGCCACGGCGTGCGCCTGGTCGACGCACTCACCGGCGCCGCGCCCGCTGCCTTGCTCGACGAGGCCCGCGCGCTGGGCCTGCACCTCGAGGTCTGCCCCACCAGCAACGTGCACACGGGCGCGGCCGCGAGCATCGCCACGCACCCGATCACGGCGCTGTGGCGCGCTGGCGTCTCGCTGAGCTACCACACCGACAACCGGCTGATGAGCCGCGTGTCGCCCAGCTCCGAGGCAGCCGCGCTGCTGCGCGAGACGCCGCTCGGGCGCGACGACCTGCTCGCCATGGCCCGCCAGGGCGCGGCCGCGAGCTTCCTGCCCGAGGCAGCGCGTCAGCGCGCGCTGGCGCTGATCGACGCCGCCGCCTGAGGCGGCACGGCGGGCTCAGGCGCTGGCGCGCACGACGAGCTCGAAGCCCAGGTCCACCGCCGGCGTCTCCACCGCCTCGCCGCGCATCAGCTTCAGCAGCATCGTCGCCGCGGCGCGGCCGATCTCGCCGCGGGGCGTGCGCACCGTGGTGAGCGGTGGCTGCATCTGCTCGCTGCCGGTCAGGTCGTTGAAGCCGGCCACGGCGATGCGCCCGGGCACCGGCACGCCCAGGCGCAGCGCCGCCAGCAGCGCGCCCTGGGCGAGGTCGTCGTTGCAGAAGAACACCGCATCCACCGCCGGCGTCTGCCCGAGGATCTGCTCGAACATCGTGCCGCCCAGCGCCAGCGACGACGGCGCCGGGTTCAGCCACTCCAGCGTCGGCGCGTGCAGGCCGGCCGCGGCCATGGTGCGGCGCCAGCCGTCCAGCCGCTGCAGCGTGCGCGGGTCGAGCTGCGCCGCCGCAAAGGCGATGCGGCGGTGGCCGCGCGCGAGCAGGTGGCCGGTCAGCGCCGCCGCCGCCGCGGCCTGCGACAGGCCGACGCTGTGCACGCCCGGCGCGGCGCTGGTCTCCATCAGGTGCACGCAGGGCACGCCGCTGGTGGCGATGAGCGCGCGCGCGGCCTCGCTGCGGTCGAAGCCCGTCACCAAGAGGCCGGCCGGGCGGTGCAGCAGCTGCTCGCGCAGCAGCTGCTCTTCTTCAGCGGCGTCGTAGTGCGTGATGCCGATCAGCGTCTGGAAGCCGGCCGGGCGAAGCGTGCGCTGCACGGCCTCGAGCACGTCGACGAAGAGCGCGTTGGTCAGCAGCGGGATCAAGAGCGCCACGTGCGCGCTGCGCGCCGAGGCCAGCGCGCGCGCCGCGGGGTCGGGCACGTAGCCCAGCGTGCGCGCGGCGGCCTGCACCCGCGCCACCAGCTCGGGCGCCACGGCGCGTTCGCCCCGCAAGGCGCGCGACACCGTGATCGGGCTCACCTCGGCCAGGCGCGCCACGTCGGCGAGCGTGACGCGTCCAGACGATCGGGAGCGGGCGGAAGCAGACATGCGGATACGGGAAAACACGGACGCCGGCAGCACCGGCAGAACTTAGGATAGCGCTATCTCAATCGGAGCGCCAGCCAGCGTCGGAGCATACCTGACGAGGCAGACCGACTCCGATTTTCTCGGCCCGAATTGGATAGCGCTATCCCAAACCCATGTCTTCGATCGTCGTGATGGGCGTCGCCGGTTGCGGCAAATCCAGCCTCGGGGCGGCGCTCGCGCAGGCCTCGGGCTGGCCGCTCATCGAGGGCGACGACTTCCACAGCGCCGACAACCGCCGCAAGATGGCCGAGGGCACGCCGCTCACCGACGCCGATCGCGATGGCTGGCTCGACGCGCTGGCCACAGCGCTGGCGCAGCAGGCCGGCGGTGCGGTGCTCACCTGCTCGGCGCTGAAGCGCCGCTACCGCGACCGCCTGCGCGCCGCGGCCCCGGGGCTGCGCTTCGTGTTCCTGGCCATCGAGCCCGCCGAGGCCGAACGCCGCGTGGCCGCGCGCGAGGCCACGCACTTCTTCCACCGCCGGCTCGTCGCCAGCCAGTTCGAGGCCCTGGAGCCGCCGCTGGCCGAGCCTGGCGTGCTGCCGGTGGACGCCACCGAGCCCTTGCCCGCGCTGCGCGAGCGCGTCGTCGCCTGGCTGCACGCCACCCCCTCGGAGACCGCCCGATGAACACGCTGCGCCGCGTGCTGCACGCCGCGATGGCCGCCTGCCTGGCGCTGATGGCCACGCTGGTGTTCGTGAACGTCGTGCTGCGCTACGGCTTCGGCAGCGGCATCGCGGCCAGCGAGGAGCTGTCGCGCCTGCTCTTCGTGTGGATGGTGTTCATCGGCGCCACCGCCGCCTACCCCGCCGGCGAGCACATGGCCTTCACGAGCCTGGCCGAACGGCTGCGCGGCCGGCCTGGCGCGCTGGCCGCGTGGACGGTGTTCATCCGGCTGCTCGTGCTGCTCGCGGCCGTGCTCGTGGCCTGGGGCGCCTGGCAGCAGGTGCTCGTGGGCCTGGGCAGCCGGAGCGTCGTGCTCGGCTACCCGACCGCCCTGCTGCCCTTGCCGGCACTGCTGTGCAGCGGCGCCATCGCGGCCTTCGCGCTGCACGAACTGATCACGCGCCGCCCGCTGCACCTGGGCCACGCGCTCGAAGCCGAATAAACGGCAGCACACCATGTCGCCAGAAACACAAGCCCTGTGGGTGTTCATCGTCGGCATGCTGCTGCTCATCGGCACCGGCATGAACATGGCCCTGGCCCTGGTGCTCACCGGCGCCGGCATGGCCTGGGTGCTGGGCTTCTGGGACACCCAGCTGCTGGCGCAGAACCTGGTGGCCGGGGTCGACAGCTTCCCGCTGCTGGCCGTGCCCTTCTTCGTGCTGGCCGGCGAGCTGATGAACGCCGGCGGTATCAGCCGCCGCATCATCGAGATGGCCCAGGCCTGGGTGGGCCACATCAAGGGCGGCCTGGGTTTCGTCGCCATCGGCGCGGCGGTGCTGATGGCCAGCATGAGCGGCAGCGCGCTCGCCGACACCGCGGCCCTGGCCACCATCCTGCTGCCGATGATGCGCCAGCAGGGCTACCCGCTGGCCACCTCAGGCGGGCTCATCGCCGCGGGCGGCATCATCGCGCCGATCATCCCGCCGTCGATGCCGTTCGTGATCTACGGCGTCACCACCAACACCTCGATCTCGGCGCTGTTCCTCTCGGGCATCGTGCCCGGGCTGTTGATGGGCGTGGCGCTGGTGATCACGTGGAAGCTGCTGCTGCGCCGCATGACGCTGCCGGCCGGCGAGCCGCTGCCGATGCGCGAGCGGCTGCGCGCCACGGCCAAGGCCTTCTGGGCGCTGCTGATGCCGCTGATCATCATCGGCGGCATGAAGTCGGGCGTGTTCACGCCGACCGAGGCGGCGGTGGTGGCGGCCTTCTACGCGCTGGCCGTGGCCTTCTTCATCCACCGCGAGATGCGCGTCGCGCAGCTCGGCCCGGTGCTCGTGAACGCGGCGCGCACCACCGCGGTGGTGATGTTCCTGTGCGCCGGCGCGCAGGTGGCCAGCTACATGATCACGCTGGCCGACCTGCCCGGCACGCTCAGCGGCTGGCTCGGCCCGCTGATCGAGAACCCCAAGCTGCTGATGGTGGTGATGATGCTGGTGCTGGTGCTCGTGGGCACGGCGCTGGACCTCACGCCCACCATCCTGATCTTCGCGCCGGTGCTGCTGCCCATCGCCGTGAAGGCCGGCATCGACCCCGTCTACTTCGGCCTGATGTTCGTGCTCAACGGCGCCATCGGCCTGATCACGCCGCCGGTGGGCACCGTGCTCAACGTGGTGGCCGGCGTGGGACGGCTGTCGCTGGTGCAGGTGATCCGCGGCGTCAACCCGTTCCTCATCGCCTACCTCGTCGTGCTGGCGCTGCTGGTGGCCTTCCCGCAGATCGTGACCGTTCCCGTGGCCTGGATGCGCTGACCCCGCGCCAGGCACCCACCCCCAAAACCCATACCCTCAACCGGAGACACGCATGAAGAAATTCCGCCGCACCCTCGTCGCCAGCCTGCTGGCCACGGGCCTGCTCGCCGCCCCGGTGGCCGCGCTGGCCCAGGACATCAAGCCGCGGCTCATCCGCTTCGGCTACGGCCTCGTCGAGGCCAGCAACCAGGGCCGCGCGGTGAAGTTCTTCGCCGAGCAGGTGGAAAAGGCCTCGGGCGGCAAGATGAAGGTGCGCGCCATCGGCGCCGCCGCGCTCGGCCCCGACACGCAGATGCAGCAGGCGCTGATCGGCGGCGCGCAGGAGATGATGGTCGGCTCCACGGCCACGCTGGTGGGCATCACCAAGGAGATGGCGCTGTGGGACACGCCGTTCCTGTTCAGCAACACCCGCGAGGCCGACGCCGTGCTCGACGGCCCGATCGGCCAGAAGGTGATGGACCGCCTGCAGCCCGCCGGCCTGGTGGGCCTGGTCTACTGGGAGAACGGCTTCCGCAACCTCACCAACAGCAAGCGCCCGGTGCAGAAGATGGAAGACTTCGACGGCATCAAGCTGCGCGTGATGCAGAACAACGTCTACCTCGAGAGCTTCAGAACGCTGGGCGCCAACGCCGTGCCGATGCCCTTCAGCGAACTCTTCGGCGCGCTCGAGACCAAGACGGTCGACGGCCAGGAGAACCCGTTCAACACCATCCTGTCGAGCAAGTTCTTCGAGGTGCAGAAGTTCCTCAGCGTCACCAACCACGTCTACAGCCCGTGGATCGTCACGGTCAGCAAGAAGTGGTGGGACACGCTCAGCAAGGACGAGCAGAAGGTGCTGATGGACGCTGCCGTCGCCAGCCGCGACTTCGAGCGCAAGGACACGCGCGAGGAAGCCGGCCGGGCGCTGGCCGAACTCCGCGCCAAGGGCATGCAGATCAACGAGCTGCCGCCGGCCGAGTCGGCCCGCATGCGCGCCCGGCTGGCCCAGGTGAACGCCGGCATCGCCGCCAACGTGGGGCAGGATCTCTGGAACGAGACGCAGGCCGCGCTGGCGGCGCTGCGCAAGTAAGCCCGTCGGAAGGCGCGGCCTCAGGCCTGCGGCTGCGCCTCGAGCCAGTCGCAGGCCAGGTGGGCCAGCAGCTTCACGCCGCGCACCAGCGCGGCCTCGTCGGCCTGGAACAGCGGCGAGTGGTTCGGCGGCGCGGTGCGCGCGTCCACGCCCGGCGGCGTGACGCCCAGAAACACGAAGAGGCCCGGCACCTGCTGCTGGAAGAACGAGAAGTCCTCCGAGCCGGTGATCTTGTCCACGTGCTCCAGGCTTTCGCCGGCCACACGCTGCAGCGTCGGCAGCATGGCCGCGGTCAGCGCCGGGTCGTTGACGGTGACCGGATAGTTCTTCTGCACACACACCGTGCAGCCGGCCTTGTTGCCGCGCGCGATGGCCTCAGCGAGTGTCGTGACGCGCTCGTGGATGTCGTCGCGCATGCCTTCGTCGAAGGTGCGGATGGTGCCGCGCAGCTCGACCTTGTCGGGGATGATGTTCTCCCGCACGCCGCCCTTGATGATGCCCACCGTCACCACCGCCGGCTCGCGCGTGATGTCCTGCGTGCGGCTGACGATGGTCTGCAGGCCCAGCACCACCTGCGCCGAGGTGACGATGGGGTCCACGCCCTGCCATGGCGCGGCGCCATGGGTCTGGCGGCCGGCGATCTCGATGCGGAAGTAGTCCGAGCTGGCCATCGTCGGGCCGCTGCGCCAACCCACGCGGCCGGTGTTCTGCCGGCTCGTCACGTGCAGGCCGAAGATGGCGCCGGGGCGCGGGTTGTCCAGCGCGCCCTCGGCGATCATCATCTTCGCGCCGCCGTCTTCGCCGGCGGGCGGCATCTCCTCGGCGGGCTGGAAGATGAACTTCACGCTGCCGGCCAGCTGCTCGCGCAGGCCGGCGAGCAGGCTGGCCACGCCCATCAGGATGGCGACGTGGCAGTCGTGGCCGCAGGCGTGCATCACGCCCACCTCCTCGCCGTTCCACTGCGTGCGCACCTGGCTGCGGAACGGCAGCTCGTTGAACTCCGTCACGGGCAGTGCGTCCATGTCGGCACGCAGCGCCACCACCGGGCCCGGCTTGCCGCCCTTCAGCAGCCCCACCACGCCGGTGTGGGCCACGCCGGTGCGCACCTCGTCGAAGCCGAGCGAGCGCAGGTGCGCGGCGACGAGGCCCGCGGTGCGGAACTCGCGGTTGCCGAGCTCGGGGTGTTGGTGCAGATCGCGCCGCCAGTTGATGACGGCGGCTTCGAGCGCAAAAGCGTGCTGGTCGACGAGCGAGGCCAGCGAGCTGGCGCCGACGGGGGCGGGGTTCAGGGGTTCGACAGGCTTGTTCATCGGGCGGGCGTGGTGTGGCGTCGGGATCGCGCCATCGTACGCAACGCCCGCGCCGGCACCACCGGGGGAAGCTCGGTCGCGGCAATCACGCCGCCACCCAGGCACACCTCGCCGTCGTAGAGCACCGCGCTCTGCCCAGGCGTCACCGCCCACTGCGGGGCGCCGAAGTCCAGGCGAAAGCCGGCCGGCGTCGGGGCCAGCACGCAGGGCGCATCGGCCTGGCGGTAGCGCGTCTTCGCGGCATACGGGCCGGGTTCGGGCGCGTGGCCGGCCACCCAGCTGGTGTCGTCGGCCTCCAGCCACGGGCTCTGCAGCCAGGCGTGGTCATGCCCCTGCACCACGTGCAGCGTGTTGGCGGCCAGGTCCTTGTGCGCCACGTACCAGGGCTGGTGCGTGCCGGCGGCGTCGTGGCCCGCCACGCCGCCGATGCCCAGGCCCTGGCGCTGGCCGCGCGTGTAGAAGCTCAGGCCCACGTGGCGGCCGATCTCCTGGCCCTGCTCGTCGAGCATCGGGCCGGGCGTGCGGCTGAGGTAGCGGTCCAGGAACTCGCGGAACGGGCGCTCGCCGATGAAGCAGATGCCGGTGCTGTCCTTCTTCTTCGCGTTGGGCAGCCCGATCTCGGTGGCGATGCTGCGCACCTCGGTCTTGTGCAGCTCGCCCACCGGGAACAGCGTCTTGCTGAGCTGCGCCTGGTTCAGGCGGTGCAGGAAGTAGCTCTGGTCCTTGGCCGGGTCCAGGCCCTTCAGCAGCTCGAAGCGGCCGGCGGAGGTTTC
>JAIXTY010000067.1 GCA_027483705.1 Rubrivivax sp.
GAAGCCGAGCTAGCACGGACTCGTGCCCTCGTCGGACAAAGAAAAAGGGCTTGGCACCTGCCAAGCCCTTGAATCAGTTTGGATTTTCGGTGGTGGAGAGGAGGCGGATCGAACTCCCGACCTTCGCATTGCGAACGCGACGCTCTCCCAGCTGAGCTACCCCCCCACGCGAGCCCGCGACTATATCACCGCGGCGGTGGCCCGGGCCTGGGCTGCGGTGGCGGCGCCGGCTGTCGCTACCATCCCGGCGCGTCGCGGCCCCGCTGGCCCGCAGCCCGAACAAGGAGCACCCCACCGATGCGACCCCGCCTAGACGACCCGGCCTGGCTCGATCAGCAATACGACAACCGCGCCCGCGTGGCCGACCATCCCCGCTTCCTGGGCAACTGGGCCGAGGCCTCGGCGCACGTGCGCCGCCAGACGCCCGGCGCGAGCCTCGACCTGCGCTACGGCGACGTGCTCCAGGAGACGCTCGACGTCTTCCCGCCCACCGGCCCGGTGCCGCCCGGCGGGGCGCCGGTGATGGTGTTCATCCACGGCGGCTACTGGCGCTCGCTGGACAAGAGCGACTTCTCGTTCATCGCCCCGGCCTTCAACGCCGCCGGCGCGCTGGTCGTGGTGCCCAACTACGCGCTGTGCCCGGCCGTCACCATCGAGCACATCGCGCTGCAGATGGCGCAGGCGGTGGCCTGGACGCTGGACCACGCGGCCGAGTTCGGTGGCGACCCGTCGCGCATCGCGCTCGTGGGCCACTCGGCCGGCGGCCACCTGGCGACCATGCTGCTCACCTGCCGCTGGAAGGAGCTCGATGCCGGCCTGCCGGCGCAGCCGCTGGCCGGCGCGCTGTCGATCTCGGGCCTGTACGACCTCGAGCCGCTGCGCCACACGCCCTGCGTGATGCGCGACCTGAACCTCACGCCGGCCTCGGTGGCGCGGCTGTCGCCGGCGTTCTTTCCGCGGCCCAAGGGCACGCGCCTGTTCACGGTGGTGGGCCTGGAGGAGAGCGACGAGTTCCTGCGCCAGAACGCGCTGATCCGCGATGTGTGGGGCCCCACGGCCGTGCCCGTTTGCGAGACACTGCCCGGCACCCACCACTTCAGCGTGCTCAACCCGCTGGCCGATCCGGCGAGCCGCCTGCACGAGCTGGCGCTGCGCCTGCTGGGCCTGCGCTGATGGCGACCGCGTTGCCGCTTTTGTCGCCCGTGGTCGCGGGCCTGTGGCAGATGCACACCTGGGGCCAGGACGTCGCCGCACGCGTGCGCTGGATCGAGCAGGCGCTGGAACTCGGCATCACCGCCTTCGACCACGCCGACATCTATGGCGGCTACGGCGTCGAGGCGCTGTTCGGCGAGGCGCTGGCCGCCGCGCCGGGCCTGCGCGAGCGGCTCAGCATCGTCACCAAGTGCGGCATCCGGCTCGTGCACCCGTCGCAGCCCGGCGTGGCGCTGAACCACTACGACAGCAGCGCCGCGCACATCCGCGCCAGCGTGCAGCGCTCGTTGCGCGCGTTGCGCACCGACCGCATCGACCTGCTGCTGATCCACCGCCCGGACTGGCTGACGCACCCCGACGAGGTGGCCGAGGCATTCACGCAGCTGCAGCGCGCGGGCGAGGTGCGGCACGTGGGCGTCAGCAACCACACGGTGGCGCAGTTCGATGCGCTGCACCGGCGCGTGCCGCTGGCCACCAACCAGATCGAGTTCTCGCCGCTGCAGATGAAGGCGCTGGCCGACGGCACGCTCGAGCAGGCGGCCGACCTGGGCCTGCCGCCGATGATCTGGAGCCCGCTCGCCCGTGGCCGCCTGTTCACGGCCGATGACGAGCAGGCGCAGCGGGTGCGCGCCGTGCTGGCTGATCTGGCGCAGCGCCACGGCTGCAGCCTGGCCACGGCGGCACTGGCCTGGGTGATGCGGCATCCGAGCCGGCCGGTGCCCATCACCGGCAGCGGGCGCATCGAGGCGCTGGCCGAGGCCATGGCGGCCACGCGCATCGCGCTGTCGCGCGCCGAGTGGACAGCGGTTTGGCGCGCGAGCATGGGCCACGACGTCCCGTGACGGGGCCGCCGCTGACAGCCCTCGTGGCCGGCTTCGTCGCCGTGCTCGTGGGCTTCACGAGTTCGGTGGTCATCGTCTTCCAGGCTGCCGCCGCACTGGGCGCCACGCCGGCGCAGACGGCCTCGTGGATCTGGGCGCTGGGCCTGGGCATGGGGCTCACGAGCCTGGGCCTGAGCCTCCGGTACCGCATGCCCGTGCTCACCGCCTGGAGCACGCCGGGTGCGGCGCTGCTGGCCAGCGCGGGCACCGGCGGGTTGACGATGCCCGAGGCCGTCGGCGCCTTCATCGCCTGCGCGCTGCTCATCACGCTGGCCGGCGCCACCGGCTGGTTCGAGCGCGTGATGAACCGCATCCCGCAGTCGCTGGCCGCGGCGCTGCTGGCCGGCGTGCTGGCGCGCTTTGCCTTCGACGCCTTCGCGGCGCTGCCGCGCGAGCCGGCCATCGTGGGCGCCATGTGCGCGGCCTTCGTGGCCGGCCGGCGCTGGTGGCCGCGGTATGCGGTGCCGGGCGTGCTGGCCGTGGGCATGGTCGTGGCGGCGGCCCAGGGGCGGCTGCACCTGGGCGGCATCGACTGGACGCTGGCGACGCCGGTGTTCACGATGCCGGCCTTCAGTCTGGCGGCGCTGGTGGGTGTGGCGCTGCCGCTCTTCGTGGTGACGATGGCCTCGCAGAACCTGCCCGGCGTGGCCGCGCAGCGCGCGGCGGGCTTCGACGTGCCGGTGTCGCCGGCCATCACCACCACCGGCGTGGCGACGCTGCTGCTGGCGCCCTTCGGTGCCTATGCGCTCAACCTCGCGGCCATCACGGCCGCCATCTGCATGGGCCGCGAGGCTGCGGAAGACCCGGCCCGCCGCTGGTGGGCCAGCGCCGCGGCCGGCGTCTTCTACATCGTCGTCGGGCTGCTGGGCGGCGCGGTGGTGGCGCTGATCGCGGCTTTCCCGAAGGAGCTGGTGCTGGCGGTGGCGGGCCTGGCACTGCTGTCCACCATCGGCTCGGGCCTGGCCACGGCGATGAAGGACGAGGGCGAGCGCGAGGCGGCGCTCGTCACCTTCGTCGTCACGGCCAGCGGGCTGGTGTGGTTCGGCATCGCGAGTGCCTTCTGGGGAGTCGTCGCCGGGGTGATCGTGCGCGCTGCGCTGCGGCGCTGAGCCGGCTGTGACACAGTCGTGGCCCTGATGGGAGACGCCGTTTGAAGCTGCTGTTCGTTGCCGATCCGCTGGAGTCGTTCAAGACCCACAAGGACTCCACCTTCGCGATGATGCGCGAGGCCGCGCGCCGCGGCCACACGCTGATGGCCTGCGAGCCCAAAGACCTGCGCTGGCAGCGCGGCGAGCCCGTCACCGGCTTCGTGCGCGACATCACGCTCACCGGCCGCAGCGGCTATGGCGTGCACGACTGGTTCACCGCCGCGCAGCAGACGCCCGACGAGCGGCCGCAGTCGCTGAACGGCGTCGACGCCGTCGTCATGCGCAAGGACCCGCCCTTCGACAGCGAGTACTTCTACGCCACGCACCTGCTGGGCCAGGCCGAGCGCGAAGGCGCGCGCGTGTTCAACAAGCCCGCGGCGTTGCGCGATCACCCCGAGAAGCTGGCGATCCTGGAGTTCCCCGAGTGGATCGCGCCCACGCTGGTGACGCGTGACGCCGCCGACGTGCGCCGCTTCCACGCCGAGCACCACGACATCATCTGCAAGCCGCTCGACGGCATGGGCGGCATGGGCATCTTCCGCGTGGGGCCCGACGGCATGAATCTCGGCAGCATCGTCGAGACGCTCAACCGCGACGGCGCGCAGACCCTGATGGTGCAGAAGTACCTGCCGGCCATCGCGCATGGCGACAAGCGCGTGCTCGTCATCGGCGGCCGGCCGGTGCCGTTTGCGCTGGCGCGCATCCCGCAGGGCTCGGAGATCCGCGGCAACCTCGCCGCCGGCGGCAAGGGCGTGGCGCAGCCGCTGTCGGGCGGTGACCTCGCCATCGCCGAGGCCCTGGGCCCGGTGCTGGCGGCGCGCGGGCTGTTGCTGGTGGGGCTCGACGTCATCGGTGACCGGCTCACCGAGATCAACGTGACCAGCCCCACCTGCTTTGCCGAGATCACCGAGCAGACCGGCTTCGACGTCGCGGCGATGTTCGTCGACGCGCTGGAGGCCGCGGTGGCGGCGGCGCGATGAAGGCCGGCGCCCGATCCGCCGACGTTGCCGCCACGCTGCGGCGGCTGCTCGATGCGCAGGCCGCCTGGGACGTCGACGACACGCGCGGCTTCTCGGTGCACCGGCCGATGGTGCTGCACGCGCTGGTGCGGATGGGGGCCGATGCCGCGCGCCTGGAGCGCGCCGCGCGCGAGGCCGAGGTGCACCTGAAGCCGGCCCCGCCGGCACAGGCCTGGCCGGCCGGCGACCCGTGGTTCTCGCTGCTGGGTCGAGCCGACGCCTGGCCGGCCCACCGTGACCTGTTCACCCAGTGGCTGGACCAGGAGGCCGCGGGCGACGTGCTGCAGCAGGTGCTGCCGCGGCTGCTGCTCGGCGTGGGTGGCGCGGCCTTCCACGGCGTCATCCGCACGGCCCATGCAGTGGGCCTGGCGCACCGGGGCGAACTCGCCGATGCGCTGGCCTACTGGGCCACGCGCTGGGCGCCGATCGGCGAGCTGCGCAGCCCGGCCGGGCCGACGACCGACGACCCCGAAGACGTGCTGCGCCAGCTGACGGTGGTGCGCACCGGCAGCCCGATGCTGGCGCCGCGCATCCGCGCCGCTGCCACCGCGCCGGGCTTCGACGACCTCGCCGCGAGCCTGCGCCTCGATGCCCGCACGGTGCCCACGCTGGCGCGGCTGGCCGCCAAGGCCTACGCCGCCAGCGGCGACTTCGGCGTGCTGCACCTCGTGACCGGCGCGCTGGCCGTCGAGGAACTGCTGCCCTTCGTCGACCCCGACGACGAGGACTCACTCACGGCGGCCCGCGCCGCCTTCTGGCGCGCCTTCATGGCCACGGTGTCGGCCGCCGGCCTCGTGCCGCAGCCGCCGCCGGCCGCACCGGCGTGGCCGCGCCTGCGGGCCGGCGCCATCGCCAGCGACGACGACCACGTGATCAAGCTGGTCGACGCCTGTGCGCAGTGGCAGGCGCGCGAGCCCGGCGGGCCCTGGGCCGAGGCCGCGGCGCGCGCGCTCGCGGGCTGACCGGGCGTCATTCGTCGGCCCGTTTGCCGCTTCGTCGCGCCCGCGCGACGCTCCGTCAGAAGAGGGAGCCGGCACGACGGGCACCGTCGCTATCGTGCCTTGGCCGAGGGCGCCGAGGCGGGCCGCGGCAACCATCACCTCTGAGGGATATGACCAACATGACTCGTTCGATGAAGACCCTGTTTGCGCTGGCCGCCAGCGCGATGTTCGCCACCGCCGCGCACGCGCAGCAGCAAGCCCCGTCCGGCGTGGTGCTCGGCGTGGCCGGTGGCCTTTCGCAGTTCAACGACAGCTGCGAAGGCGTCACCACCTGCGACAAGACCGATCGCGCCCTGCGCCTGAACGCCGGCTACGGCCTGGGCAATGGCCTGGTGGTCGAGGCCGTGTCGTTCAACTTCGGCAAGCTCAAGGGCTCGGGCTTCGGCATCAGCGCCGAGATCGAAGCCAAGGCCTTCGGCGGTGGCGTGGCGTACTACGCGCCAGTCAGCGCCTCGTCGCAGCTGCTGTTCCGCCTGGGCGTGGCCAAGGTCAAGGCCACGGCCAAGGCCACCGGCTTCGGCTTCACCAGCACCGACTCCGAGAGCCAGACCGCCGCCTACGCCGGCCTGGGCTATGCCTGGAGCGTGACGCCCAGCACCGCGGTCGAACTGGCCTGGGAGACCACCAACCTGAAGTACGGTGGCGAGAAGGAAGCCGTCAGCGCCGCCACGGTGGGCGTGAGCTTCCGCTTCTGACGCCCCCGACTCCGGCCGGCCAGGGCCATGCACCGACAATCGGTGCATGGCCCTTCTCACGCTTGCCGACGCCCACCTCGCGTTCGGCCATGTGCCGCTGCTCGATGGCGCGGCGCTCTCACTCGAAGCCGGCGAGCGCCTGGCGCTCATCGGCCGCAACGGCACTGGCAAGTCGTCGCTGCTGAAGATCCTGGCCGGGCTGGACAAGCCCGACGACGGCCTGCTGTCGCTGCAGCAGGGCCTGACGCGTGTCTACGTGCCGCAGGAGCCGCACTTCGAGCCCGGCGTCACCGTGTTCGATGCGGTGGCCGAGGGCGTGGCCGAGGCGCGCGCGCTGCGCGAGCGCTTCGAGCGCCATGACCCCGCCGACGACCTCGATGCCGTGCAGACGCGACTGGAGGCGCTGGACGGCTGGACCTGGGAGCAGCGCGTGGCCGAGTCGCTGGAGCGGCTGCGGCTGGACGGCAGCACGCGCGTCGACGCGCTCTCGGGCGGCACCAAGAAGCGCGTGGCGCTGGCGCGGGCGCTGGTGGCGCGGCCGCAGCTGCTGCTGCTGGACGAGCCCACCAACCACCTCGACGTCGCGGCCATCGAGTGGCTGCAGGAGCTGCTCGTGGCCTGGCGCGGCGCGCTCGTCGTCGTGTCGCACGACCGCGCCTTCATCGACGCCGTGGCCACGCGCATCGTGGAGCTCGACCGCGGCCTGCTGCGCAGCTACCCGGGCCGCTTCAGCGCCTACGAGGCCACGAAGGCGCGCGAGCTGGAAGACGAGGCCCTGGCCAACGCCCGCGCCGACAAGCTGCTGGCGCAGGAGGAGGTGTGGGTGCGCAAGGGCGTGGAGGCCCGGCGCACGCGCAGTGTCGGCCGCGTGGCGCGGCTGGAGCGGCTGCGCCTGGCACGCCGCGAGCGCCGCGACGTGCTGGGCCGCGTGCGACTGGAGCTCGATGCCGGGCTGCCGCCGGGCAAGATCGTGGCCGAGCTGACCGAGGTGTCGATGCGCTTTGCCGGCGACGGCCCGCCGCTGATCGACCGCTTCACGGCCACCATCCTGCGTGGTGACAAGGTGGGCCTCATCGGCCCCAACGGCAGCGGCAAGACGACGCTGCTGAAGCTGATCCTCGGCGAGCTGCAGCCCACCAGCGGCCGCGTGCGCCAGGGCACGCGCCTCGCGGTGGCGTACTTCGACCAGATGCGCGCCGGGCTCGACCTCGATGCGACGCTGGCCGACACCATCAGCCCCGGGAGCGAGTGGATCGAGGTGGGTTCGTCGCGCAAGCATGTGATGAGCTACCTCAGCGACTTCCTGTTCTCGCCCGAGCGCGCCCACTCGCCGGTGCGCACGCTGTCGGGCGGCGAGCGCAACCGCCTGCTGCTGGCGCGCCTGTTTGCGCTGCCGGCCAACGTGCTGGTGCTCGACGAGCCCACGAACGACCTCGACATCGACACGCTGGAGCTGCTGGAGGAGCTGCTGCAGCAGTTCGACGGCACGGTGTTCCTCGTGAGCCACGACCGGCGCTTCCTCGACAACGTGGTCACCAGCACCATCGCCTGGGAGGGCGACGCGGCCTTCGGCGGCCGCCCGGGCTTGTGGCGCGAGTACGAGGGCGGCTACGAGGACTGGAAGCGCCAGCGCGAGCGGGCCCGCGTGGCGGTGACGGCGCCGCCGCCCAAGCCCGCTGCCGCCGCGCCAGCCGCCGCGCCCGCGCCGCCGCCCGCGAAGGCCAAGCTCAGCTACAAGGAGCAGCGCGAGCTCGACGGCCTGCCGGCGCGCATCGAGGCGCTGGAGGCCGAGCAGAAGGCCCTGCAGGCGCAGCTCGCGAGCCCCGACCTGTACGCCCGCGATCCGCAGTCGGTGCCGGCGCTGCACGCGCGCCACGAAGCCATCGAGGGGGAACTGCTCAAGGCGCTGGAGCGCTGGGAGGCGCTGGCGTCGCGCTGACTACGCGTCCTGCGCCAGCCGCAGCCCCGTGAACTGCCAGCGCATCGGGGACGGGAAGAAGTTGCGGTAGCTGTCGCGCGCGTGGCCCGGTGGCGTGGCCCACGAACTGCCGCGCAGCACCGTCTGGTCGATCATGAACTTGCCGTTGTATTCGCCCACGGCGCCGGCCCAGGGCTGGAAGCCGGGGTAGGGCGCGTAGGCGCCGGCGGTCCATTGCCAGCGCTCGCCATGCGCCTGCGCCAGCGCCTCGCCGGCCTGGGCCGCGGCGTGTTCCCACTCGGCTTCGGTGGGCAGCCGGGCGCCAGCCCAGCGGGCGTAGGCGTCGGCCTCGTACAGGCTCACGTGGCCCACCGGAGCCTCCGGGTCGAGCGGCTGGCGGCCGTGGCGGGTGAACACCGTCCAGGCGTCGCCGTCGCGGCGCCAGTACAGCGGCGCCTCGATGCCCTGCGCCATGCACCAATCCCAGCCGGCGGCGAGCCAGAGCTGCGGGTCGCGGTAGCCGCCGTCAGCCACGAAGGCCAGCCACTCGCCGTTGGTCACCAGGCGCGTCGCCAGCCGGTAGGGCCGCAGCCAAACGCGGTGGCGCGGCGTCTCGTTGTCGAACGCGAAGCCTTCGCCCGTATGGCCGATGTCGACCAGGCCGCCTTCGAAGGCGAGCCAGGCCATCGGCGGCGCCGCCGCGGCCGCCGGCGGCCCGGCATGCCAGGCCGGCTGCAGCGGGTTCAGCGACAACAGGTGCAGAAAGTCGGTGGCGATGAGCTCCTGGTGCTGCTGTTCGTGGTGCAGGCCCAGCGTGACCAGCGCCGCCACGTTGTCGGCGGCCCCGGCGTGCGCCAGCAGCGCCGCCATGCGCTCGTCGATCGCGCGCCGGTAGGCCATCACCTCGGCCAGCCCGGGCCGCGTGACGAGGCCGCGCTGCGGCCGCGGGTGCTTGTCGCCCACCGCGTTGTAGTAGCTGTTGAACAGCACCCGGAACGCCGGGTCGACTGGCCGGAAGCCCGGCTCGTGCGCCGCCAGCACAAAGGTCTCGAAGAACCACGTCGTGTGCGCCAGGTGCCACTTCACCGGGCTGGCGTCGGGCATGGACTGCGCCTGGCAGTCGGCCTCCGACAGGCCCTTCACCAGCGCCTCGGTGTGGGCCCGCACGTGGGCGTAGCGGGCGGCGAGGGACAGGGCGGCGAGGGGCAGGGCGGCGTTCATCGCGTGAGCAGCCGGCGTGCCGTGAAGCTGAGCGCGTCCACCAGCAGCACCAGGGCCAGCATCGCGCCCAGGATGGTGGCCGTCTTGCCCATGTGGAACAGGCCCATGTGGAACTGCAGCAACTGCCCCAGGCCGCCGGCGCCCACCACGCCCAGCACGGCGGCGGCGCGGATGTTGTTCTCCCAGCGGTAGAGCGTGTAGCTCAGCAGCTGCGGCAGCACCTGCGGCAGTGTGGCGTAGAGAAAGCAGCGCAGGGGGCCCACGCCCTGCGCGCGCAGCGCCTCGCCGGGGCCGGGCGGTGCGTTCTCGATGGCTTCGGCGAACAGCCGGCCGAGCACGCCCGTGGTGTGCGCCGCCAGCGCCAGCGTGCCGGCGAACGGCCCCAGCCCGGCGGCGATGAGCAGCAGCGAGGCCCACACCAGCTCGGGCACCGAGCGCAGCGCGTTCAGCAGCAGCCGCGTGCTGCCGCGGCCACGCGCGGCATCGCGCTCGTGCAGGCGGCTCGCCGGCAGGGCCAGCGCCAGGCCGGCCGCGGCCGCCAGCGCCGTGCCCAGGGCCGACATCGCCAGCGTCTCCCAGGTGCCCTGCAGCACCTTGCCCAGGAAGGCGGGGCTGGTGTCGGGCGGGAAGAACTCGCCGAGGAAGCGGCCCATGCTGCGCGCGGCCTCGAGGCTGAGGAACTGCGCCCACTGCAGGTCGAGGCTCCAGAAGCTGGCGACGATGAGCGCCACCACGCCGGCCGAGAACCAGCAGGCCCGGCAGCGCGCGTCGAACAGCCGCGGCGGCAGCCGGTAGGGCTCGTTGGCGGCGGGCGGGTGGCTCATGCCCTCACCCCAGCGCCTTGCGCAGCCCGGCGCTCACGCGGTCGGCCAGCGCCACCAGCGCCACGAACACGGCCAGCATCGTGAGCACCTCGCCGCCGTTGAACATCTTCATCGAGTTGTCGAGCTGCTGGCCCAGGCCGCCGGCGCCGACGAAGCCCAGCACCACCGAGCTGCGGATGGCGCATTCCCAGCGGTAGACGGTGTAGCTGGTGAGCTCGGCCGCGTTCTGCGGCAGCAGGCCGTAGAAGAAGGCCTGCAGCCGCGAGCTGCCGTTGCGCAGCAGCGTCTGCGTGGCGTGCGGCTCGCCGCTTTCAAGGATCTCGCCGTAGACC
>JAIXTY010000141.1 GCA_027483705.1 Rubrivivax sp.
CTGGCGCCGGTGGACTGCGCCGCGATGATCGAGACGGTGCGCGGCGCCGGCTACCGGCTGGCGCGGCCGGCGGGGGCGGCCGGGTTCGGCACGCCGGCGGCGCCGGCGGCATCCGCGGCCTGAGACGCCCGGGCCGCGCCGGCGCGGCCTTCCAGCAGCCGCCCGATCAGCCACAGCACGCCCACCAGGCCCGCCGCGCCGGCGGCCTGCTGCGGCAGAGACAACGTGTGCGCGAACCACAGGAAGCCTGAGGTCGCAGCCAGTACCGTGCCGAAGAGCCCCGCGGCCAGCAGCTGCAAGCCGCGCGGCACGGCGGTTTCGTAACGCTCGACCTGGCTGATCTCGAAGGCCGGCTTCGGGAAGCGCGCCGCCACGTCGGCCGGGCGCCAGCCGGGCGGCATCAGCCAGACCTTGAGCTTGTCGACCCAGCGCCGGGCGTGCCAGCTGTCGGCCACCAGGCCGCGGTAGACGTCGAGGTTGGCCATCACCGGGCACCAGCGCTGCAGCGGCGCGCGCGTGCCGTAGACGATGCGCTCGGCGGCGTCGTGCTCGTCGGCCCGCGCTTCTTCCTGGAACGTGCCGAACAGGCGGTCCCAGACGATCAGGATGCCGCCGTAGTTGCGGTCGAGGTAGCGCTCGTTCACCGCGTGGTGCACGCGGTGGTTGCTGGGGCTCACGAACCAGCGGTCGAACCAGCCCAGGCGGCCGATCTGCTGCGTGTGCACCCAGAACTGGTAGAGCAGGTCGATCAGCGCCACGGTGGCAAACACCACCGGCGGCACGCCGGCCAGTGCCAGCGGCACGTAGAACACCCAACCGAGCAGGAAGCCGCTGCTGGTTTGCCGCAGCGCGGTGCCGAGGTTGTAGTCCTCGCTCTGGTGGTGCACCACGTGGGCGGCCCAGAACGCGGCCACGCGGTGGCCGGCGCGGGGGTGCCAGGAGTAGCAGAAGTCGTAGGCCACGAGCGCGCCCAGCCACACCACCACCGAATCGGCCGGCAGCTGCCACAGCGCCACGTGCTGGTAGAGCGCGACGTAGATGCCGATGCGCAGCAGCCGCCCGAACACGGCCGTCACCTGGCTCATCACGCCCAGGCCGATGCTGGTGAGCGTGTCGGCCAGCCGATAGGTGTTGCGGCCGCGGGCCACGCCGACCGCGAACTCCAGCGCGATGAGCGCCAGGAACACGGGCGTGGCCAGCACGATGATCTGGGCGCCGGTCATGGCCGCAGCGTACGGCCTACGATGCGGCCATGGAATCGGCAAACACCCAATCCCCCGGCCCGGCCGCACCCGCGGCGCGGCGCCGCCTGCTCGTCACCGGCGCCGGCCGCGGCATCGGCGCCGCCGTGGCCGTGATGGCCGCGCGGCGCGGCTGGGACGTGGCCATCAACTACGCCCGCGACACCGTGGCCGCCGAGCGCACCGCCGAGGCCGTGCGCGCCGCCGGCGGCCGGGCGCTGCTGCTGCCGGCCGACGTGGCCGACGACGGCGCGGTGGTGGCGATGTTCGGCGCGCTCGACGCCGCCTGGGGCGGCCTGGACGACCTCGTCAACAACGCCGGCGTCGTGGACGTGGCGCAGCGTGTCGACGAGTACAGCGCCGCGCGCGTGCAGCGCATGTTCGCGATCAACGTCTTCGGCAGCTTCTCCTGCGCGCGCGAGGCCGTGAAGCGCCTGAGCACGCGCCACGGCGGCACGGGCGGCGCCATCGTCAACATCGGCTCGGTGGCCAGCAAGATCGGCTCGGCCGGGCAGTACGTGGACTACGCGGCGGCCAAGGGCGCCATCGACGTGTTCACCGTGGGCCTGAGCCGCGAGGTGGCCGCCGAGGGTGTGCGCGTGAACTGCGTGCGCCCCGGCATCACCGACACCGAGATCCACGCCAGCGGCGGCCAGCCGGAGCGCGCCTGGCAGCTGGCGCCGATGATCCCGATGCAGCGCCCGGGCACGGCCGACGAGATCGCCGAGTCCGTGCTGTGGCTGCTGTCGGACGCCGCGGCCTACACCACCGGCGCGCTGCTCGACGTGACCGGCGGACGCTGAGCCGGGCCCGGTGCCTCAGCCCCGGGCGTAGGCCTCCAGCACCGCCAGCAGCGCCGTCGCCGCGGCGGCCTCGTCGCCGCGGTGGCGTTCGACGTGCACGCCCAGCACGAGGCCGGCGTTGTCGGCCACCGAGCTCCACATGCGCACCGAGCGCACGCGGTCGGCCAGCGTCGCGAAGCGCAGCTCCAGCGCCGCGCGCTCGGCGGCCAGTCGGCGGTCGGCCAGGGCCTGCAGCAGGTCGAGCTCGATCATCGCGGCGTGGGCCCAGAAGTCGGGCTCGGTGGCGACGCTGGCGTGCAGGCTGCGCACCACCGCGGCCACGCCGGCCGCGTCGAAGCCGGGCCAGTCGCGGCGGCCGGACTCCAGCACGTACTCCAGCGCCATGCGGTTGAGCGCCGGGTAGAAGAGCTGCGGGTCCTGGCGCGCCGCAGCCATCTGCTCGGCGGCGCGGTAGGCGCCGGCGGCGTCGGCGAAGGCCTCGCGCGCCGGCTTGTCCTGCCCGGCCTGGCGGCGGATCAGCGCCAGCCGCTTGCAGGCCGAGCCCACCAGCGACTGCCGCTCGACGCTGGGCTGCATCACCGACAGCATGGCCAGGCGGTCGGCGGCGTCCTCCACTTCGGCGAGCGCGCGGCGCCACGCCGGGCTGCCGGGCTTGGCGCGCTGCGCGCGGTGCCAGCCGCGGCGGGCGCGCAGGTTCTGCAGCTGCTCGTTGGTCTTCAGCGTCGCGCTGCCGTCGTGCGCGGCCAGCGCGCGCTCCAGCCAGGCGATGGCGGCGTCGTTGTCGCCGGCCTCGCGGTAGGCCACGCCAAAGGCCTCGGCCACCGCGCCCATGCTGCCCCACAGCGCGCCGAAGCGGGCCTCGAGGTGGCGCACCTTCTCGAGCTGCTCGGTGCGGTCGGCGCCCATCCACTGCACGCGCACGGCCTGCTCCTCCAGCGCCAGCGCCAGGCCCATCGGCGAGGCGATGGTCTGGAACTCCTCGCGCGGCGGCGGCTGCACCACCACGTCCTCCTCGGCGCTGCGGCGGTAGACCCAGTTCGGGTCGCCATAGGCCTGGTAGGCCGCCCAGCTGTTGTCGTTGCGGTCCACGGCCCAGGCCGCCTCGCGCGCGGCGGCCACGGCCAGCACGAAGGGCCGGCGGCGCAGGATCTCGCGGTAGAAGGTCTCGGCAAACACCTTGGCCGGCGCGTCGCTCACGGCCCAGCCGGCGGCCACCACGCAGCGCACACCGATCTCGATGAGCGAGTCGGCCACCGCCGCCGCGAAGGCCGCGCGGTCGAGCCTGGGCGCCGCCAGCACCGCGGTGCTGCTGCGCGCGGCCAGGTAGCAGCAGTTCACGAACACCAGCTCGGGCACCGTGCGCATCGAGTGGATCTCGCTCGGCCCCAGGTAGGTGTTGTCCGACAGCACCACGCCGCCGGCGCGCTGCAGGCGGCCCTGGTCGTCGCGCTGCACCGGCTCGCCGTGGCCGGCGACGTGCACGATGCGGTAGCGGCGCTCGAACAGCGCGTTGATCACGGCGGTGGCGTCGGCGCCCGCCGGCAGCGCCTTCACGCGCGCGGCGCCGACGCCGCCGGTGCCGCTGAAGGCCGCAGCCACCGCCTCGGCCTCGGCCCTGGCGCCGGGCAGGGCCGGGTAGATGGCGGGGTCGCAGGCCGGCTCGCCGATCACGAGCACGGCGTCGTCGGGCTGCGCGTCCTGCACCTGCTGGCGGAAGTGGTCGGTGCGCAGCTTGCGCAGCAGCGCGGTGCGGATGGCCCAGGGGCGGTCGTCGTCGCTCGCCGCGCGCGCGCTGCCGGGGCCAGGCGAGGTGTCCAGCAGCTCCCAGGGGATGGGCGCGGTGGCCTCGTCCACCTCGAGCAGCATGCGCTCGCTGCCGCCGAGGAAGGGCTCCACCTCGGGCGGCACCAGCAGCTGCAGCAGCGTGCGGCCCAGGCGCGGGTCGTCGTTGTGCTCGCTGGCGGCCTTGCGCACCAGCTCGCGGATCAGCGCGCCCTGCGTGCTGACGGCGCGCACCTCGGTGCGCGCGCGCCGCGTGTCGAGCGCGAAGGTGATGACGCCGTCGGCGCTGGAGGTCGCCGAGATGAAGTCGTAGTTGGTGCCGCGGTAGCCGCTGTCGACCTGGCGGCGCAGCGCGCCGACGCCGCTGTCGATGACCGGCGCGATCTCGAACAGCCCGCGCGCCGACTCCGCCAGCACCTGCAGGCCGTTCCAGGCGTCGGAGGCGCGTTCCAGGTACAGCTCCACCAGCGTCAGCTGGCTCACGCGCGGCCAGCCGGCGCGGGGCACCGCGGCCAGGCGCTCGTTGGCCTGCTGCACGCCGGTGGCGATGGCGCGCGCCGCGCCGGACGGCGTCATGCCGACACCGCCGCTGCCCATGAGCGTGGCCGAGATCTCCAGCGTCACGCCCGCGCCCTCGGCGCTCTGCGCGATGCGCTGCACCCAGGCGATGACGCCCTGGCGCACGGTCTCGGCCAGCGTGGCCTCGGTGAGCTTGCCCTCCTCGCCCAGGCCGATGACGAGCACGCGCTGCGGCTGCGGCAGCCGCCACGGGTTCTCGGGGTCGACGCGGGTGTTGATGAAGAGCTGGTGGCTGCCGACGGCGTCGGGGTACAGGCCGGCGTCGAGCGAGTCGCGCATGGCGTTGCCGATCAGCCGGTTGACGACCGCCTCGCTGCCCGACAGCGTGAGCGAGCGCGAGTGCCCGACCATCAGCGTCGTGCGCACGAAACCCAGGTTGCCGTTGAGCAGCCGCACCTTCAGCGGCATCGGGCCGCTGCGCACCGGCGGGTGCGCGCCGGCCTGCGTGTCGAACACCTGGTTCTGCGTCGACGCCGGCCGCGCCGTGCTGCGCACGCGCGAGGGGCGGCTGCGCACGTGCTCCACCGGCGCCGCCGCGCCGCGCGTGGCCGCGGCGGCGTCTTCCAGGCGCGGCAGCCGTGCCGTCTCGCCGGTGAGCAGCAGCTCGGTGTAGGCCTCGAAGGCCGTCTTCACGTCGGGCAGGCTGCCGTGCTCGGCGTCGAGCCGCCAGGTGCGCACGCCGGGCAGCAGCGCGCTGTGCAGCGGCACGCGGCCGTCGCCGCCGCGGCACGCGTCGAGGTACACGAAGCCCTCAGGGCCGTTGTCGTAGCCGTCGGGCGTGAACTCGGCCTCGCCCACCACCAGCAGCAGCTGGTTGGCGAAGCGCGCGAGATCGCCGTCGCGCTGCGCGTCGAGGCGGCGCCGCAGCGCCACCGCGGCATCGAGCACGGCCTGCGGCGGCACGCCCCATTCGTAGGCCGCCTCGGCGGCCTCGCCGCTGCTGTGGTGCCACCAGTTCACCTCGCGCACACGCGCCAGGTCCTGCTCGGCCAGCGTGCGCCAGGTCTCGCTGCGGTCGAGCGCGAGGCGGCTGTCCAGCAGGTCGGCCTGCAGCTGGATGAAGCCCGGCATCTCGGCCATCAGCTGGCGCGCGCGGCGGCCGCGCAGCGGGCTGCCGAAGGCGGCCAGCGCGTTGCCGAAGGTGTCGTCGCCCGACAGCACCTGCATCGGCGCCCACGAGCCGCCATTGGGCGTGCCCAGCATCAGCACGCGCGCGCCCTCGCGCTTGAGCAGCCGCTCGAAGGTCTTGGGCGCCTCGAGCTGCATCGTGCGCGTCAGCACGCCGCCCATGCTGTGCGCGACGATGCGCACCGGCTGGCCGCTGGCGCTGCGGCCGTCGAGCTCGGCCTCGACGGCGCGGGCCAGGCGGCGCGCCTCGTCCTCGATGGGCCGCCGCCAGTCGAACGCGAACTCGATCACCTCGTGCGTGGCCGCGAGGTGCTCCATCAGGTCGTCGTAGACCAGGCCGATGGCGCCGTCGGGCTGCACGCGCTCGCTGCCGGGCTGCCAGGCCAGGCGGTCCAGGCCGCCCACGAGGCGCAGGCCGAGCCAGATGCGCGCGTCGCCGTCCTTCAGGTGGCTGCCCAGGATGCCGGGGATCACGAACACCGCCGGCCGATCGGCCGCCGCGGCCTCGCCCTGGCTGCGCCGCGCGGCGCGCAGGCCGCCGCTGTCCTGGCCGGCCCAGGACATCAGGCCGATCGGGCGCCAGCCGTCGGGCTCGTCGTCGCGCAGCGCCGCCGTCACGGCGCGCACGCTGCGCTCGTTGGCAAAGTAGTTGAAGTGCGTGCTCGTGCCGCCCTGGTCGAGGAAGAAGCTCGCGCGGCCGCGGGCGGGATCGCGCGGCGTGCCGCCGTACATGCTGGCGGTGTTGACGACGATGTCGTTGTCGGTCCAGTAGTAGGCGTCGGCCAGCAGTGTCTTGAGCCAGCTGCCGAGGCTGTCGCCTTCCAGGTCGCCGGCCAGCACGCGCAGGTCGCCCGGGATCGGCTCGCGCGCCTCGTTGAGCCAGCGCACCAGCGGCGTGTCGGGGATCATCGCCGCCAGGCCCGGGATCTGCGACGGGTCGGCACGCCGCCGCGCGACCTCGGTCAGGAAGTCCAGCAGCGACGGCACCACCGGCAGCCCGGCGAGCTCCAGCGTCCACTTCAGCACCGACAGGTAGGCGTCGAGCCGCTGGCTGGCCAGCAGCGTGCCGCGCGCGGGGCAGGCCACGCGCACCAGGCGCTCGACGCGGATGCGCTTGGCGCGCACGGCCGCGGCCAACGCCTGCAGCTCGCCGCGCTGGCCGGCGTAGGCCGGGCCCGGAAAGAAGGCCAGGTCGGCGGCGCCGAGCGTGCGCCCGGCCTCGATGTCGCCGGCCACGCGGCACAGCACCTCGGCCACGAGGCCGCCGCGCGAGTGCGTCAGCAGGTGCAGTGTCGCGCCCGCGGGCAGCGCCTGCACCAGCGTCATCGCGTTGGCGATCGGGCTCGCGCCGAGCGTCGGGTGGTCGAGCGCGTAGACGCGGTCGGCATAACGCTCGAACAGCTCGGCCACGCGCTGCGGGTGCTGCGTCCAGAGCTTGCCGAAGGTGCTGACGGTCTCGACGAAGGTGCCGTGCACCAGCACCAGGATGGGCTGGCTGCCGGCCGCAGGCACGGTGTCGACCTTCAGCCCGCTGCCCTTGAGCGGCGGCAGCGCCTCGCGCTGCAGCCGGTAGACGCCGGCGTCGACCTGGCCGTCGACCTTGGCCACCACGGCCCCGGCCACGAAGTCGGCCGCCGGGTCCTTGAAGAGGCCGGTGACGACCTCCAGGCCCGCCAGGAGCACCTCGCCCAGCGAGCCGGCGCCGCGTGTCGTGGCGGCCTGCTCCAGGCCGCGCCAGCGCAGCTGAGCCGGCACCTCCACCTCGCCGGGGGCGGCGCCGCCGGCGCTGCGCCGTGCAGCCGTCTGCTGGCCGAGCATCAGGTCGCGCGCGGTGTGCGGGTGCAGCACCAGCACCGGGCCGTCGGCCAGCCGCAGCACCACGACGTCCTCGCCCGGCACGGCCTGCACGCGCGTCGTTTCGCCGCCGCCGCTGCGGCGGGCCTGCAGGCGCACGGCGTCCTTGACGGTGCCCGCGACGACGTCCGACGGCTGCGGCACCGCCGCGCCGGCACCGCGCGAGGCCGGGCGCGTGCCGGGCACGACAAAGGTCACGGGGCTGCTGTCGGTGGTGTGACCGTCGGCCATGCGGCGTCTCCTGCAGCGCTGGCGCGCCGCGTGTTCTGCGGGGCCTGCGAGCATCGGCGCAAAGCGCGCCCGGATCAACCGGGCCCGACGCGAATGGCCGCCGCGACTCTAGGGGTCGAGCAGCTCGCGCGCGCGCTCGGCGCTGCTCTGCATCGCGCGGATCTCATCAAACGTGAGCCGGCGCACCTGCACCGGCGCCACGCCGTTCAGCACGCCCAGGCGCAGCGCGGCGACGTAGCTGAGGTCGATGACGCGGCCGTCGGCGAACGGCCCGCGGTCGTTGATGCGCACGATGATCTCGCGGCCGTTGGCCGGGTTGCGCACGCGCGCGTAGCTCGGGATGGGCATCGTCTTGTGCGCCGCCGTCATCGCAAACATGTCGTAGGGCTCGCCACTGCTCGTGGGCCGGCCGTGGAACTTGCGGCCGTACCAGCTGGCGCCGCCGCTTTCCACCAGCGGGCGGTCGTCGGTCATCGGCACGTAGCGGCGGCCCAGCACCTCGTAGGGCTTGTTCGGGCCGCCGACGCGCAGGGGCTCGATCCGCGGCCGGGCGTCGGGCGTGCGGTGGATGTCGGCCGGCACCTTGAGCGGCGGGCCGTCGCGTTCTTCGGGCGGCGGGGTGGACGCGCAGCCGGCGAGCAGCGCCATCACACCGAGGGCCGCTGCGCCACGCATCGCTAGTTGTTCACCGTGCGGGATTGCTGCGCGTGCGTGAGCTCGATGCGCTCGCGCTTGAGCGGCCGGCCGCCGGCGTCGTTGTCCTCGATGTCGATGGCCACCGGCACGCCCAGCTTGGGCGCGAAGTAGACGACGCGCGTGAACAGCAGCTGGCGCGCCGGCTTGCCTTCGGGCGTGTCGGTGCCCTGGCCGCTGACGCGGATGGGCAGCACCTCGAACTCGCCGGCCTGCACCTCCAGCACGCGCGGCGTGCCCACCTGGGCCTGGCCGCGCCAGATGATCTGGCCGCGGGCCTTGTCGGCACGCTGGTAGGTCTCGCTGAACTGCACCGCGCGCGACTCGCCGGCGCGCGGGCGCGCCCACCACCAGACCTCGGCGGGCTCGAAACGTGTCTCGGCGCCGTCCTCGGCCTTCACGCGCGCCGGGCGGCCTTCGGGATCGAGCAGCCACAGGCCGCCGTTGGCCTGCAGCGTGCCGTTGTCGCCGATCTTGTCGATGGCGATCACGTAGCTGGCGAGGATCTCGTCCTTGCGCGTGTCGACGCGCTCGTAGCTGAGCACGTCGCCCTCGGCGTGGCCGAAGCTGTTGGCGCGTGTCAGGTACACCGGCCGCTCGCCCTGGCCGGGGGCGCGCTCGGTGCGGCCGTCGGTGGGCTTGGCGGCCGGCGCCGAGGCCGCCGGGGCCGGCGCTGCCGCGGCCACCGCCGACGTGGGATCACCCGGGGCCGACGCCGCCGGGGCCGCTGGCGCTGCCGAGCCGGGCGTGGCCGGTACCGACGGCGCCAGGGCCACTGGCGGCACGGGCAGCGGCACCGGAACCGGCACCGCCACCGCAGCGGCCGGCCGGGGGGCGCTGGCCGCCGGTGCCGGCGCGGCTGCCGTCATCGTTGCCGTGGCCGTGGCCGCAGCGGCCGCAGCGGCCCTGTCGGTGAAGTACACCCGCGTGGCCAGGCTGCCCGAGATCGCTGGCTGCGTGCGGCCGCCGCTCACCTCCAGCGCCTCCAGGCGCACCGCGCGCAGCGCCTCGGCCACGGTGACGCCGGTGAGCGTGAGCGCGTCGGCCATCGCCTTGGCCAGGCGCGTGGCGGCGCGGCTCTTGGGGTCCTTGGCGCCGGCCGGCTCGGGCTCGGGCGGCGGCGCGTCTTGCAGCGCCGCCGGCACGTGGCCCAGCACCACCATCGTGCCGTCGGGCGTGCGCTGGCGCGTCAGGCCCGGCGGTGTCAGGCGCGACAGCGGCGCCACGCGGTAGGCGCCGTCGAGCACCAGCACGCGCGGCGCCTCGGCGCTGCCGGCCAGCGCACCCAGGGCCTCCTGCACCGGCACGCCCACCACGCGCAGCAGCGCGGCGGCCGCGGCGGCCTCGGCGCCCTCGTTCAGAGCCACGTCGGCCGGCACCAGCATGTTGCGGCCGTCCACCTGGGCCATCGGCCCGGTGATGTAGACCAGGCCCAGGCCGTCGGGCTTGAGCTTGTCGCGGAACTGCTTGAAGGCGGCGCGGAGATCGTTGGTGCCGGGGTTCTCGCGCAGCAGCACCTCGTAGCCGCCGGCGGCCAGCGCGGCGGCCACGGCCGGGGCGTCGCGGGTGGCCGAGGGCAGCACCTCGCGGCCACCGACGCTGGCGATGCCCACCACCAGCGCCAGGCGCTGGCGGCCGTCCGGCGCGGCCGGCGCGGCTGGCGCGGCCGGCGCCTGAGCGCGGGCGGCTGCAGGCAGCAGCGCCAGGCACAGCAGGACGAGAGCGAGTCGCAGGAGCATCGGATGCGCGGGGGCCACGCCCCATCATCGGCAGCGGGCGCGCCAGAGTGTAGCGATGGGCCTACAGGCTCGTGACCGGATGTTTCCTGCGGTCATCTGGCGGCCGCGCGGTCGGGGCGGATGGTGGTGTCGACCGGCCGTTGCTCGACGCGAGATTCGCGGAGCGGCTGCCTGACGGTGAGGGGGAGCCGAAGCCTGGTGCCGAAGCCTGGTGCGACCGGCAGGGATCGAACCTGCAACGCAGCCTTCGGAGGGCTGCATGATATCCATTTCACCACGGTCGCCGCGCCGGGTAGCCGAGCATTCTAGCCCGCCTCCTATAATCGATTGGTTTTGTCCTTCGTGTCCTGCCACCGCGGGCCTGAAGGCCGTGCAGCACCCTCGAACGATTCCACGATGAGCGACCCGACCTCCCCGAACGACGCCCACGACGGCCCGCATGAGGGCCCCATCCGCACGCCGAAGCAACTGGTCGTGGCCGTCGTGGCCTCGTTCGTGGTGCCGATCGTGATCATCATCCTGCTGGCCAACTACGTCGACTTCGGCGCCAAGCCGGCCGCGGGCAGCACCGCCTTCGAGGCCGAGTCCGTGGCGCAGCGCCTGCAGCGCGTGGGCAAGGTCGAGGTGCGCGACGCGTCGGCGCCCGCCGTGCTGCGCACCGGCGAAGAGGTCTACAAGGCCGCGTGCACGGTGTGCCACGCCGCCGGTGCCGCCGGCGCCCCGAAGACCGGCGACGCCGCCGCCTGGGCCCCGCGCATCAAGACCGGCTACGAAGCGCTGCTGAACTCGGCGCTCAAGGGCAAGGGCGCGATGGCGGCGCAGGGTGGCGGCGAGTACAGCGACCTCGAGGTCGGCCGTGCCGTCGTCTACCTGGCCAACAAGGCTGGCGCCAGCTTCGCCGAGCCGGCCGCCCCGGCGCCGGCCGCGGCTGCGTCCAAGTAAGCGGCGCGCGGGCCGCTCAGACCCGCGGCAGCAGCTGGTAGCCGAAGCGCGCGGGCATCTGCGCAAACGGCATCTCGACGGGCGCCCAGGCGCCCGTCGTGCCATCGGGCGCGCCCTGCTCCACGGCCTGCGCCGCGCGCTCCACGTCCATCGTGTGCACGAGGCCGAAGCCGAGCGCGGTGTCGGCGAAGAGGCGGCCGTGCTCGTCCAGGTAGGCCTGGCGCAGCGCGCCCGCGGCCTGCCCGGTGTGCGCGACGAGCTCGAAGCCCGGGCCGCCCTGCACGCGCCACACGTAGGGCGCGGCCTCGAGCTGCACGTACACGCGCTGCGGCCCGTTCTGGAAGAACCACGCGCCGGCCTCGTCGGCCGCGTAGTTGCGGTGGATGAACTCGCGCAGCTTGTCGTGGTCGATGCGGCTGCCCTTGACGGCCGGGAACGGCCCGGCGCGCTGCACGCGGTCGTCGCGCATGAAGTACTGGCCGCGCGCGTCCAGCGCCAGCCAGCCGTGGCAGTGCGGCACGTTCGGCCACTTCTTCAGCGCCGCCTTGACGATGTCGTCCATGGTTGCGGCCTCGGGCTCAGGCGTGCTCGGCGAGCCAGGCGCTCACCGCGGCCGGCATCTGCTGCACGCGGGCCGGAAAGCCGCCGTGCGGAAAGCCGACGTGGCCGCCGCCGGCCGGCCGCCACAGCGTGACGCGCGGGCCCACCTGGTGCGCGCCGGGCAGCTCGTGCGCGGGCACGAAGGGGTCGTTGCCGGCGTTGAGCACCAGTGCCGGCACGCGCAGCCGCGCCAGGTGCGGCGCGGCCGAGGCGCGCTGCCAGTAGTCGGCGGTGTCGCGAAAGCCGTGCAGCGGCGCCGTGAAGGCGTTGTCGAAGGCGTGGATGGTGCGCGCTGCGGCCACGCGCTCGCGGTCGAAGAGGCCCGGGTGCTGCTGCCACTTGCGCAGCGCCTTGGGCACCATCGTCGACAGGAACATGCGCGCGTAGACCTGCCGGTTGAAGCCGCGGTCGATGGCGCGGCCGGCCGAGGCCAGGTCGATGGGCGAGCACACCGAGGCCACCGCGGCCGCCGTGGCCGCGGCGCTGTCGCCGGCCTCCTGTGCCCAGCGCAGCAAGGCGTTGCCACCGAGCGAGATGCCCACCGCGAGAAGCGGCTGCGGGCTCGTGGCGCGCAGCCGCTCAAGGATCCAGCCGATCTCCTCGTAGTCGCCCGAGTGGTAGGCGCGCGGCGCGTGGTTGAGCTCGCCGCTGCAGCCGCGGAAGTGCGGCACGCTGTAGGCCCAGCCGCGCGCGCGCGCCACGGCGGCAAAGGCCTGCGCATACTGGCTCTCGCTGCTGCCCTCCAGGCCGTGGAACAGCACCAGCCGGCGTGGCGCGTCGGCTGGCGAACCCTCGAGATGGTCGACATCGATGAAGTCGCCGTCGGGCGTGGCCCAGCGCTCGCGCGCAAAGCGCGGCGGCTCGCCGTCGAAGCGGCGCGCGTGCAGTGCGGCCCAGATCGTCTGCGCGTTGCCGCCGGGCAGCCACCACGGCGGCCGGTAGTCGAAGGCGGCCATCAATGCAGCGTGGCCGGGCCTTCCGCACTGGCCCGCGCCGGCTCCTGCGGCTCGGCCGGGCTGGCGTGGTGGGCGGCGATGCGCCAGCCCTGGGCCGTCTTCACGAACACGTTGGTGGCCACCACCCAGCCCACCTGCCGGCCCTCGGGCGTGACGACCTCGATGCGCTCGACCAGGTGGTGCAGCGCCGCGCTGAGCTGATGCAGCCGGTGCACCTGCTCGGGCACGACCGGGATGCCGCCGTTGGCGAAGATGGCCTCGAAGCTGGCGCGGATGGCCACCGGGCCCACCAGCCGGCCGCCGCCACCGGGGTGCACGCACACGACCTCGTCGTCGTCGGCCCACAGCGCCATCAGCGCCTCGAGGTCGCCGCGCTGCAGCGCCTCGTAGAATGCGGCCTCGACGTCGTCGGGGCTGGCGTGCAGGGCGGCGGCGGGCGGGCGCGGCATGGGTTGGCCTCTCAGACGCTCAGCGGAAGACCACGCATTTGCGGCCGTTGACGAGCACGCGGTGCTCCAGGTGCCAGCGCACCGCGCGTGCGAGCACCATGCACTCGATGTCGCGGCCGGCGGCGGTGAAGTCCTCGGCCGACATCGTGTGATCCACGCGCTGCACGTCCTGCTCGATGATGGGGCCCTCGTCGAGATCGGCCGTCACGTAGTGCGCCGTGGCGCCGATGAGCTTGACGCCGCGCGCATGCGCCTGGAAGTACGGCCGCGCGCCCTTGAAGCTGGGCAGGAAGCTGTGGTGGATGTTGATGGCACGGCCGGCCAGCGCTTGGCACATCGGCTCCGACAGGATCTGCATGTAGCGCGCGAGGACCACGAGGTCGATCCGCTCGCGCTCGACGAGTACCTCGACCTCGCGCTCCTGTGCGCGCTTGGCCTCGGCGCCGCTGCCGGCCTTGAGCGGCAGGTGGTGGAACGGGATGCCGTAGCTCTCGGCCAGCGAGCGGTAGGTCTCGTGGTTGCTCACGATGGCCGGGATGTCGGCGGCCAGCGAGCCACTCTTCCAGCGGAACAGCAGGTCGTTCAGGCAGTGGCCGTGCTGGCTCACCATCAGCAGCACACGCGGCCGCGCCGCCAGCGCGTGGAACTGCGCCGTCATGCCGAACTGCTGCACCGTGTGCGCGAACAGGCCCTGCAGCGTGGCCACCTGCGCCAGCTGCGGCGGCGCCTGGAAGTGCACGCGCATGAAGAAGAGGCCCGTGGCGTCGTCGCCCTCGAGATCGCCGAACTGCTGCGAGTCGACGATGTTGCAGCCGGCCTGGTAGAGCAGGCCCGAGACCGCGTGCACGATGCCCTTGGCATCGCGGCAGGTCATGGTCAGCACGAACTGGTGGTCAAGGCTCATCGGCGGCGATTGTAGGGATCGACCCGAGGCCGACGGCCTGGCTGGGAAGTGCTCACCAACTTGTAGTTTCACTACCCGCCGATGTCAGAAAACGCCAGCTGGAGCCATAGAACCGCCCGGGTTTGCCCGAAAGACGATGTAGTTTTGCTTCATTAGCATCGGCCCGGCTCGCTGGAGAACCGACCGATGAAGCAGTTGTGGCAGGCGCTCCGCGCCCGTTTTGCGTTCCTCTTCGCCGCCGTGGCGCTGGTGCTGGCCGCCTGCGGCGGAGGTGGCGGCGGTGGGGGCGACACGCCGCCGCCGCCCGCGCCGCCGGCGCCCGATGCGCGCCTGGCGCTGGGCGACGCCGGCTGGCAGACGGTGCTCAACGCCCCGCCCACCGGCGGCGGGGGTGGCGGCGGTGGCGGTGGCGGCACGACGCCGACCACGCTGACCATCCACTACAAGCGCCTGTCGGGCGACTACACCGGCTGGACGCTGCACACCTGGGACGCGGCGGTCGAGACCACCTGGGCCGCCGGCCGCGTGGGCACGCCGTCGGCCTTCGGCCGCAGCTACGAGATCCCGCTGGCGGCCACGAGCGGCAGCGTCGGCTACATCTTCCACCAGGGCGACACGAAGGACCACGCCGGCGCCGACCAGCGCTACACGCTGCAGCCCGGCCGCAACGAGATCTGGCGCATCGAGGGCGACAGCGCCACCTACACGCGCAACCCCGACGGCGCGACCGCGCCCGACATCCGCACGCTGCGCGTGCACTACAAGCGCTTTGCCGGCGACTACGCCAACTGGGGCCTGCACCTGTGGCCGTCGAGCGGCCTCGACACCGTGCGCGTCCCGGCCGGCGTGACCATCGACCAGTGGTCGAACGCCGTGCGCTTCGACCAGATGCCCAACTACACCGCCGGCAGCGGCGAGGTGGTGTTCGACATCCCGGTGCTCAATCCGACGGCCGACGCCACGCGCACGGGCCTCGAGTTCATCATCCACGGCCAGGCGCCCAACCAGGACGACAAGGACGGCCGCCCGGACAACATCCGCGTCAGCTACGGCAGCCTCACGATCAGCGGCCGGGTCGGCGAGATCTGGATGGTGCAGGGCGACCCCACGGTCTACACCACGCCGCCCGACACGCGCAGCGCCAGCACGCGCGACGCCCGCGCCGTGTGGCTGAACCGCTCGCTGATCCGCTGGCCGCGCGTGGCCGTCGGCGGCAACGTCAAGCTGTACCACTCGGCCACCGGGCAGATCCTGGCGCCGAAGGACGGCAAGGTCACCGGCGCCGACGGCTCGATCACGCTCGACGCCTTCAGCGGCACCGTGCCCTCGGCGGTGATGGAGCGCTTCAAGTGGCTGGACGCCGGCGGCACCTTCGCCGTCAAGGCCGCCGACCAGGCCCAGGTGGCCACGCTGCTGAAGCGGCAGGTCGTCATCGTGCAGGAGAACACCGCCGGCGACGTGCAGAACGCCACCACGCTGCAGGTGGCCGGCGCGCTGGACGACCTGTACGCCGCCGCCGCCGACGTGCGCGACCTCGGTGTCAGCCTCGGCAGCTTCGGCACGCGCTTCAAGCTGTGGGCGCCCACCGCGCAGAAGGTCTACGTCTTCACCTACGACTCGCCCACCACGCCCACGGCCACGGTCGACGAGATGGTGATGGACCCGGCCACCGGCGTGTGGAGCGCCACGCGCAGCGGCGACCTCACCGGCAAGTACTACCGCTACGGCGTCGAGGTGTTCGTGCGCGGCACGGGGCTGGTGCGCAACCTCGTGACCGACCCGTACTCGGTGAGCCTGACGACGAACAGCCGCCTGAGCTGGATCGGCAGCCTCTCGGCCGCCGCCACCAAGCCGGCGGGCTGGGACGCGTCGACGATCCCCACCCGCGTGAGCGCGGCCACCGACATGGTGGTGTACGAGCTGCACCCGCGCGACTTCTCGGTGGGCGACCCCACCGTGCCGGCGGCCGAGCGCGGCAAGTACGTAGCCTTCGCGCGCAGCACCAGCAACGGCATGCAGCACCTCAAGCGCCTGGCCGACGCCGGCGTGACCGACGTGCACCTGCTGCCGGTGTTCGACATCGCCAGCGTGCCCGAGACCGGCTGCACCACGCCCAGCCCGAGCGGCGCGCCCGATGGCGAGGCGCAGCAGGCGGCCGTGACGGCCAGCGCCTCGGGCGACTGCTTCAACTGGGGCTACGACCCGCTGCACTTCAACGCGCCCGACGGCAGCTACGCCACCGACCCCGCCGACGGCGCGGCCCGCGTGCGCGAGTTCCGCCAGATGGTGATGGGCCTGCACGCCGCCGGCCTGCGCGTGGGCATGGACGTGGTCTACAACCACACCTCGGCCAGCGGCCAGAACGAGAAGAGCATCCTCGACCGCATCGTGCCCGGCTACTACCACCGGCTCAACGCCGACGGCTCGGTGGCCAACAGCACCTGCTGCGACAACACCGCGCCCGAGAACCTGATGATGGGCCAGCTGATGATCGACTCGGCGGTGCTGTGGGCGAAGGAATACAAGATCGCCAGCTTCCGCTTCGACATCATGGGCCACCTGCCGCGGGCCGCTATGGAGCGGCTGCGCGACGCCGTGAACACGGCCGCCGGCCGCGAGGTGCAGCTCTTCGGCGAGGGCTGGAACTTCGGCGAGGTGGCCAACGACGCGCGCTTCGCCCAGGCGCGCCAGGGCGGCCTGGCCGGCAGCCGCATCGGCAGCTTCGGCGACAAGATGCGCGACGCCGTGCGCGGCGGCGGCTGCTGCGACAGCGGCGGCGCGCTGGTGGCCGAGCAGGGCTGGATCAACGGCATCGTCTACGCCCCCAACGCCAGCGCCGCCACGCGCCCGCTGAACGACCTGCGCTGGCGCGGCGACCTCATCAAGGGCGCGCTGGCCGGCAGCATCGAGGACTTCACGCTGCTCACGCACTGGGACGCGACGGTTCAGCTCAAGGACCTGGGCGGCGTCGGCTTCGCCCGCGAGCCGAACGAGGTGGTGAACTACGTCGAGAACCACGACAACCTGACGCTGTACGACATCAACGCGCTGAAGCTGCCCGTGGGCACGACGGCCGACGAGCGGGCACGCGTGCAGATCCTCGGCGCGGCCACCGTGGCCTTCAGCCAGGGCATCGCGTACTACCACGCCGGCATCGAGCTGCTGCGCAGCAAGAGCCTGGACCGCAACAGCTACGACAGCGGCGACTGGTTCAACGCCTACGACGTGACGGGGGCCTCGCACAACTTCGGCGTCGGCCTGCCGCGCATGGCCGACAACGGCGCCGACTGGCCGCTGCTCAGGCCCTTCCTGGCCAACCCGGCGCTGAAGATGGGTGCCGACCCCATCAACTGGACCAAGGGCTCGTTCACCGACCTGATGAAGATCCGCGCCAGCACCACGCTGCTGCGGCTGCGCACGGCTGCCGACATCCGCGCCCGGCTGCGCTTCCACAACCTGGGCTCGTCGCAGGTGGCCACGGTGCTGGCCGGCCATGTCGACGGCGCGGGCTACGCGGGCGCCAACTTCCGCGAGATCGCCTACTTCATCAACACCGGGCTGAGCAACGAGACCGTGACGGTGGCCGCGCTGGCCGGCAAGGCCTTCGAGCTGCACCCGGTGCACGCCACCGGCACCGACCGCCGCGCGGCCAGCGCCACCTATGCGGCCGGCAGCGGCGCGTTCACGATCCCGGCGCGCACGGCGGTGGTGTTCGTCGTGCGCTAGCCGCCGCGCCGCGCCCGGCTGTGGCATCCTGCTGGCTTCGCCTGCCCCTCGCGGGGCAGGTGCCTAGCCGGGGTGCCCGATGAACAGCATGGACGTGGAAGTGGTCCGCACCGCGATGGACTGGATGAACCGGGGCCATCGCGTCGTGCTGGGCACGGTGGTGCGCACCTGGGGCTCGAGCCCGCGGCCGCCGGGCAGCCTGATGATCATCCGCGACGACGGCCAGGTGGCCGGTTCCGTCTCGGGCGGCTGCATCGAGGACGACCTGATCGACCGCGTCAAGCGCGGCGAGCTGGCGCTGCGGCTGCCGCAGGCCACCACCTACGGCGCCAGCGCCGATGAGGCGCAGCGCTTCGGCCTGCCCTGCGGCGGCACGGTGCAGATCGTGCTGGAGCCGCTGAACGCCGGCAGCCGCCTGCGCGAGCTGCTGGCCGCCATCGAGGAGCACCGCGTGGTGCGTCGGCGGCTCGAGCTCGCCACCGGCCTGGTGACGCTGGCGCCCAATACCGAAGGCGACGAGGTCCGCTTCGACGGCAAGGCGCTCGAGACCGTGCACGGCCCGCGTCTGCGCCTGCTGATCATCGGCGGCGGCCAGCTCAGCCGCTACCTGGCGCAGTTCGCGGTGATGCTCGACTACCGCGTCACCGTCTGCGACCCGCGCGAGGAATACCACGAGGGCTGGGCCGCGATGGAGGGCGTCACGCTCTCGTGCCAGATGCCCGACGACCTCGTCATCGCGATGAACCTGGACGCCATGAGCGCCGTCGTCGCCGTCACGCACGACCCCAAGCTCGACGACCTGGCGCTGATGGAGGCGCTCAAGACGCCGGCCTTCTACGTCGGCGCCCTGGGCTCGCGCCGCAACAACGACAACCGCCGCCTGCGCCTGCTGGACTTCGACGTCAGCCAGGCCGAGGTGACGCGCCTGCGCGGCCCGGTGGGGCTGAACCTCGGCGGCCTGACGCCGCCGGAGATCGCGATGAGCGTGGTCGCCGAGATGACGGCCGTGCGCCGCGGCGTCGATCTCGCCGGCCCGCTGACCGACTGGTCGGCGTCCGACACCGCCTGCCGCACCGCCTGACCCGCCCGACAGCCACCGTGAGCCCACCCCCCATCCCGTCCGACAGCGATCCCACCCGCTTCGCGCCGCCCGAGGACGACGGCGAGCGCACGATGATCCGCGCGCCGCGCAGCCGCATCACGGTGGCGCAGCCGCGTGCCGGCTGGGTGCACTACCTGGTGTTCACCGACGACAGCGGCACGGTGCAGCGCTGGCGGCTGCTGCCCGAGCACCCGGTGCGCATCGGCCGGCGGCCGCCGGCCGAGCTGGTGTTCAAGGACGGCGAGGTCTCGGGCCTGCACTGCGAGCTGCTGCTGCGCGGCGACGAGCTGCTCGTCAGCGACCGCGGCAGCACCAACGGCACCTTCGTCGACGGCAAGCGCATCTATGCCAACGAGCCGGTGCCGCACGGCGCCGTGCTGCAGGTGGGCAAGCAGATCCTGAAGCACGAGTTCCGCGACGAGCACGAGCTGGCGCAGAGCCAGGAGCTCGACCGCGACCTCGCCCGCGCCAGCCACTACGTGCAGAGCCTGCTGCCGCAGCCGCTCGCCAGCGGGCCGGTGCAGGTGCAATGGCACTACCAGCCCTCGGCGCGCGTGGGTGGCGACGCCTTCGGCTACCACCACCTCGACGAGAACCGCCTCGTGCTGTACCTGGCCGATGTCTCCGGCCACGGCGTCGGCGCCGCCATGCACGGCGTGGCCGTGTTCAACGCGCTGCGCCAGCAGAGCCTGCCGGGCGTGGACTTCGCCGACCCGTCGCAGGTGCTGGCCAAGCTGAACGACCAGTTCCCGATGGACAGCCACGGCGGCATGTTCTTCACCATCTGGTACGGCGTGCTCGACCTGCGCACGCTGGAGATCGAATTCGCCGCCGCCGGCCAGCACCCGGCCTACGTGTCGCGCCCGGGCCAGCCCGGCCTCGTGCCGCTGGTCACGCGCAACCTCGTCATCGGCGCCATGCCCGGCATGCCCTACGGCTCCGCGCGAGCGCGGCTGGCGCGGGGCGACCGGCTGTACCTGTTCAGCGACGGCGTGTTCGAGATCGTCGCCCGCGACGGCAAGACCTGGCAGATCGACGACTTCCTGCCGCTGCTCGGCCAGCCGCACGACCCGGCCATCCACGGCGCCGCGACCGAGGCCGAGCACCTCTACCGGATGGTGAGGGGGCTTGCGCGGCCGGGCCCGCTCGACGATGATTTTTCGATGGTGGTGGCTCAGCTCGCCTGAGCGCACCGCCCTCAACACGCAAAAACTCAAGGATCACCCGATGGAGATGTCCGTGGAGGAGCTGGCCGGCGGCGCGCTCTGTGTCGCGCTGCAAGGGCGGCTGGACACGGTCGGCGTCGACCAGGTGGAGGCGAAGTTCAAGGACGCCGTGCTGGGCACCGACCGCGACGCCGCCATCGACCTGGGCGCCGTGAGCTTTCTCGCGTCGATGGGCGTGCGCCTGATCATCGCCACCGCGCGGGCGCAGAAGGCCCGCGGCCGCAACCTCGTGCTCTTCGGCGCCAAGGCGCAGGTGCAGAGCACGCTGCAGATGGTGGCGCTGGACCAGATCATCCCGGTGCTGCCCGACCGCGAGCAGGCCACCGCAAGGCTGGCAGGCTGAGGCACCGCCCCAAGGACCGATGGAACCGATGGCCACCGCCGCCCCGTCGCTGCTGATCCCGATGACGGCAGACATCGGCGGCCTGGAGATCGCCCGCCTGCAGGCGCGGCAGTTCCTCGAGAACAACGCGGTCGACGAGCACACGGTGGCGGGCGTGGAGCTCATCATCGAGGAGGCCGTCACCAACACGATGCGCTACGGCTACGAGGTGACGGACGCCGAAGAGCACCAGGTCGAGATCGACCTGCAGATCGAGCCCCACGAGGTGCGGCTGCTCATCGTCGACGACGCCAAGCCCTTCGACCCGATGGACACCGACGCCATCCTGCTGCCCGAGACGCTCGACGACGCGCAGGTCGGCGGCCTGGGCCTGCTGATGATCCGCAACACCGCCAGCAGCATGGCCTACGAGCGCCGCGACGGCTTCAACCGCTTCCAGCTCACGGTGGCGCGGCGCGACGCCGACGGCAACCCGCTGTAGCCGCGCCGCGGCCCGCGGGCCCGGCGGCGGCTAGCGGAGTTCGGCGCGGTCGGGCAGTTCGTTCGGGTTCGCCTGGCCCTCGGCCAGCGGAAAGTGCTGCGCCAGCAGGGCGTCCACCGCGTCCACCGCCTGGGCCAGGCCGTCCTCGAAGCGGCCGGCGCGGAAGGCCTCGCGCATGCCGGCCACCATCTGGCCCCAGGTCTCGGGCGGCACCATGCGGGTGAGGCCGCGGTCGGCGACGATCTCGATGGCGCGCTCGGCCAGCAGCAGGTAGATCAGCACGCCGTTGTTGTGCTCGGTGTCCCAGACACGCAGCTTGCCGAACATCGTGATGGCGCGCTGGCGCGACGTGGCGTCGCGCCACAGGTAGGACATCGGCAGCCCGGCCTCGACGCACAGGCGGATCTCGCCGCTGTGGCGGCGCTCGCTGGCGGCCACGCGCTGCTCGAGCCGCGCCAGGGCCTCGGGCGACAAGGCCCGCGCGGCGTCGGTCTCGTCGGTCCAGCGGTGCTTCAGGATGCGCAGCCAGCGATTCATGCCCCGTTCCTACCAGTCACCGGAGGCGCCGCCGCCGCCGAAGTCGCCACCACCCCCCGACGAGAAGCCGCCGCCCCCGCCACCCCAGCTGCCGCCGCCACCCCCGCCCCAGCCGCCGCCGTTCCAGCCGCCGATGTGCGGCAGGCTGCGGCTGCGGCCCAGGCGCCGCGCCACCGAGCCGATGCCCAGGATGCCCACGAGCACCAGCGCCGCCACGGCCGCGCCGATGCCGATGAGCACGCTTGAGGTGATCCACCAGCCCGCGCCCCCGGCCACGCCGGCGGCGAGCACCGAACCCAGCTTGCGGCCCACGACGGCCGTGAGCACCCGGCCGACCACCGCCACGGCGACGAAGAAGAACACCGCCAGCGCCTCCAGGCCGACGCCGCCCCCTGGGTTGCCGCTGCCGCTGCCGCGGGCCGGGGGCGGCGGCAGGTGCTCGCCCTGGATGCGTGCTTCGAGGCGCTCCACGGCCGCCATCAAGCCGTCGCCATAGCGGCCCTCGCGGAACGGCGTGCGCATAGCCTGGTCGATGATCTGCCGCGCCGCCAGGTCGGGGATCGCGCCTTCCAGCGCCTTGGCCACCTCGATGCGCACGCGGCGGTCGTTGCGCGCCACCACCACGAGCACGCCGTCGCCGACGTCGCGGCGCCCGATCTTCCAGGTGTCGGCCACACGCTGGGCGTAGGCGGCGATGTCCTCGGGTGCCGTGCTGGCCACCATCAGCAGCACGATCTGCGGCCCGGCCTGCGCCTCGAACGAGGCCAGGCGCTGCTCCAGCGCGTCACGCTCGGCGGCGGGCAGCGTGCCGGTGGTGTCGATGACGCGGGCGCTGAGCGCCGGCACCGGCTGCACGTCCTGCGCGTGCAGCGGCAGGCCGGCGGCGCCCAGCAGCAGCGCCAGCAGGGCCGTTCGCAGCGCGCGCCAGAGGCGCATCACGCGGCCCGGGTGCCGGTCAGCGCGAGGCCGCCGGCGCCGCCGGTGCGGCCGGCTTGTCGAAGCTCACCGCCGGCGGCGCACTGATGGCCGCCTCGTTCTGCACCGTGAAGTTCGGCTTGACCGCGTAGCTGAAGACCATCGCCGTCAGGTTGCTCGGGAAGCTGCGCGCCAGCGTGTTGTAGTTCTGCACGGTCTTGATGTAGCGGTTGCGCGCCACGGTGATGCGGTTCTCGGTGCCTTCGAGCTGCACGCGCAGATCCTGGAAGCCCTGGTTGGCCTTCAGGTTGGGGTAGTTCTCGCTCACCACGAGCAGCCGACTCAGCGCGCCCGACAGCTCGCCCTGGGCGGCCTGGAACTTCTGAAAGGTCTCGGGGTTGTTGATGGTCTCGGGCGTGACCTGGATGCTGGTGGCCTTGGCGCGCGCCTCGACCACCTTCGTCAGCGTCTCCTGCTCGAAGTTGGCCTCGCCCTTGACGGTGGCCACGATGTTGGGGATGAGGTCGGCACGCCGCTGGTACTGGTTCAGCACCTCGCTCCAGCCGGCCTTGACCTGCTCGTCGAGGCGCTGGAACTCGTTGTAGCCGCAGCCCGTGAGCGCACTGGCCAGCAGCAGCGCCGCGCCCAGGCGCAGGCTGCGAGAACGGATCGTGGCGGTGTTCATCGTGGTCTCTCTCCCGAAGCAGGGGCAGGCGGCGCGATGCTACCCGCGGGCCCACAGGTGGGGCCCCAGAATCGCCGTTCAAGACTCGCTGCGCGGAGAACCCTTGACCGACCTGCTGCACCAGGCCCTGCGCGGCGCGCGCCAGGACTTCGCCGCGCCCGACCCGCTGGCGCCCCGCGGCAGCGTCGTGGTCATCGGCGCCGGCGGCGCGCTGGGCTCGGCCGTGCTGGCCGAGGCACTGGTGGCCGGGCGCTTCCAGCAGGTGCAGGCGCTGGTGGCGGCGCCGCTGGCGAGCACGCTGCGCGGGCTGGTGCCGCTCACACGCGCCGCACTCGACGCCGGCCAGGGTGAGCCCGCCGACGCGGCCATCGTCGTCTTCGACCGCGAGCGCCGCAGCAACGGCCGCGACGACGCCTTCGAGATGCCCGAGCCCGCGCAGCTGCTGCCGCTGGCGCGGGCGCTGCGCGCGCAAGGCACGAAGCGGCTCGTCGTGCTGATGCCGCACGCGCCGGCGCAGCTGCCGCAGGCGCTGGCGCAGGGCCTGGCCTCGCTCGACGAGACGGCGCTGGTGGCGCTGGACTTCGAGCACCTCGTCATCCTGCGCGCCGCGCGGCCCGCGGGCGAAGCCGCACCCACGGCGCTGCTGGAGCGGCTGGCGCAGCTGTGGCTCGCGCAGCTGCGCTGGATGGTGCCCGAGCGCCAGCAGCCGCTGCGTCCGGTGTCGCTGGCGCGTTGCGTGGCCGAGCTCGTGATGGCGCTGCCGCGCACGCCGCCGGGCACGCAGGTGGTGGCGCCCGAGACGCTGTGGCAGTGGGTGCAGGCGCTCGATGCCCGCGAGCGCGGCGCCGCCGCGCCACCGGGAACGCCCCGCTGAGAGGCCCGCGGGGCGCTGGTGATAATGGCCCGCATGTGGCCGACCCTCATCAACGACACCTTCCTCCGCGCCTGCCTTCGCCAGAGCACCACGCACACGCCGATCTGGCTGATGCGCCAGGCCGGCCGCTACCTGCCCGAATACAAGGCCACGCGCGTGAAGGCCGGCAACAGCTTCATGGGCCTGGCGACCAACGTGCAGTACGCCACCGAGGTGACGCTGCAGCCGCTGGACCGCTACCCGCTCGACGCGGCCATCCTGTTCTCCGACATCCTAACGGTGCCCGACGCCATGGGCCTGGGCCTGAGCTTCGGCGCCGGCGAGGGCCCGAAGTTCGCGCACCCGGTGCGCGACGAGGCCGCCGTGGCCGAGCTGGCCGTGCCCGACATGGACAAGCTGCGCTACGTGTTCGATGCCGTCACGAGCATCCGCCACGCGCTGAAGGGCCGCGTGCCCTTGATCGGCTTCTCGGGCAGCCCCTGGACGCTGGCCTGCTACATGGTCGAGGGCGGCGGCAGCGACGACTACCACCTCGTCAAGACCATGCTCTACGGCCGGCCCGACCTGATGCACCGCATCCTCGAGGTCAACGCGCAGGCGGTGACGGCCTACCTCAACACCCAGATCGACGCCGGCGCGCAGGCCGTCATGGTGTTCGACAGCTGGGGCGGCGTGCTCGCCGACGGCGCCTTCCAGCGCTTCAGCCTCGAGTACACGCGGCGCGTCGTGGCGGGCCTCAAGCGCGAAAAGGACGGCCAGCGCATCCCGGTGATCGTGTTCACCAAGGGCGGCGGCGCCTGGCTCGACGAGATCGCCGGCATCGGCGCCGATGTCGTCGGCCTGGACTGGACGGTGAACCTCGGTGCCGCCCGCGCCCGCGTGGGCGGCCGCGTGGCGCTGCAGGGCAACCTCGATCCGGCTGTGCTGTTCGCGCCGCCCGAAGCGGTGGCGCGCGAGGGCATCGCCGTGCTCGACAGCTTCGGCCGCCCGCAGCGGCCCGACGGCACCTGGGACGGCCACATCTTCAACCTGGGCCACGGCATCAGCCAGCACACGCCGCCCGAGCACGTGACGGCGCTGGTCGAGGCCCTGCACAAGCACTCGCGAACCCTGCGCGCCTGAGCCCGCGCGCCGACGGCGGCGGGGGAGGTTCCGCCAACGATGTCAAGAGGTGAGTGAACGCTCAGGGCTTGACTTATCCCCAATTTCGGTGCTGCGGCGCAGCGTCGCGGCCCGGCCGCAAACCCACCGCAGAAAATCACCGGACTACGTGCCAAGTCGTTGATTCATATGGATGCGGCAGCGTGCATCGAAATGCGGCACCGGCCGGCCTGCCCCGCAGAATCAAGCACTTGGCGCCGCTGGGCGCAGGTTTCGCACAAAGTTATCCACAGAATCGGCGAACATCCCGGAAAGTGCTTTCAAATCATGGACTTGAGGCGTTTTCTTCGGGTGATGCCTGAAGACTCGTGTCCACGCGGTCGGACATGAGCCACCGTCTCGCCGTGGCGCTGGAGACCCCGCGGCATGCGGCGCTGGCCGCCTGCCTGAGCTACCGGAGTGAGCAGCCGCTCGCCCCAGGAACCCTGGTTCGCGTGCCGCTGGGCCGGCGCGAGGTGCCCGGCCTGGTGTGGGACGACAGCCCCGGCGACGCGGAAGCGCCCGCCGACGGGCCTGGCGATGGGCCCGTGCTGCGCGACATCGTCGATGTGTTCGAGGCCTTGCCGCCCTTGCCCGCCGACTGGCGCGCGCTCGTGAGTTTTGCCGCCGCCTACTACCAGCGCGGCGTGGGCGAGCTGGCGATGGCCGTGCTGCCGCCCGAACTGCGCAAGATGGACAGCGCGGCGCTCGCCCGCCGCATCGCCCGGCTCAAGGCCCGGCCGCCGGCCCCGCAGCCCGGTGACGCCGCGGGCGCGGCCCCGGCCGCCCCAGTGCTGGCCGCCGACCAGCGCGCCGCCGTTGATGCGGTCGTGCAGGCGATGGACGGCGGCGACGGCCAGCCGTGGCTGCTGCATGGCGTCACCGGCAGCGGCAAGACCGAGGTCTACCTGCACGCTGCCGAGGCCGCGCTGGCCGCCGGCCGCCAGGCGCTGGTGCTGGTGCCCGAGATCAACCTGACGCCGCAGCTCGAGGCGCGCTTCGCGGCGCGCTTTCCGGGCCGCGTGCTGGTCAGCCTGCACAGCGGCCTCACGCCGGCGCAGCGGCTGCGCCACTGGCTGCTGGCGCACCTGGGCCTGGCCGACCTGGTGCTGGGCACGCGGCTGGCCATCTTTGCGTCGCTGCCGCGGCTGGGGCTCGTGGTCGTCGACGAGGAGCACGACCCCTCGTTCAAGCAGCAGGAGGGGGCGCGCTACTCGGCGCGCGACCTCGCCGTGTGGCGCGCGCGGCAACGCGGCGTGCCGGTGCTGCTGGGCACGGCGACGCCGTCGCTGGAAACCTGGCAGCGCGTGCAGCAGGGTCGCTACCGGCGGCTGCCACTCGCCTCGCGCATCGGCGGCGGCGCGATGCCGCGCGTGCGGCTGCTCGACATGGGCCTGCTGCCCAAGCCGCCCGGCGGCGAGCGCGTGCTGGCGCCGCAGCTCGTCGAGGCCATCGAGCAGCGCATCGCGCGCGGCGAGCAGAGCCTTTTGCTGCTCAACCGCCGCGGCTACGCGCCGGTGCTGCAGTGTGGCGCCTGCGGCTGGAAGAGCGGCTGTCCGCACTGCAGCGCCTGGCGCGTGTTCCACAAGGGCGACCGCACGCTGCGCTGCCACCACTGCGGCTACACCGAGCGCGTGCCGCGCGCCTGCCCCGACTGCGGCAACCTCGACATCGCGCCCGTGGGCCGCGGCACCGAGAAGCTGGCCGAGCAGCTCGGTGCGCTGCTGCCTGACGCCCGAGTGGCGCGCATCGACGCCGACACCACGCGCTGCGCCGGCATGCTGGAGCAGCAGCTGGCCGCCGTGCACGCTGGTGATGTTGACGTGCTGGTGGGCACGCAGATGGTGGCCAAGGGCCACGACTTCCGGCGCGTCACGCTGGTGGCCGCGGTCAACCCGGACACGGGTCTCTTCAGCAGCGACTTCCGCGCGCCCGAGCGGCTGTTCGCGCTGCTGATGCAGGCCGCCGGCCGCGCCGGGCGCGACGCCACGCAGGCCGCGGCCAGCGAGATGTGGGTGCAGACCTGGAACCCGGGCCACCCGCTGTACGCCGCGCTGGTGGCCCACGACTACGAGCGCTTCGCGGCACGCCAGCTGGCCGAGCGCGAGGCCGCCGGGCTGCCGCCCTTTGCCGCGCTGGCGCTGGTGCGCGCCGACGCGAAGACGGCTGCGGTGGCGCAGGGCTTCCTGGCCGAGGGCGCGGCCGAGGCCGAGGCGCTGGCGCACGCGCTGGGCCTGGCCGAGGCGGTGAGGGTCTACCGCCCGGTGCCGCCACCGGTGGCCAAGGTGGCCGATGTCGAGCGCATGCAGCTGCTGCTGGAGTCGGCCTCACGCACGGCGCTGCAGCGGCTGCTGGCCGCCTGGCTGCCGCGGCTGGACGAGCTCAAGGCGCGCCACAAGGGCCTGCTGCGCTGGGCCATCGACGTCGACCCGGTAGCCATCTGAATCCGCGCGGCCTCAGGCCCCCGGCAACACCCGCTGTAGCTGCAGCGCCTCGGCCGCGTGCACGAGGCCGATGCGGTCGCTGCCGGCCAGATCGGCGATCGTGCGCGCCACCTTCAGGCAGCGGTGCAGCCGGCGGCCGCTCCAGCCCAGGCGCGCCGCTGCCTGGCGCACGAAGCGGTCGGCGGCGTCGTCGAGCACGCACAGCGCGTCCAGCCGCCCCGCCGCCAGCCGCGCGTTGGCCTCGCCCTGGCGGGCCTGCTGGCGCTGCCAGGCCGCCGCCACGCGCGCCGCCACCGCGGCCGAGGGCTCGCCCGCCGGCGCGGCCAGCAGCTCGTCGGGGCTGGCGGCCAGCACCTCCACCTGCAGGTCGATGCGGTCGAGCAGCGGCCCCGACAGCCGGCCCTGGTAGCGCGCCACGGCCTCGGGCGTGCAGCGGCAGGCGCGGCCGATGCGGCTGCCGCTGCCCAGCCAGCCGCAGGGGCAGGGGTTCATCGCCGCGACGAGCTGGAAGCGCGCCGGAAACCGCGCCTGCCGCGCGGCCCGCGAGATCGTCACGACGCCGGTTTCCAGCGGCTCGCGCAGCGCCTCCAGCGCGGCGCGCGGGAACTCCGGGGTCTCGTCGAGGAACAGCACGCCGCCATGCGCCAGCGAGATCTCGCCCGGCCGCGGCGGCGAGCCACCACCCACCAGCGCCGCGGCGCTGGCCGTGTGGTGCGGCGCCCGCACGGGCCGCTGGCCGCTGCCGGCCGACGCCTCCGGCGGGCCGGCGCGCAGGCCCGCCACGGCAGCAGCGGCCAGCGCCTCGGCCTCGTCCAGCGGCGGCAGCAGGCCGGCCAGGCGCTCGGCCAGCATCGACTTGCCACTGCCCGGCGGGCCCACCATCAGCAGGCTGTGGCCGCCGGCGGCGGCGATCTCGAGCGCCCGCTTGGCGGCAGCCTGGCCCTTCACGTCGCGCAGGTCGGGCAGCGGCCGCGCCGCGGCCGGCGCCGGCGGCCGGGCGCGCGGCAAGGCCACGGCGGTGTCGCCGGGCACCAGCGAGGCCACGACATCGGCCAGCGTACGCGCCGCGCGCACATCGAGTTCAGGCACCCGGGCTGCGGAGCAGGCGCTCACATCGGGCAGCACCAGCGTGCGGCCGGCGGCTTCGTCGCGCAGTGCCAGCCCCAGCGCCAGCGCGCCGCGCACCGGGCGCAGCTCGCCGGCCAGCGAGAGCTCGCCGGCCCACTCTGCGGCGTCGAGCCGGGCCAGATCCAGCCGGCCCGCGGCGGCCAGGATGCCCAGCGCGATGGGCAGGTCGAAGCGGCCGCTCTCCTTGGGCAGGTCGGCCGGCGCCAGGTTGACGGTGATGCGCTTGTTATGCGGGAACTCGAAGCCGCTGGCCTGCAGCGCCGCCCGGACGCGCTCGCGCGATTCCTTCACCTCGGTGTCCGCCAGGCCCACCAGCGTGAAGCTGGGCAGGCCGTTGGCCAGCTGAACCTCCACCTGCACCGGCGGGGCGTTCAGCCCGTCCAGCGCACGACTCCGCACCACCGCCAGCGACATCGACCCCTCCGTTCGTGACGGGGTTCATCGTCGCCGCGCACGGTCTTCGTGCATTGCACCAGGTGGGTGCACTCTTTCGGTGGGTCTGCCCGGGCGCACCCTTTCGGGGGGATGTGGGCATCCCCGGCGTGGCGGCGGGGCTTCCCGCGGCGAGCGCCGGCGTGGCACAGATCGTGCAAACCCTGCCAAAGCAGGTTTCAGAAGGGTGGGGTGTTGCCAGCGCCGGTGTGGCGTGGCGGGCCCGCTCGATGGGTTGATTGGTCTGGTTTGCGACTTGAGGAGTCCGCGCAATGAAGATGGTGACTGCCATCGTCAAGCCCTTCAAGCTTGACGAAGTGCGTGAAGCCCTGAGCGGCATCGGCGTTCAGGGAATCACGGTGACCGAGGTCAAGGGCTTCGGTCGACAGAAGGGCCACACGGAGCTGTACCGCGGCGCCGAGTACGTGGTCGACTTCCTGCCGAAGGTGAAGATCGAGGCCGCCGTCGACGAGAGCATCGTCGACCGTGTCATCGAGGCCATCGAGAGCTCGGCCCGCACCGGCAAGATCGGCGACGGGAAGATCTTCGTCACCTCGCTCGAGCAGGTGGTTCGCATCCGCACCGGCGAGACCGGCAAGGACGCCCTGTGATGCGCGCGGCTGCCGCCCTCGCATCGAGCCTCCCGAAAGAAGACCTCATGAAGAAACTCCTCACCACCTTCCTGGCCGGCGTGATGCTGGCCTTTGCGAGCCTGCTGCTCAGCGGCTCGGCCTTCGCGCAGGCGGCCTCTGCGCCGGCTGCAGCGGCCTCGGCCGCGGCTCCTGCCGAGGCCGCCTCGGCGGCCGCGCCGGCTGCCGCCGCCTCGGCGCCCACGCCCGTGCCCAACAAGGGCGACACGGCGTTCATGACCATCGCCACGGCGCTGGTCATCCTGATGACGATCCCCGGTCTGGCCTTGTTCTACGGCGGCCTGGTGCGCAGCAAGAACATCCTCAGCGTGCTGATGCAGGTGTTCGTGGTGTTCGCGCTGATCACGGTGCTGTGGGTCGTGTACGGCTATTCGCTGGCGTTCACGGCGAGCAACCCGTACATCGGCGGCCTGTCCAAGATGTTCCTCGGCGGCGTGACGCCGGAGTCCATCGCGGCCACGTTCAGCAAGGGCGTCTACATCCCCGAGCTCACCTTCGTCGCCTTCCAGGGCACGTTCGCGGCCATCACCACGGCGCTGATCGTCGGCGCCTTCGCCGAGCGCATGAAGTTCTCGGCGGTGCTGCTGTTCTCGGTGATCTGGTTCACCTTCGCCTACCTGCCGATTGCGCACATGGTCTGGTACTGGGACGGCCCGGACGCCATCACCGACGCCAAGACGCTGGAGGCCGTGACGGCCAACGCCGGCGCGCTGTGGGCCAAGGGTGCGCTGGACTTCGCCGGTGGCACCGTGGTGCACATCAACGCCGCCATCGCCGGCCTGGTGGGTGCCTACGTGGTGGGCAAGCGTGTGGGCTACGGCAAGGAAGCCATGGCGCCGCACAGCCTGCCGCTCACGATGATCGGCGCCTCGTTGCTGTGGGTGGGCTGGTTCGGCTTCAACGCCGGTTCCAACCTCGAAGCCAACGGCATCTCGGCGCTGGCCTTCATCAACACCGTGGTCGCCACGGCAGCCGCCACGCTGTCGTGGATCGCCGCCGAAGCGCTGATGCGCGGCAAGGCCTCGATGCTGGGTGCCGCCTCGGGCGCCGTGGCGGGCCTGGTGGCCATCACGCCGGCCTGCGGCTTCGTGGGTGTCGGCGGTGCGCTGGTCATCGGCCTGATCGCCGGCGTGGTGTGCCTGTGGGGTGTGAACGGCCTGAAGAAGTTGCTGGGCGCGGACGACTCGCTCGACGTGTTCGGCGTGCACGGCGTCGGCGGCATCCTGGGTGCGCTGCTGACCGGCGTGTTCGCCAGCCCCAGCCTGGGCGGCACCGGCATCTGCGACTACGTGGCCAACACCTGCGGCAGCTTCGGCGGCATCGGGTCGCAGGTCTGGATCCAGCTCCAGGGCGTGATCTACACGATCATCATCTCGGGCGTGGTGGCGTTCATCGCCTTCAAGATCGTCGACCTCACCATCGGCCTGCGTGTGGCTGAAGACGAAGAGCGCGAGGGCCTGGACATCGCCAGCCACGGCGAGACCGCCTACAACAAGTGATCCCCGGCCAACCGGCGCGCTGAGCGCGCCGGCGCCCGAACACGGGGCCCGTGCCATGCACGAGGCCCCGTTTCTCATGGCGCGCGGCCGTCTCGGATGCCATGTTTTGGGCGGAGAATGGCCCGTCTGGCGAGGTGATCATGGTTCCGCATCTGACAACCGCCCTCACGGGCCCCATCAACGAACTCGAGCAGCGCATCCTCGAGTCCATGCCGGCGATCGAGCGCTGGTTCCGCCTGGAGTGGATGGAGCACACGCCGGCGTTCTACGCCTCGGTCGACCTGCGCAACGCCGGCTTCAAGCTCGCGCCGGTGTCCACCGACCTGTTCCCGGGCAGCTTCAACCACCTCACGCCCGAGATGCTGCCGCTGGCGGTGCAGGCGGCGATGGCCGCCATCGAGAAGATCTGCCCCGAGGCGCGCAACCTGCTCGTCGTGCCCGACGACGCCACCGACGACCCGTTCTACCTGGCCAGCGTGCAGCGGCTGGTGCAGATCTTCACGCAGGCCGGCCTGAACGTGCGCCTGGGCTCGGCCGACCCGGCCGTCACGGCGCCGGTCACGCTGCCCGTGGCCGAGGGCGGCGAGCTGACGCTGGAGCCGCTGGTGCGCAGCAAGACGCGGCTGGGGCTGAAGGACTTCGACCCCTGCACCATCCTGCTCAACAACGACCTCGCCCGCGGCATCCCGCGCGAGTTCCACAACCTGCACGAGCAGTACCTGCTGCCGCCACTGCACGCCGGCTGGGCCGTGCGCCGCAAGAGCCGCCACTTCGAGAGTTATGAAGAGGTCGCCAAGAAGTTCGCCAAGCTGCTGGGCATGGACCCCTGGCTCATCACGCCGATGCACAGCCGCTGCGGCGAGGTCGACTTCGACGACGCGTCGGGCCTGGACTGCGTGCGCGCCAACGTCGAGACCGTGCTCGGCAAGGTGCGCCGCAAGTTCAAGGAGTACGGCATCAACGAGCGGCCCTTCGTCGTCATCAAGGCCGACCACGGCAACCTCGGCCGCGGCGTGGTGACGGTGCGCGACGTGCGCGAACTGGCCGACGCCGCCACGCTGCGCGGCCGCATGGGCCTGGCCAAGGACGGGCAGGCCATCACCGAGGTGATGATCCAGGAAGGCGTGCCCAGCTACGAGCGCGTGCACGGCGCCGTGGCCGAGCCGGTGGTGATGACGATGGACCGCTACGTCGTCGGCGGCTTCTACCGCGTGCACGCCGAGCGCGGTGCCGACGAGAACCTCGGCGGCCCGGGCTCGAGCTACGTGCCGCTGGCCTTTGCCGAGGGCAGCACGCTGCCCAGGCCGGGCGCCAAGCCCGGGGCCAGTGCGCCGAACCGCTTCTACATGTACGGCGTCATGGGGCGCTTGGCCATGCTGGCGGCGGCCTACGAACTGGAAGCCACCGACCCCGAGGCCGAGAACTTCGAATGAGCAAGCCCGAGGCGGGCGGCCACGCCGCGCTGCCGGCGCTGACGCTGGCCGCCATCGGCGTCGTCTACGGCGACATCGGCACCAGCCCGCTGTACGCGCTGAAGGAAGTCTTCGCGCACGGCCGCGTCGAGATGACGCCCGGGCACGTGCTGGGCATCCTGTCGCTGGTGTTCTGGACGATCACCGTCGTCGTGACGCTGAAGTACGTGACGCTGATCCTGCGCGCCGACAACCACGGCGAAGGCGGCCTCATCGCGATGCTGGCGCTGGCCTCGCAGGCCGTGAAGGACCGGCCGGTGCTGCGCTCGCGCCTGCTGCTGCTGGGCATCTTCGGCACGGCCATCTTCTTCGGCGACGGCGTCATCACGCCGGCCATCAGCGTGCTGTCGGCCGTCGAGGGCCTGGAGGTCGCGGCGCCGGGCCTGCACCGCTTCGTCGTGCCGGTCACGCTGGTGGTGCTGACGCTGCTGTTCGCGGCGCAGCGCTTCGGCACCGCGGTCGTCGGGCGGTGGTTCGGGCCCATCACGCTGGTGTGGTTTGCCGCGCTGGCGGCGCTGGGCGTGATGCACATCGCCAGGAACCCCAGCGTGCTGGTGGCGCTGTCGCCGCACCACGCCTTGGGCTTCATCGTCGCCGAGCCCGGCGTGGCCTTCGTGGCCCTCGGCGCCATCGTGCTGTGCGTCACCGGGGCCGAGGCGCTGTATGCCGACCTCGGCCACTTCGGCAAGAAGCCGATCCGCCTGGCCTGGTTCTTCGTCGTCATGCCCGCGCTGCTGCTGAACTACTTCGGCCAGGGCGCGATGCTGCTGCAGCACCCACAGAACGTGTCCAACCCGTTCTACGAGATGGCGCCGCAGTGGGCGCTCTTCCCGCTGATCGGGCTGGCCACGGCGGCCACGGTCATCGCCTCGCAGGCGTTGATCACCGCGGCGTTCTCGGTCACCAAGCAGGCGGTGCAACTGGGCTACATCCCGCGCATGCGCCTGCTGCACACCAGCGTGCGCGAGAGCGGCCAGATCTACATCCCCTTCGTCAATTGGAGCCTCTACGGCTGTGTGGTGTTCGCGGTGGTGGTGTTCGGCAGCAGCAGCGCGCTCGCCTCCGCCTACGGCATCGCGGTGACGATCGACATGACCATCACCACGGTGATGACCTTCTTCGTCATCCGCTACGCCTGGAAGCTTCCGCTGGCGCTGTGCGTGGCGGCCACCGGCTGCTTCTTCGTCGTCGACATCGTGTTCCTGGCCGCCAACATCGTGAAGGTGCTGGAAGGCGGCTGGTTCCCGCTGGCCATCGGCACCGTGATGTTCGTGCTGATGACCACCTGGAAGGCCGGCCGCCGCCTGATGGCCGAGCGGCTGCGTGATGAGGCGCTCGAGCTCGAGCCCTTCATCGAGAGCCTGTTCCTGGCACCGCCGATCCGCGTGCCCGGCACGGCCGTGTTCCTGAGCGCCGAAAAGGGCAGCACGCCGTTCGCGCTGCTGCACAACCTCAAGCACAACAAGGTGCTGCACGAGCAGAACCTGTTCGTCACCGTCGAGCACCACGAGGTGCCGTGGGTCGGCTTCGGCAAGCGCGTCGAGGTCGAGCCGCTGGGCCACGACTGCTGGCAGGTGACGCTGCACTTCGGCTTCAAGAACGAGCCCGACGTGCCCGAGGCGCTGAAGCTGCTCAGTGGCCGCGGCATCGAGCTCGACGAGATGGAGACCAGCTACTTCCTGAGCCGCGACACCGTCATTCCCACGCTGGCCGGCGGCATGGCGTTGTGGCGCGAGAAGCTCTTCGCCAGCATGCACCGCAACGCTGCCGCAGCGGCCGACTTCCTGCACCTGCCGACGAACCGCCTCGTCGAGCTCGGCACGAAGGTCGAGATCTGATCAGGCCGCAGCCAGCAGCTCGGTGAAGAGGCGCGTCGGCCGCGGCTTGTAGGGGCTCACGCGGCGCGCGATCTCGGCGATGTGGTCCGGCGTCGTGCCGCAGCAGCCGCCGGCGATGTTGAGGAAGCCGCTCTTCGCGAACTCCTCCAGCAGCGAGGCCGTCACCTCGGGCGTCTCGTCGAAGCCCGTCTCGCTCATCGGGTTGGGCAGGCCGGCGTTGGGGTAGCAGCTGATCCAGGTGTCGAAGGCCACCTTCGACAGCTCCTCGATGTACGGGCGCATCAGCGCCGCGCCGAGCGCACAGTTCAGGCCCACGGCCAGCGGGCGGGCATGGCGCACGCTGTGCCAGAAGGCGGCCACGGTCTGGCCGCTGAGGATGCGTCCGGAGGCGTCGGTGACGGTGCCGCTCACGATGACCGGCAGGCGCTCGCCCGTCTCTTCCATCAGCTCGTCGAGCGCAAAGATGGCGGCCTTGGCGTTGAGCGTGTCGAAGATGGTCTCGACGAGGAAGACGTCGCAGCCGCCCTCCAGCAGCCCCTCGGCCTGCTCGCGGTAGGCGTCGCGCAGCTCGTCGAAGCTCACGTTGCGGGCGCCCGGGTCGTTGACGTCGGGGCTGATGCTGGCCGTCTTGGGCGTGGGGCCCAGGGCGCCGGCCACGAAGCGCGGTTTGTCGGGCGTGGAGAAGCGGTCGCAGGCCTCGCGCGCCAGGCGCGCGGCGGCGACGTTCATCTCGCGCGCCAGGTGGGCCAGGCCGTAGTCCTCCTGCGCCGTGGCGGTGGCGCCGAACGTGTTGGTCTCGATGAGGTCGGCGCCGGCCGCGAGATACTGCTCGTGGATGCCGCGGATGACATCGGGCCGCGTCAGCACCAGCAGGTCGTTGTTGCCCTTCAGATCCTTCGGGTGATCGGCCAGCCGCGTGCCGCGGAAGTCGGCCTCGCCGAGCTTGTGGCGCTGGATCATCGTGCCCATCGCGCCGTCGATGATGGCGATGCGCTGCTGCAGAATCGCAGGCAGGGCGGCACCGCGCGTGTAGCGGGTCGGCTGGGCAGGGGACGTGGGCGCGTTCATCGGCCGATTGTAGGAAGCCCGTCAAGACCGGCCGGTGCCGGGCGCATGAAGCATCTCACCCCCCTCGAGACCTGGCAGTACCTGCAGGCGCATCCCGATGCGCTGTTCGTCGACGTGCGCATGGAGATCGAGTACCTCTACGTCGGCCACCCGCCCGGCGTGGTGCACATCGCCTGGTACGAGTACCCCGAGATGCGCGCCGACGCCGAGGCCTTCGTGAACCAGGTGCGGCGCGAGGGCGGCCACGAGGCGCGCCCGGTGGTGCTGATCTGCCGCTCGGGCAAGCGCACCGTCGAAGCCGGCCAGGCGCTGGAGGCCGCGGGCTTCGGCGAGGTGGTCAATGTGCTGCACGGCTTCGAAGGCGAGCTTGACGAGCACTTCCAGCGCGGCCGCCTCAACGGCTGGCGCCACGACGGCCTGCCCTGGGAGCAGTTGTAGCGGTCACTGCGAGCCTGGAGGCCCGCGTCACAGGGTGCGGTACTTGCGCCGCCGCTTGCGGCGCTTGGGCAGGTCGAGCTCGACCCCGGTCGGGCTGTGGCGGTTCTTGCGGCGATCGCCATGGTTGCGCAGCACCACGTCCAGCACCAGCAACGACATCACCGTCGGCACCAGCGCGCCGGCCGTGAGGGCCATCCAGGTGGCGGGCAGCTCGCCCTTGTAGATGGAGCCCACCTGGATGGCGAGCGTCGCCGCGGTGATCAGCACCTCCTGCGAGGCCACCATCGTCAGCACCATCAGTGCGGCTGCGCCCAGCCGCCACAGCGTGCGGCGTGCACCGTGGCTGCTGACGTCGGAGTACGCCAGCCACATGGCCGCGGTGTAGCCCACCACGGCGATCACGGCGGCGCCCGCGGCCAGCGGCAGGTTCCAGCGCGGCCCGGGGCGGAAGCCGGCAGAGAGGATCCAGCCCGTCTGCACCGACAGCGAGACCAGGCTGATCAGCAGCCCCGCGCCGACCAGCGCCAGCAGGTTCTGGCGCCGCGACAGCCACCACGCCGCCGGCAGGCAGCCGAGCCAGGCACCGAGCAGGAGCGCCGGCGGCGCCAGCCAGCGGTAGCCGAGCGGGAACGACAGCGCCTCGGCGCCCAGCGCCAGCACCATCGACGAGGACAGCCCGATGGCCAGGCCGCCGGCACCCAGCAGCGCAGGCCCGGCAACGTCGCGCGGCCGCAGCAGGCCCTGGGAGCGCCGTACCCAGGCGATGAAGAGGTGCGATGACAGCAGCGCCACCACGGCGGCCATCAGCCAGAGCAACAGGGACCATTCACCAGCGGCCATCGGGGAATCATCTCACCGAGATGGGGGGTGTCCACGGGCACGCCCGCACCCGGTGCGGTGTGAATCGTGCCGCCATGCGCGGCATCTCCTTCATTTTCGGGAGGTGATGGACGGTTCCGGGCCGTCCAGCATGGCCGGCGCCGTCGGGTCGAACAGGGACGGGCGGAAGGCCGAGGCCGTCGCCGGCCCGTCGCCGCTGGCCCACAGGGCCAGCGCCGTGGCCGACATCGGCTTGGCGAAGAGGTAGCCCTGCAGCTGGTCCGCGCCCAGGGCCACGAGGGCATCACGCTGCGCCTCGGTCTCCACGCCCTCGGCCACGACCTGCAGCTGCAGTGAGCGCGCCAGCTGCACGATGGCCCGCACGATGGCGCGGGCGGCTTCCTGCTGGTCGATGTCGGCGACGAGGCCGCCGTCGATCTTCAGCTCAGCCGGCGCCAGCCGGCGGATCTGCGCCAGGCTCGACGAGAAGCCGGCGCCGAAGTCGTCGATCGACACGTGCAGCCCGGCGCGGCGCATGCGTTCGAAGGCCAGCCGCGTGGCCGGCGTGTCCTCGATGGCCAGGTTCTCGGTGATCTCGCAGGTCATGCGGTTGGGCGGAATGCCGTGGCGCCGCAGCGAGTCGAGCAGCTGGTCGACGAAGTCCTCGGCGCGCAGCTGGTGCCCCGAGATGTTGACCGCGATGCGCATGCGCAGCCCCACCTCGCGCCATTGCGACGCCTGGCGGCAGGCTTCCTCGATGACCCAGGCGCCGATGGCGCGGATCAGGCCGTGGCGCTCGGCCAGCGGGATGAACACCGCCGGGCTGACCAGCCCGCGCTTCGGGTGCTGCCAGCGCAGCAACGCCTCGGCCGCGGTGATCTGCAGCGATCGCGCGTCGACCTTGGGCTGGTACACCAGCTGCAGCTGGCCACGCGCCAGCGCGTGGCGCAGCTCCTGGACCAGCTCGCTGTGCTCGCGGTGGTTGACGGCCATCGCCGGGTCGTAGCGCGCATGGCCGTTGCCGCCGGTCTGCTTGACGGTGCGCATCGCCAGCCCGGCATGGGCCACCAGCCGCGGGCGGGCGCCGTCGTCGGGGTACACGGCCAGACCGATCGACAGGCCGATCTGCAGGCTCAGCGCCTCCACCTTCAGCGGCTGGGCCACCAGCCGCTGCAGTGCCTCGGCCAGCGCGTCCAATGCGCTGGCGTCGGCCGTGCAGAACAGCGCGAACTCGTCGCCGCCCAACCGGGTGACCTGCGGACGGCCGTCCAGCCATACCGACAGCCGGTTGCCGATCTCGCGCAGAACGGCATCACCGATGCGCAGGCCGTAGGCGTCGTTGATGGCGCGGAAGCCGTCGAGGCCGAGGTAGGCCACGCACAGACCGCCGGCGCGGCCCTCGGCGGCGCTGATCGCGGCCACCAGTTCCTTCTCGAAGGTCTCGCGGTCGACGAGGCCGGTGAGCGGATCGCGGCCGCGCAGGTCGCTGAGCTCGGAGTGCGCCGACTCCAGCCGCTTGCGCAGCCGCCGCCGGCCCTGCCACAGCCGCCAGGCCGTCACGGCCGTCACCGACAGCAGGCCCGCCAGCAGCACGAGCAGGCCCATCAGGACGACGGCATGACCGTCCACCCACGTCCCCAGCGTGCTCCGCAGCTCTCCCATCAGCGCCTTATCGGAGTGGCGGGCCCGGCCTTGAGCCGGCCGGGCTGCCATCCGTCACGCGGCGTCAGTGCAGCACGAGTGGATGCGGGGCCGTTTCGGTGAAGCCGCCGATGAAGGCGTCGAGCGCCTCCACGCCTGGGTCCTGCTGCGCCAGCGCCTGCACCTCGCGCTCGAAGCGCTCGGCCAGCGCACCCTGAAGGTACACCTCCCGACGTGCCAACTTGTCCACGATCTCGAAGCCGCCCGCCGCCGTGCCCGGGGCATGGCCCGGGGCGTCGAAGCGGACGACCACGTAGCTGTCGGAGTGGTAGAGCATCTGCATGGTCACCACGTGGGGCGTGGCCGACCGGCTTTCAAGGCCTCAGCGCCAGGCCAGCGACTCGCGCTGCAGCTCGACCCCGCCGCCGGCATCGCCGGCCGGGCCCTGCGTGCGCCAGACGGCCCGCCAGGGCAGGTGGCGGGCCTGCGGGTCCAGCCAGACGCGCACCGCCGTGTCCCAGGGGCGGCGGGGCTCGCGGTGCAGCGCCAGCAGGGCCGGGGCCTCGCCCGCGGCGGGCTCGATGCCGGCCACCTGGAAGACCCACACGTCGGCGTCGCCGCGCGGGCCCACCACCCACATCGAGACCTCGGCGCCGGGCTGGCGCAGCGCCGGCTCGGCCTCCAGGATGGCGGCCAGCTGCAGCAGCCAGCCCAGGCGGTCCTGCACGCCGGGAGGCAGCGGCAGCTCCAGGCTCGGCCCGCTGAAGCCGATGCGGCCGCCGCCGGCGGCGTCGCGCTGGAAGTTCACGGCCCGCTGGTCACGACCGCGCCGCCCCTCGACGAAGCGCGCCGGCTCCAGGCCCCACGGGCCGGTGCGGCCCTCGCTGCGCAGGTGGCCGCTGTCGCGGCCGGGCATCTGGGTCTGCAGCGCCAGCTCGTAGGCCTCTCCGCTGGTCGCGAAGCGCCAGTGGGCCCGGCCGGCCCCGGCGCCCCGGCGCAGGCTGAACAAGGCTTCGAAGGGTGGGGGCAGCAGGCTCGCGTAGAGGGGCACGTCCGCGCCGGCGGCCGACGGGGCCGTGGCCGGCGCCGGCTCGGCGGCTGGTTCCCGGGTGGTCGTCACCGAGGGCTCGGCCGGCGCGACACCGCCTGGCGCCAGCCGGGCGACGGCCGGCTCTGCCGAGGGCACCGCGGCCGCGGCACCGGCGGTGACATCGGCCACGGCCCCGCCGGCCGCCGGCGCCGGCCGCGCCACGAGGGGGATGGTGCGTACGCTGGTGGCGGCTGCCGGCGGCCGTGCCCCGGTGGTGGGGCCGGGCTCGGCCCAGCGGCCCAGCAGCGCCAGGTGCGCCAGCACCACGCCGCCCACCACCGCCGCCGCGGCCAGCGGGCGGAGGCCGGGTCCGCCCCTACTCTGCGCAGAGGGCCCATGCGTCGCGGCGCTCACCCCACAATAGTGCCACCTCACCCCGCCCCGCATGAAGCTCGCCACCCTGATGGATGGTTCGCGCAACGGCCAGCTGGCCGTCGTCTCGCGCGACCTCACGCTCGCCCACTTCGCCACCGGCATCGCCACCACGTTGCAGCAGCTGCTGGACGACTGGAACTTCGTCTCGCCGCAGCTCGAAGACCTCTCGGCCACGCTCAACGGCGGCAAGGCGCGCCATGCCTTCCCCTTCGACCCGGCCCGCTGCCTGGCACCGCTGCCGCGCCCGGTGGCCTGGCTGCGTGCCGGCGCCGACACGCTCGAGGCCGCCGCCGGCGGCGCGCTGGCCGGCCCGCGGCTGCCGCTGGTGGCCGAGGCGGCCGACGCGCCCTTCGAGCTGCGGCCGCAGCTGGCGGTGATCACCGGCGACGTGCCGCGCGGCGCCGACGCCGACACCGCGCTGGAATCGGTGCGGCTCGTGCTGCTGGGCGTCGAGGCGCCGCAGGGCGCCGCCGACGCCGGCGCGCCGCGCCTGCACACCCATGCCATCGCCGGCTTCGGGCCGGTGGCGGTGACGCCCGACGAGCTCGGCGAGGCCTGGCGCCGCGGCCGCTGCGACGGCCTGCTCCGCGTGCAGCGTCAGGGCCGCGAGTGGTGGCGGGCCGACACCGCGCGGGTGGCCGGTTTCGGCGCACTGGTGGCCACCGCCGCGCGGCGGCGCCCGCTGGCGGCCGGCACGCTGCTGTCGCTGGATCTCGCGGCGGCCGCTCAGTCCGCCGCCGCTCAGTCCGTCGCTCGGTCCGTCCCTCAAGCCGCCGCCGACGGCGCCGAAACCCCGGCCATGGACCTTCGACTCGCCCCGGGCGACCGCGTCACCGTCGGCCTCGACGCCGCGACGGCCGATGCGCCGCTGGGCCAGTTCAGTCTGCTCGTCGACGCGCCGGCCGACGAGGCGCCCCAGTCCTGACGGGTCGGCGATGAACGAGCTGCCCGCCTGGCTGAAGCACACGACGGTCTGGCTGCTGCTCGGTCTGATGATGTTCCTGGGCGTGCAGGCCTGGCAGGCGCGCGAGCGCCAGACGCGCTTCAGCGTCGACGGGCAGACGGTGGAGATCCGCCGCAGCGCCGACGGCCATTACCACTGGGTCGGCCGGCTGGCCGGCCGCGAGGTGGAGTTCCTCGTCGACACCGGCGCCACCGGCACCGCGATCCCGTCGCGGCTCGCCGACGAGCTGGGCCTGGTCACCATCGGCACCATGCAGTCGGCCACCGCCGGCGGCCTGGTGCAGGGCCGTGTGGTCGTCGGCGATCTCGAACTCGACGGCGGCGTGCGCGCCGAGCGGCTGCGCATCGCGGCGCTGCCCAGCCTGCACGCCCCGCTGCTGGGCATGGACGTGCTGGGCCGGCTGGCCTGGAGCCAGGAGCGCGGCGTGCTCCGCGTCGACCTCGGCGGGGCCCGGTGATGGCGGCCCGCGGCCCCTGGCTGCGCCGCGCCGCCATCGCGCTGGCGCTGGCCGGCGCCGCGCTCGGGGTGGCCGCGCAGGTGTCGCGCTCCGTGCTGCCCGGGGTGGCGCCGCCGCCGGCCAGCGCGCCGGCGGCCCGGCTGGTCTGCCCGCCCGCGCTGCCGCAGGCCACGGCCGCCGAGCAGGCCAGCGGCGGCCGCGACCGTGGCCTGCTGTGGCGTGCCACGCGCGACGGCCGCTCGCTGCACCTGTACGGCACGCTGCACGTCGGCAAGCCCCACTGGAAGAAGCTCGGGCCCCGCACCACGGCCGCGCTGCAGGGCAGCGACGTCGTCGCGCTCGAGATCGACCCGCTCGACCCCGCGCTGGCCGAGGCCATGGCCGAGCTGCCGCTGCCGCGGCAGTTTCCGGCCGCGCTGCGCGAGCGGCTCGAACTCGCCTACCGGCGCGCCTGCATGGCGCCCGAGGCCATGGCCACGCTGCACCCGCTGCTGCAGGTGACCACGCTCACGGTGATGGAGGCGCGCTGGTTCGGCATGGACCCGTCGTACTCGGCCGAGATCGCGCTGGCTCAGCAGGCCAAGACCGGCGGCCGGCGCCTGGTGGCGCTCGAGACGCCGCAGCTGCAGATCCGCGCGCTGGTGCCGGCCGACGAGGCCGAGGCCCGCACGATGATCGAGCAGGGCCTGGAGCAGCTCGAGAACCAGAGCGCCCGCCGCGTGCTGCAGAAGCTGGCCGCGGCCTGGGAGAAGGGCGACCTCGCCACGCTCGAGGACACCAGCGCCTGGTGCGAGTGCCAGATGAGCGAGGCCGACCGCGCGCTGATGGAGCGCCTCACCGACGCGCGCAACCACGCGCTGGCCGCCGGCATCGTGGCCCAGCACCAGGCCGGCCGGCGCGTCTTTGCCGCGGTGGGCGCGCTGCACATGGCCGGGCCGCAGTCGCTGCCAAGGCTGCTCGAAAAGCAGGGTTTCAAGGTCGAGCGCATCCGGTTCTGAAGCGCCCCGTGGCGCACAATCCCGCCGCGGCCAGCCGGGCCGCGCCAGCGCGGAAAGACCGTCGAATGAGCTCTGCGGCCGACTTCGCCCGCCACGTGCCGGGCTTCGATTTCCTGCAAGGCCTGCTCAAGAACGCCGGCGCCGGCCTGCCGAACGTCGGCCAGTGGATCGCCCCCACGCTCGACCCCGAAGAGATCGAGAAGCGCATCCAGGAGCTCAAGACGGTGCAGTTCTGGCTCGAGCAGAACGCCCGGCTGCTGGCCACCACCATCCAGGCGCTCGAGGTGCAGCGCATGACGCTGGCCACACTGAAGGGCATGAACCTGCCGATGGCCGACCTGGGCGACGCCTTGAAGATCCGCCCCGCGCCGGCCCCGGCGGCCGAACCCGAGGCGCCGGCCCCGGCACCCGCAGCCCCGCGCCGCAAGCCGGCGGCCAAGGACGGCGCCGGCAAGGCCAGTGCGGCGGCGGCGCCGGCCATGGTCGACCCGGTGCAGTGGTGGGCTGCGCTGACGCAGCAGTTCACCGACCTGGCCGCGCAGGCCCTCAAGGACACGGCCAAGGACGGCGCCCGCTCGCTGGCCGGCGCCGTCGTCAAGCAGTCGATGGACACCGCGGCCGGCGCGCTGAAGGCGGCCAGCGCGCTGCCGGCCAAGGCGGCGCGCGCCGCCGCCGGCCAGGCCGCGGCCCCGCCGGCGCGCCGCGCCCCCCGTCGCCGCTGAACCGGGCTGCCCGCACGCCATGGACAGCTTCCTCGTCGGCCACGCCACGCACCCCGACTGGCGCGGCGCACTCGCGCTGGCGGCGGCGCAGGTCGAGGCGCGGCGCGCCGCGCACGAGGCCAGCGCGCACGGGCCGCTGTCGCTGGGCTTCGTGTACTTCACCGACCACTTCGCCGGCGACGCCGACGCGCTGGTGGCCGAGCTGCGCCGGCGCTGGCCGGGCGTGGCCTGGGTGGGCAGCGTCGGCGTGGGCGTGGCCGCCATGGGCGTGGAGTACCTCGACGAGCCCGCCGTCGTGCTGATGCTGGCGGCGCTGCCGGCCGGGCGCTTCGAGGTCTTCTCGGGCGCCCGCAAGCTGCACCGGCTGCAACCCTTCAGCGCGCTGGTGCACGCCGACCCCGCCACGCCCGACCTGGCCGAGCTGATCGGCGAAATGAGTGACCGCGTCAGCTCGGGCTACCTGTTCGGCGGCCTGGCCTCCAGCCGCAGCGGTGCCGTGCACGTGGCCGACGGCGCCTGGCGCGGCGGCCTGTCGGGCGTGGCCTTCTCGCGCGAGGTGGCGTTGGTCTCGCGCGTGACCCAGGGCTGCCAGCCGCTGGGCCCGGTGCGCCGCGTCACGGCGGCCGAGCGCAACCTCGTGCTGGCGCTCGACGACCAGCCCGCGCTGCCCTGCCTGCTGCGCGACCTGGGCCTGGCCGATCTCTCCGAGCCGCGCACCGCGCTGGCCCGGCTGCGCGCCACGCTGGTGGCGCTGGCCGATGCCGACGCCGAGATGCTGGGCCGGCCGGGGCAGTTCGGCACCGACACGCGCGTGCGCCACCTCGTGGGCCTCGACCCCGCACGCGAGGCGGTGGCGGTGGCCGACCTCGTCGAGGCCGGCATGTCGCTGGGCTTCTGTCACCGCGACGTGCAGGCCGCGCGCCGCGACCTGGTGCGCGTGTGCGCCGAGATCCGCGACGAGGTCGAGTCCGCGCACGAGCCCGCCTGGGCCGAGGGCGCGGCGGCGCCGGCCGAGCCGCCGCGGCGCATCGCCGGCGCGATCTACGTCTCGTGCTCGGGCCGCGGCGGGCCGCACTTCGGCGGGCCGTCGGCCGAGCTGCAGATCGTGCAGCACGCGCTCGCCGGCGGCGGGCCCGAGGTGCCGCTGGTGGGCTTCTTCGCGGCCGGCGAGGTGGCTCGCCACCATGTCTACGGCTACACCGGGGTGCTGACAGTCTTCACCGGGCACGGCTGAATCGGCGGCAGGGCCTTCGATACAGTCGCCGCATGAACGCGCCGCTGCCCACCGTCCGCGCCGATCCTGCCCTGCTGGGTGAACGTGCCAGCCGCCAGCGTCTGCTGGTCGAGGCCCTGGCCCCGCTGCTGCCGCCCCACGCCCTGCTCTGGCAGCCCGAGGACACCGTGCCCTACGAGTGCGACGGCCTCACCGCCTACCGCCAGCTGCCGCTGGCCGTGGCCCTGCCCGAGACCGAGGACCAGGTGGCCGCCGTGCTCGCGGCCTGCCACCGCCTGGCGGTGCCGGTGGTGGCGCGTGGCGCCGGCACGGGCCTGTCGGGCGGGGCGATGCCGCACCCGCTGGGCCTGACGCTGTCGCTGGCCAAGTTCAACCGCATCGTGCAGGTCGACGTGCACGCGCGCACGGCCACCGTGCAGTGCGGCGTGCGCAACCTCGCCATCAGCGAGGCGGTGGCGAAGCACGGCCTGTACTACGCGCC
>JAIXTY010000032.1 GCA_027483705.1 Rubrivivax sp.
CCGCCGGCTCGGCCCCGGGGAGCGTTACACCATCTTCCGCAGCGTCGCCGAGCAGCGCGCGCTTGACGAGGAAGGTGTCGGAAAACAGGCGCGAGGCCAGCGCCGCACGGTCCTCGGCACTGCCTTCGGCCAGGCGGATCTCCAGCATCTGCCGCGCGTAGTTCCACTCGTAGGCGGCGCCGGCGAGATCCAGGCCCTCGTAGCACTGCAGGCGGATCAGCGGCCGGCCGAGGGCCGCCGCCAGCGTGCGCGCGATCTCGGTCTTGCCGGTGCCGGGCTCGCCCTCCAGGAACAGCGGGCGCCCGAGCTTGAGCGCGAGGTAGACGACGGTGGCCAGGCGCCGGTCGGCCACGTAGTCGTGGGCGGCGAGTGCGGCTTCGACGGCGGCGATGCTTTCGGGCAGGGGTGAGCTCACGCGGCCGATTCTGGCCGATGAACGCAGCGGCTGCCGCGGGCGTGCCGCCGGTCTAGTTCTGCGCGGCCGGATTGCCGCCGGGTTTGACGTTGGCGGCCTTGGCGGGCGCGGGCTTGCCCGGTGGCGGGGGCGGGGGCGCCGGGGCCGGCGCAGGTGGCGGCGCCGCAGCGGCCGTCTTGCCCGGGGGCGGGGGTGCCGGCGTGGGAGGCGGCGGCGCCACCTTGTCCTTCAGTCCACCCAGCAGGCCGTGCTTGTGCGGCGCAGGCGGAGGAGGCGGCGGCGGAGGCGGAGCCGGTTGACCCGCGCCCATCGGCGGGGCGGCCTGGTGCTGCGCGGCGCCGGCCGAGTGCGCGTGGCCCGCGGGCTGCGCGCCCTGGGAAGGTGGTGGCGGCGCCGCCTGTGCCGACACGCGGGCCACTTCCTGCCTGACGTTGCCGAGCAGGAACGACAGCTGCTGCGCGATCTGCGCGCACTGCAAGGCGTAGCCCGGGCCGGGAAGCATCAGACCGCGGTACATCGCGATGTCTTGATCGACGCGCGACCAATAGCTCGGCGCCAGCCGCCCGGCGGCCCGGCCGGCCTGCTTCTCGCGTTCGAGATCGGCGAGCAGCCCACGGTTGCGGCTGTCGCAGGCCAGCAGGCCGCCGTCGCCAGCCGATGGCGGCGCCGCCGACAGGCCCGATGGCGGGCTGGGCTGGGCCGGCATCGGCGGCGACGCCGGCGGGGCCATCGGGGCCATGGTGGACATGCCACTGGACATGCCGCCCGACATGCCCCCGGCCATCGTCTGCGCCGCGGCCGGCGCCGGCGGTGGCGCGCGCAGGGCCGCCACCGAGTTGCGCACGGGCGCCAGACCCCGGTGCGCCATGTCGCAGCTCGATGCCGTCATCGGCCCGTTGCCGAAGGCCGCCAGCTGCTGCTGCACGATGACGCCCTCCACCTGGCGCGCGCGCTCCTGTGCCGCCGGGTCGCGCGCCGAGGCCACCTGGTTCGACGCCGCGAGGTGCAGCTCGCGCCAGGCCATGCGCAGGTTGGCCACGCAGCGTTCGGCGCCCGGCATGGCGATCAAGGGCATGGTGCCGCTGAGCGCAGGGTCGGCGGGTGGGCTGGCGGGGCGCGTCGACTGGGCCGTCAGCTGTCGCCATTCGCCCTGGGCGCGCGTCACGGCCGCGCTGTACGCGGCGCAGTCGCCGGGCCTTCCGACCGTCAGGCCGTCCAGGCTGGCCAGGCGTCGGCTGAAATCGAGGTAGCTTTCCATCGCGCCCGGATCGGCACGGCCGTCCTGCATGAAGCCCACGACGCGCTGCTGCAGGTCGAGGCGGGCCTGCTCGACCTCGGGGCCGCAGCTCACGGCCGGTGCCGGGCCTGCGGCCGACGGCACCGGGGCCTCGGCCATCGGCTGCGGCTGCGGCTGCGCCGCGGGCTGCGGCGCGGGCGAGGCCAGGCGCTCGGGGATGAGTTCCATCAGGCGGGCCCGCTCGGCATCGAGCATGCCCGCCAGCGCCTGGCACTGCGCCGCGGCGGCGGGTTCGGCCGCCAGCTGCGAGCGCACCGCTCGCAGCCGCGCGTCGATCGGCATCAGTTTCAGGCCCAGGGTCAGGCTCGACCGCTTGCTGCGAGCCTCGGAGATGGCTTGGAGCAGCCCATCGACGTTCGACGACAGCACGGCACGACAGTCGCCGCCGGAAAGACCGCCCGCCGGGCCGGCCACCTGCGCCAGCGCCGGGAGCGGCAGCCACGGCAGCACGGCCAACGCGGCGGCCATCAACCGGCCCCGGAGCCACCACCGCGACTGAAGGCCTCGCGTGCGCGAAGGGGCATGCGTCTCGCTCATCGTCGGAACCCTCCCGGGCAACCCACACCACGACGACCTTGCACGCCGCTCGACCGAAGGGCCTCGCAAGGCCCCCGGACACCCTCCGTCGGCTAACAGACGTCTTGAGTTGCCCGGCCCACTGTAACCGGCGGTTGCACGGCGAGGCTGGCGATTCCGACGCCCCCCACGATTGAAGGCAGACGAGCGGCCCTGCCAACAGAAACGGGGGCCGAAGCCCCCGTCGCGCGATCGCCTACCGGGCGGCCGTCAGCCCACGGCGCGCGCGGCCAGCACCGGGATCAGCGCCGCGCGGTACTCGGCCGAACCGTGCAGGTCAGAGTTCAGGCCGTCGGCGCTGACGGTGGCGCCGGCCAGCGCCGCAGCGCTGTAGTTGCCGGCCAGGCGCGACTCCAGCTCGCTGGCGCGGAACACACCCGGCCCGGCGCCGGTGACGGCCACGCGCACGCCCTTCGGCCCCTGGCTTGCGAACACGCCCACGATCGAGAAGCGCGAGGCCGGCTGCTTGAACTTCTGCCAGCCCGCCTTGGCGGGGATCGGGAAGCTCACCGCGGTGATGATCTCGTCCTCGGCCAGGGCCGTGGTGTACAGGCCGAGGAAGAAGTCGTCGGCGGCGATGTCGCGGCGGTCGGTGTGCACCGTGGCGCCCAGGCCCAGCACGGCGGCGGGGTAGCAGGCGGCCGGGTCGTTGTTGGCCAGGCTGCCGCCGATGGTGCCGCGGTTGCGCACCTGGCGGTCGCCGATGTGGCCGGCCAAGTCGGCCAGCGCCGGAATGGCCGCGCGCACCTCGGCGCTGGCGGCCACCGTGGCGTGCGTGGTCATGGCGCCGATCTTCACGACGCCGCCGCCGACCGTGATGCCCTTCAGCTCGGCAATAGCGCCGAGGCTGGCCAGCGCGTCAGGGGCCGCGAGGCCCAGCCTCATCGACGGCAGCAGGCTCTGGCCGCCGGCCAGGATCTTGGCGCCCGATGCGGCCGCGGCCTTGGCCTCGGCCACGTTCTGGGCATTGCTGTACTGGAAGCTCTGCATGGTGTGTTCTCCTTGTTCGTCGGGGCGGGCGCTCAGAGCTTGCCGTTCGCGGCCTTCCACACGGTGTGCGGGCTGGCCGGCATCGGCACGTCCTTCACGCCGAGCGCGTTGCAGATGGCGTTGATCACCGCGGGCGGCGAGCCGATGGCCCCGGCCTCGCCGCAGCCCTTCACGCCCAGCGGGTTGTGCGTGCAGGGCGTGCCCTTGGCCGTCTCGACCATGAAGCTCGGCACGTCGTCGGCGCGCGGCATGGCGTAGTCCATGTAGCTGCCGCTGAGCAGCTGGCCGCTGTCGTTGTCGTACACGCCGTGCTCCAGCAGCGCCTGGCCAATGCCTTGCGCCAGGCCGCCGTGCACCTGGCCTTCCACGATCATCGGGTTGACGACGTTGCCGAAGTCGTCCACCGCGGTGAAGCGGTCGATGCGCGTGTGGCCCGTGGCGGGGTCGATCTCGACCTCGCAGATGTAGGTGCCCGCGGGGTAGGTGAAGTTGCTCGGGTCGTAGAACGCGTTTTCGTTCAGGCCCGGCTCGAGCTTGTCGTGCGGGAAGTTGTGCGGCACGTAGGCGGTGAGCGAGACGCTGGCGAACGGCACGTTCTTGTCGGTGCCGGCCACCTTGAAGAGGCCGTCCTCGAAGACGATGTCGCTGTCCGACGCCTCCATCAGGTGCGCGGCGATCTTCTTGCCCTTGGCGATGATCTTGTCCAGCGCCTTGACGATGGCCGTGCCGCCCACGGCCAGCGAGCGGCTGCCGTAGGTGCCCATGCCGAAGAGGATCTTGCCGGTGTCGCCGTGCTCGATGGACACGTCCTCCATCGGGATGCCCAGCTTGTCGGCCACGACCTGCGCGAACGTGGTCTCGTGGCCCTGGCCGTGGCTGTGGCTGCCGGTGAACACCGTGACCTTGCCCGTCGGGTGCACGCGCACCTCGCCGGCTTCGAAGAGGCCAGCCCGCGCACCGAGGGCACCCGCCACGCTCGACGGCGCGATGCCGCAGGCCTCGATGTAGGCCGCGTAGCCGATGCCGCGCTTCAGGCCCTTGGCGGCCGAGGCCGCCTTGCGGGCCGCGAAGCCGGCCACGTCGGCCAGCTCGATGGCGCGCGTCATCGTGGCGTTGTAGTCGCCGGTGTCGTAGGTCAGGCCCACGGGCGTGGCGTACGGGAACGTGGTGATGAAGTTGCGGCGGCGGATCTCGGCGGGGTCGATGCCCATCTCGGTGGCCGCGGTCTCGACGATGCGCTCCAGCAGGTAGGTGGCCTCCGGCCGGCCGGCGCCGCGGTAGGCGTCCACCGGCGCGGTGTTCGTGAACACCGCCTGCACCTCGCACCAGATCTTCGGCGTCTTGTACTGGCCGGCCAGCAGCGTGGCGTGCAGGATGGTCGGGATGCAGCTCGCAAAGGTGGAGAGATACGCGCCCATGTTGGCCGTGGTGTCGGCCTTCAGCGCCAGGAAGTGGCCATCCTTGTCGAGCGCCAGCTGCGCGGTCGTGACGTGGTCGCGGCCGTGCGCGTCGGACAGGAACGCCTCGCTGCGCTCGGCGGTCCATTTGATCGGGCGCTTGATCTGCTTGCTGGCCCACACCAGCGCCGTCTCCTCGCCGTAGAGGTAGATCTTGCTGCCGAAGCCGCCGCCGACATCGGGCGCGATGACGCGCATCTTGTGCTCGGGAATGCCCAGCACGAAGGCGCACATCAAGAGGCGCTCGACGTGCGGGTTCTGGTTGCTGACGTACAGCGTGTACTCGTCGGCGGCGCTGTTGTAGCTGGCGTTGGCGCAGCGCGGCTCCATCGCGTTCGGGATGAGCCGGTTGTTGCGGAAGCTCAGCGTCGTGACGTGCGCCGCCTGGGCGAACGCGGCGGCGGTGCCGTCCTTGTCGCCGATGCCCCAGTGGTAGCAGAGGTTGCCCGGCGCGTCGTCGTGCACGTTGGACGCGATGGCCGTCGCCTTGGCGGTGTCGATGACGGGTGTCAGCACCTCGTACTCGACCTCGATCAGGTCGCGCGCGGCCTGGGCCTGCGCCAGCGTCTCGGCGACGATCAGCGCGACGCGGTCACCGACGTAGCGCACCTTGCCGTCGGCCAGCACCGGGTGCTTGGGCTCCTTCATCGGCGTGCCGTCGAGGCTGTTGATCAGCCAGCCGCAGGGCAGGCCGCCGACGGCCTTGAAGGGCTCGCCGGTGAAGATGGCCACCACGCCCGGCGCCTTGGCAGCGGCCGTGCTGTTGATGGACTTGATGCGCGCGTGCGCGTGCGGGCTGCGCAGGAAGACGCCGTGCGTCTGCCCCGGCAGCGTGATGTCGTCGGTGTACTGGCCGCGGCCGGTGAGGAAGCGGGTGTCCTCGCGGCGCTCGACCGACTGGCCGACAAAACCCTGGCGTGCGTTCATGGTGCGGTGCTCCTGGTCGCTTGAGGTGTCGGGGTCGTGTTCAGGCCGTGGCCTTCATGTCGGCAGCGCCCTTGATGACCGCCTTGACGATGTTGTGGTAGCCCGTGCAGCGGCAGATGTTGCCCTCCAGCGCCTCGCGCACCTGGGCCTCGCTGTGGCAGCCGTGGTGCGTGGCCAGGTCCACCGCGCTCATCACCATGCCCGGGGTGCAGAAGCCGCACTGCAGGCCGTGGCAGGTCTTGAACGCCGCCTGCATCGGGTGCAGCGTGCCGTCGGCCGACTCCAGGCCCTCGATGGTGGTGATGCTGCTGCCCGCCACCTGATGGGCCAGCACGTTGCAGCTCTTGGCGGCGCGGCCGTCGATGTGCACGGTGCAGGCGCCGCACTGCGCGGTGTCGCAGCCGACGTGCGTGCCGGTCAGGCGCAGGTGCTCGCGGATGAATTCCACCAGCGTCGTCTGCGGCGGCACGTCCTGCGTGACGGTGCGGCCGTTGACGGTGAGGGTGAGCGGCGTGCTCATGGGCGTCTCCTTGGGATGCGTTCTTGGGGTGCCGGACTTCCGACATCGCCCGGGCATGCGCAGGCGCACGCTCGGGCTGTCGACCCGCCGGATGCTCGTCACGGCGCGCGGCGCCGTCACGCTGGCGATAACCCTAGGTGCCCTGACACACGAACGACGCCAAGGGCGCTGTGCCGAATCGGAACAATCCCGTCGCCCGGAAACGCCGACGCCGCGGGCACCCAGGGTGCGCGCGGCGTCGAGGCGGGGTCGAACCGGCCGGGCGGCCGGCGGCCGTTCAGCGGAAGCGGGGCTGCTGCACCACGCGCAGGTCGCCGGGCAGCGAGGCGATGTAGTCGGCCATGGCCTTGAGTTCGGCGCGGGTGAAGGGCTTGACCTGGGCGGCCATGATGGCGTTGCCGCGGCCGATCTGGGGGTTGCCCTGCACGCCGTAGGCGCGCAGCGCGACGAGCAGGTAGTCGGCGTGCTGGCCGGCGATCTTGGGGTAGGCGCCGTCGATCGGCTTGTTGAAGTTGGCGCCGTGGCAGCTGATGCACGCGCCCTTGGTGAGCAGCGCCTGCACGGCGGCGCTGGGCTGCACGGCCGGGGTGTCGGCCACGGGCTTGATCATCGAGGCGCCGTGCTGCTCGTAGAAGGCGCCGAGGTCGGCCATTTCCTGCTCGGTGAGCATGCCGGCGATGCCGCGCATCGTCGGGTGCTTGCGCTCGCCCTTGGCGTAGGCCTGCAGCGCGGCGACGATGTACTTGGCGTTCTGGCCCGAGATCATCGGCACCTTGTGGATCTCGGGGAAGCTGGCCTGGTAGCCGGCGATGCCGTGGCAGCCGATGCACTGGGCGGCTCGCAGTTCGCCGCGCTTGACGTCCTGCGCCTGGGCGGAAGTGGTGATCACACCGGCCAGGGCCAGCACCAGGGAAGCGGCAAGCTTGTACATCGGAGAGATTTCGCAGGTGTCTCGGGACAGCCGGTGATTATAGGGGGCGCCCTATACTGGCCCGATGAGATTCCAAGGCTCCGATCGCTACGTCGCCACGCCCGACCTGATGCTGGCCGTCAATGCCGCGCTGACGCTGAAGCGCCCGCTGCTCGTGAAGGGCGAGCCCGGCACCGGCAAGACCATGCTGGCCGAGGAGGTGGCCCAGGCCCTGGGCATGCCGCTGCTGCAGTGGCACGTGAAGAGCACCACCAAGGCGCAGCAGGGCCTGTACGAGTACGACGCCGTCAGCCGGCTGCGCGACAGCCAGCTGGCTGATGCCGAGAGCGTGGCCAAGGTGCGTGACATCCGCAACTACATCGTGCAGGGCGTGCTGTGGCAGGCCTTCACGGCCGAGCAGCCGGTGGCGCTGCTGATCGACGAGATCGACAAGGCCGACATCGAGTTCCCGAACGACCTGCTGCGCGAGATCGACCGCATGGAGTTCCACGTCTACGAGACGCGAGAGACCATCCGGGCGAAGCACCGCCCGCTGGTGTTCATCACCAGCAACAACGAGAAGGAGCTGCCCGACGCCTTTCTGCGCCGCTGCTTCTTCCACTACATCAAGTTCCCCGACGCCGAGACGATGCAGTCCATCGTCGACGTGCACTTCCCGGGCCTGAAGCGCGAGCTGCTCTCGCGCGCCATGAAGACCTTCTTCGACATCCGCGGCCTGCCCGGCCTGAAGAAGAAACCGAGCACGAGCGAGCTGCTCGACTGGCTGAAGCTGCTGGTGGCGGAGGACATCCCGCTCGAGGCACTGCAGTCGGCCGACGACAAGGTGGCCATCCCGCCGCTGGTGGGCGCGCTGCTGAAGAACGAGCAGGACGTGACGCTCTTCGAGAAGCTCGTCTTCATGCAACGCCACAACCGCTGAGGCCGTGAGCGGCTGGCCTGAACCGGTCACGCTGGCCGGCCCGTCTGCCACGCTGGTGCCGCTGGCGCCGGCGCACCACGATGCGCTGGTGGAAGCGGCCCGCGACGGCGAGCTCTGGCGGCTCTGGTACACGAGCGTGCCCTCGCCCGAAGGCATGGCCGCCGAGATCCAGCGGCGCCTGGCCCTGGCCGCCGCGGGCTCGATGCGGCCCTTCACCGTGCTCGACGCCAGCGGCCGCGTGGTCGGCATGACCACCTACATGCACATCGACGCGAAGAACCGCCGCGTCGAGATCGGCAGCACCTGGACGGCCAAGAGCGCGCAACGCACGGCGCTGAACACCCAGTGCAAGCGGCTGCTGCTGGGCCACGCCTTCGAGCAGCTGCAGTGCATCGCGGTGGAGCTGCGCACGCACCGGCTGAACACGCAGAGCCGGCGCGCCATCGAGCGACTGGGCGCGCAGCTCGACGGCATCCTGCGCGCCCACATGCTGGCCGCCGACGGCACCGTGCGCGACACCGCGGTCTACAGCATCACCGCCGCCGAGTGGCCGGCGGTGCGCTCGCACCTCGACTGGCAGCTGGCGCGTCCGCGCGACTGAGCACCCCACCCGAAGGAACACCGCCCATGGCGACGAAGACGGCCCCGAAGAAGACCGGCCCGCGGCCGATCACGGTCGACGACCTCTGGAAGATCGAGCGCCTCGGCGCCCCGAGCCTGAGCCCCGACGGCGCGCAGGCCGTGGCCTCGCTGTCGCGCTACTCGATGGACGAGAACAAGGCGTCGACGCAGCTCTGGCTGCTGTCCACGCTGGGCGGCGAGCCGCGCGCACTCACGGCCTGCGGCGACAAGGACGGCAGCCCGCGCTGGAGCCCGCACGGCGACCTCATCGCCTTCACCGCGCAGCGCGAGCAGGAGAGCCGCAAGGACACGACGCCGCAGCTCTACGTGATCGCGCCCGACGGCGGCGAGGCGCGCCGCGCCGCCACCGTGGCCACCGGCGTCGAGGCCTTCCGCTGGCTGCCCGACGGCCGCCGGCTGGTGTTCCCGAGCTGGGTGTGGCCCGAGCTGAAGGGCACCAAGGCGCAGGCCGAGCGCCACAAGGCGTTCAGCGAGCGCAAGGAGACCGGCTACGCCACCAGCGAGGCGCAGTACCGCCACTGGGACCACAACCTGCCGATGGGCCGTGTCGTCCACCTGCACCTGCTGACGCTGGGCCGCGACGGCGAGCCCGGCACGGTGCGCGACCTCTTCGAGGGCACGCCCTACGAGCTGCCGCGCGCCGACCCGGGCACGGACCACTTCGACGTCTCGCCCGACGGCCGCAGCCTGGTTTTCTGCTTCGACCCCGCGCCCGAGAAGCGCGGCGACGGCCGCCACGCGCTCGTCGAGCTCGACCTGAAGACCGGCCGCTTCACGACGCTGGCGCAGGACGCCGCCTGGGACTTCGCCGCCCCGCGCTACAGCCCCGACGGTGCCCGCATCGCCTTCACGGCGCAGCACATCGGCCGCAAGCACACGATGCCCGAGCAGCTGGCCGTGCTGCAGCGCGGCGCCCGGCCCCGCTGGGAGGTGCTCAGCGCCGAGTGGGACCACGCCGTGCAGGCCCCGCTCGCGTGGGAGGACGACGGCAGCGCCCTGCTCTTCGGCGCCGAGCAGAAGGGCCGCCGCCACCTGTGGCGCTTCGACATCGCCGACCGCCGCGCCGAGGTGGTGGTGGCCGGCGGCTGGGTCTCGGCCTTCGACAAGGCCGCCGGCACGCTGGTGACGCTGGCCGACAGCGCGTTGCACCCGGCGCGGCTGCATGCGCACGCGCCGGGCGAGACGCCGCGCCGCATCGAAGCCTTCAACGACGCCTTCCTGGCGCAGTTCGCCTTCGGCAAGGTCGAGGAGGTGTGGTTCAAGGGCGCACTCGATGACGCCGTGCAGATGTGGCTCACCTTCCCGCCCGGCTTCGACCCGAAGAAGAAGCACCCGGTGATGCACAACATCCACGGCGGCCCGCACACCGGCCCCGGCGACAACTGGCACTACCGCTGGAACACGCAGGTTTTCGCGGCGCAGGGCTATGTGGTCGCCAGCGTCAACTACCATGGCAGCTCGGGCTTCGGGAACGCCTTCCTCGACAGCATCACGCACCGCTGGGGCGCGCTGGAGCTGCAGGACATCGAGGCCGGCACCGACTGGCTGCTGAAGAAGCCCTGGGCCGACCGCAAGCGTGTCTTCGCCTGCGGCGGCAGCTACGGCGGCTACATGGTGGCCTGGATGAACGGCCACGTGAAACCCGGCCGCTACCAGGCCTACGTGTGCCATGCCGGCTGCTACGACTGGGTGAGCATGTTCGCCGACGACGCCTACCTCTGGCACGCCAAGGAACTGGGTGCCTGGTACTGGGACGACATGGCCCGCGTGCACGGCCAGAGCCCGCATGCCTTCGCGAAGAACTTCCGCACGCCCACGCTCGTGATCCACGGCGCGCTCGACTACCGCGTGCCCGATGCGCAGGGCCTGGCGTACTACCACACGCTCAAGGCGCTGAAGGTCGACGCGCGGCTCTTGTGGTTCCCCGACGAAAACCACTGGATCCTGAAGCCGCGCAACAGCCGGCTCTGGCACGAGGAGTTCTTCGGCTGGCTGAAGTCCCACGATCCCGGGGCTTCGGCGCGCGGCTGAGGGCGCCGCCGACACACCGCGCAGGCACAATCGGGTTTCCCCGGGCCCGCCGATGCTGATCCACTTCTTCCAGACGCTGCGCAGCGCCAAGCTCAAGGTCTCCGTGACCGAGTACCTGGCGCTGCTGGAGGCTCTGCGCGCGGGTGTCATCGGCCCCTCGGTCGACGAGTTCTACGTGCTCTCGCGTACCATCCTCGTCAAGGACGAGGCGCAGTTCGACAAGTTCGACCGCGCCTTCTCGGCCTACTTCAAGGGCGTGGAGCTGCTCACCGACTTCACGCAGGACATCCCGCTGGAGTGGCTGAAGAAGACACTGGAGCTCGAGCTCACCCCCGAGCAGAAGGCGGCCATCGAGAAGATGGGCTGGGACGAGCTCATGGAGACGCTGAAGAAGCGCTTCGAGGAGCAGAAGGAGCGCCACGAAGGCGGCAACCGCATGATCGGCACCGGCGGCACCAGCCCCTTCGGCGCCCACGGCTACAACCCGCAGGGCATCCGCATCGGCCAGGCCGGCGGGCGCAACAAGAGCGCCGTCAAGGTGTGGGACCAGCGCGCCTACAAGGACTACGACGACACCAAGGAACTCGGCACGCGCAACATCAAGGTCGCGCTGCGCCGGTTGCGCCGCTTTGCGCGCGAAGGCGCCGAGATGGAGCTCGACCTCGACGGCACCATCCACCACACCGCGGCGCAGGCCGGGCTGCTGGACATCCGCATGCAGCCCGAGCGCCACAACAAGGTGAAGGTGCTGCTGCTGATGGACGTGGGCGGCACGATGGACGAGCACGTGCACCGCGTCGAAGAGCTCTTCAGCGCCGCCAAGAGCGAGTTCAAGCACCTGGAGTTCTTCTACTTCCACAACTGCGTCTACGACTTCGTCTGGAAGAACAACCGCCGCCGCTTCAGCGAGAAGACGGCCACCTGGGACCTGATCCGCACCTACAACAAGGACTGGAAGCTGGTCTTCGTGGGCGACGCGACCATGAGCCCCTACGAGATCCTGCAGCCCGGCGGCAGCGTCGAATACAACAACGAGGAGCCCGGGGCGGAGTGGATGCAGCGCCTGACGCAGGCCTTCCCGCGCCACGCCTGGATCAACCCCGAGCCGCAGGGCGTGTGGGGCTACCGCCAGAGCATCGCCATCGTGCAGCAGCTCATCGGCCAGCGCATGTTCCCGCTGACGCTGGCCGGGCTCGAAGGCGCGATGCGCTTGCTGAGCAAATGAGCTGGCGCACGGCCCGGGCACGGGTGCTGCCGCCCGTGGCCGGCCGGGTGTGGGCGGCAGCCGTGCTGGCCCTAGCGGCGCTGCTGGGCGGCTGTGCCAGCACCACGCCACCGGGTGCGGCGGCCGCGGCCAAGCCGGCGCCGGTCGAGACCTTCTCGCTCGTCAGCGAGTCCGAGTTCGAGCAGCAGTCGCCGACGCTGGGCGTGCGGCTGGAGATCGACGCCCCGGGCGAGCTGAAGACGCTGCTGGACCGCCACCTCGACCTGGTGCGCCTGGGCACGCTGGCCGGCGACGACATCGACGACACCGAGTGGGCACGCCTGATCGACGCCAGCCCGGCGCAGGTGCGCGAGCTGCTGCAGACGGAAGGCTACTTCTCGCCCGTGGTGCGCATCGAGCGCACGCCCGGCCGCGGCAGCAACGAGCGCGACCTCGTGCGCCTGAGCGTGGTGCCCGGCAAGCGCGCGCGCATCTCGCGCGTCACGATCGAGGCCGAGGGCGACCTCGAGCGCGCGGCCACCGCCGGCGACGGCTACGGCGCCGGCGTGCTGGCTGCCCTGCGCAAGGACTGGGAACTGCCGGCCGGCGCCGAGTTCCGCAACGACAGCTGGTCCAGCGCCAAATCGTCGGCGCTGTCCAAGATGCGCAGCGCCGGCTATGCGGCCGCGGTCTGGGCCGGCACCGGTGCCGCCGTCGACGTCGAGAAGAACGAGGTGCGCCTGTTCCTCGTCATCGACAGCGGCCCGCTGTTCCGCCTGGGCCAGATCCAGATCGAGGGCCTCGTGGCGCAGGACGCCGAGACCGTGCGCAACCTGGCCTACGCGCGCAACGGCGTGCCCGTCACCGAGACGCTGCTGCTGGACTTCCAGGAGCGGCTGCAGAAGTCGGGCCTGTTCGAGACCGTGGCCGTGACGCTGGACCCCGACCCCGAGCAGGCCGCCGCCGCGCCCGTGGTGGCACGCGTGCGCGAGACGCCGCTGCAGAGCTACACCTTCGGCGTCGGTGTCAGCGCCAACACGGGCCCGCGCTTCTCGGTGGCCCAGCAGCTGCGACGGCCCTTCGGGCTGCCGCTGTCGAGCTCGCTGAAGATCGAGGTCGGCCAGAAGCGCCAGGCCTGGGACGGCGAGATCAGCACGCGCCCCGACGAGCGCCTGTACCGCAACCTGCTGGGCGCCGCGGTCGAGCGGCTGCGCTCCGACAACGACGCCGTGCTGTCGCAGCGCGTGCGCATCGGCCGCACGCAGGACACGCAGCGCATCGAGCGCCTGGCCTTCGTCGAATGGGAGCGATCCAGCCGCCGCACCGACGCCGGCGAGCGCAGCGACGCCGTGGCCGTGTCGCTCAACTTCCACGGCGGTTGGCGCGACCTCGACAGCGTCGTGCTGCCCACCTCGGGCGAGACGCTGTCGGCGCAGGTGGGCGTCGGCCGCAGCCACGGCACCGATGCCCTGACCGGCACCTTCGCGCGCACCTACGGCCGGCTCACGGTCTACCGGCCGCTCGGGCAGACGCTGTACGCGCAGGCGCGGCTGGAGGCCGGCCGGGTGTTCCTGGAGCCCGGCATGGTGGTGCCAGAGTCGCTGCGCTGGCGCGCCGGCGGCGACGAATCCGTGCGCGGCTACAGCTACCGCTCGCTGGGCCCGGTGATCGACGGCGCGGTGGGCAGCGGCGAGACCATCCTCACCGGCAGCATCGAGATCGCGCGGCCCATCCTGGTCAGCATGCCGTCGCTGTGGGGCGCGGTGTTCGTGGACGGCGGCAACGCGGCCACGAGCTTTGCGCAGCTCGAGCCGGTGTACGGCTACGGCTTCGGCGTGCGCTGGCGCAGCCCCGTCGGCCCGCTGCGCATCGACCTCGCCTGGCCCGAGAAGTCCAGCCAGCCGCGGCTGCACTTCAGCATCGGCATCGCCTTCTAGCGCCCGACCGTGAGCACCGAGCCCCACCCCGCGCCCGAGGCCACGCCCCAGGCCCCGCCCACGCCACCGGCCGCCGCCGCGGCCAGCGGCCACGCACGCCCGCTCACGACCGCGGCGTCGCTGCTGGTGCCCCTGGCCTGGGTGCTGGGCCTGGCGCTGCTGGTGGTGGCGCTGGTGGCCGGCGCGCTGCACACGCTGCTGATGCGCGAAGGCGGCACGCGCTGGCTGCTGCAGCAGGTGCCGGGCCTCGACGTGCAGGGCTGGGAAGGCGCGCTGCTGGGCGATCGCTGGCGCGCCGAGCGGCTGCGCATCACCTGGGACAACGGCCGCGGCCAGGCCGAGCTGCGGCAGATCGACGCACAGGGCCTGGCCTGGCGCTGGCGGCCCACGCCGCAGGCCTGGCTGGCGCTGGCGGTGGAGCGGCTGTCGGTGGCCGAGGTCGTGGTCAAGACCGGCCCGCCCAGCGCCAGCAGCGAGCCGCTGGTGCTGCCCGAGTCACTGGCGCTGCCGCTGGACCTGCGGCTGGCGCAGGCGCGCGTGGGCCGCCTGCAGGTGGACGCGCAGCCGGCCGTCACCGACATCGAGCTCGACGGCCTCGTCGTCGACCCGCAGCCCGGCGGCGAACACCGCGTGGCCCAGCTGGCCGCCACGGCCGAGGGCGTGCGCACCACGCTGGCCGCGCGCCTGGGCACCGCGGCGCCATTGCCGCTGCAGGCCACGGCCTCGGTGGCGCCCGCCCCCGGCAGCACGCTGCCCCCGTGGACGGCGCAGCTGTCGCTGGCCGGCCCGGTGCGGCAGCTGGCACTGGCCGCCCGCCTGCAGGGGCCGGCAGCGGCCGGGCAGCCGGCGCCGTCGGCCGAGCTCGCGGCCACGCTGCGCCCGCTGGACGCCTGGCCGGTGGACGAGCTGTCGCTGCGCACGCGCGATCTCGACCTCGCCGCGCTGCACGCCCAGGCCCCCCGCACGCGGCTCAGCGGCGAGGCCTCGCTGCGCATGGCGGCCCGCGACGCACCGGCCTTCGCGCGCCTGGCGATCAACAACGCCCAGCCCGGCCGCTGGGACCAGCAGCGCGTGCCGGTGGCCAAGCTGACGGCCGACCTGAGCGGCTCGCTGGCCCGCCCCGACCGCCTGGAGCTCGAGCGCGCCGAGGTCCTGCTGGCCGACGGCACGCGCAGCGCCGGGCGCGTGCAGCTGAAGGCGCTGTGGGAGGGCCCGACGCTGGCGCTCGAGGGCACGCTCGACGCCGTGGCGCCGGCCCGGCTGGACCAGCGCGCCCCGGCGATGCGGCTGTCGGGCCCGCTGGCGCTGCGCCTGGCCGGGCTGCCATCGCCCGACCCGCAGGCACCGAAGCCGGCCGCGCCGCCGGCGCCCACCGTGACCTGGTCGCTCGACCTCACCGGCCAGCTCGACGGCACGCCGCTGCCGGTGCGCCTGACGATGAACGGCGAGGCCAACGAGCGCCGCCTCGACGTGCCGCGCCTGCGCGCCGTGGCCGGCAGCGCCCAGGCCGACGCCAAGCTGCTGCTGGAACGCACAGGCCCCGGCGAACGCGCCGAGTGGCAGCTGGCCACCACCGGCAGCATCGTCGACTTTGATCCCCTGCCGTGGTGGCCCGGCGAGGCCGATTCGCCCTGGCGCCGCGGGCCGCACCGGCTGTCGGGCGGCTGGGCCTTCGACGGACGGCTGCCGGGCAACGCCGCCACGCTACCGCCGCTGGCCCTGCTGCAGCGCGTGGCCGGCAACGGGCGCGTGCGCGTGCAGGACTCGCAGCTCGCGGGCGTGCCGCTGTCGGCCGACATCACGCTGGGCTACACGCAGGCGGCGGCACCGGCCACCGCGCTGCTGCGCGGCGACCTGCGCGTCGGCGGCAACCAGCTGCGCATCGAAGGCCGGGCCGACCCGATGGGCAACGGCGCCGGCGACCGCTGGAACGCCGAGCTGCAGGCCGACGCGCTGGCGGGGCTGGCGCCGCTGTTTGCGCTGGACCCGGCCGCCCAGGCCTGGGCGCCCCGCCGCGGCAGCATCACGATGACGGTGGGTGCCGAGGGCCGCTGGCCGGCGCTGCGCACGGCCGGCAGCGCGCGCGTCTCGCAGCTGCAGCTGGGCACGCTGGAGCTGGCCCAGGGCCGCGCGCAATGGCGCCTGGACACCGCCGGCGAACGCACGCTGTCGGCCTCGGTCGACCTCGGCGGCCTCGTGCAGGGCGAGCAGCGCGCCGACCACCTGCGCGCCACGGTGGACGGCACGCTGGCCTCGCACCGCATCGACATCGGCGCCGCCGCGCCGCTGTCGCCGCCGCCGGTGCTGCTGAAGCTGGTGGGCGCGCGCAGCGAAACCGGCACGCGCGCGCAGCTCGTGGCCCGCGGCGGCTGGCGCGACAGCGCCGACGGCGGCGGGCGCTGGCAGGCGCGCGTGGAGCGCCTGGTCGTCGGCGGCTGGGACGGCAGCGAGGCCGACACCGCGCCCTCGGCCACCTGGCTGCAGGCCGGCGACCTGGACGCGACGCTCGAATTCGGCCCCGGCTACGCGCTGAAGTCGGTGCGCGCCGGCGCCGGCCGCGTGCAGCTCAGCGACGTGCTGGCCCTGCGCTGGGACGGCCTGGACGTGCAGCTCGGCGAGGCCCGCACCGACGTGCAGCTGCGCGCCGACATCGAGCCCTTCCGCCTGGCGCCGCTGCTGCGGCGCGTGCAGCCCGGCATCGGCTGGGAGGGCGACCTGCGGCTGGCCGCGAAGGTCGACCTGCGCATGGGCGAGCGCATGGAGGCCGACCTGGTGTTCGAGCGCCGCGACGGCGACCTGCACATCTCCAGCGAGGAGGGCCTGCTGCTGCTGGGCCTGACCGACGTGCGCCTGGGCCTCGTCGCGCGCGACGGCCGCTGGACGATGACGCCGCTGTTCCGCGGCCGCAGCCTCGGCGAGGTCTCGGGCTCGGCCACCGTGCAGACGACGCCCGACAGCCGCCGCCCGCCCGACAGCGCGCCGCTGACGGGCTCGCTGCAGGCGCGCGTGGCCGACATCGGCATCTGGGGGCCCTGGGTGCCGGCGGGCTGGCGGCTGGCCGGCGAGCTGCGCACGCAGGCCCAGCTCTCGGGCACGCTGGGCCGGCCGCAGCTGACGGGCGACGTGAGCGGCACGCGGATCGCCGTGCGCAACCTGCTGCAGGGCATCAGCGTCAGCGACGGCACGCTGGCCATCAAGCTCGACGGCGACCGCGCGCGCATCGAACAGATGAGCGTGAAGAGCGGCGAGGGCACGCTCAGCGTCACCGGCGAGGCCGAGCTCGGCACGCAGCCGCGCGCCCGCCTGGCGATCGAGGCGAAGAAGTTCCGCGTCATCGGCCGCGTCGACCGCAACGCGGTGGCCAGCGGTAGCGCGCAGCTGCTGTTCACGCCCGAGCGCGGGCAGCTCGACGGCCGCTTCGCGCTGGACGAGGGCCTGTTCGACGCCAGCCGCAGCGACGCGCCGTCGCTCGACGACGACGTCACGGTGCAGCGCCCGGGCGACGGCCGCACGGCCGAGCGCGAGGAGCCGGCGCCGAAGCGCAACTTCGCGCTCAACCTGGAGCTCGACCTCGGCGAGAAGCTGCGCATCAAGGGCCGCGGCCTGGACACCGGGCTGCGCGGCGGGCTCAAGCTCAGCACGCCGGGCGGCCGCCTGGCCATCAACGGCAGCATCCGCACCGACCAGGGCACCTACGCCGCCTACGGCCAGAAGCTCGAGATCGAGCGCGGCATCATCACCTTCATCGGCCCGGCCGACGACCCGCGGCTGGACATCCTGGCCCTGCGCCCGAACATCGACGTGCGCGTGGGCGTGGCCATCACCGGCACGGTGGTGACGCCGCGCGTGCGGCTGTATTCCGAGCCCGACATGGGCGAGACCGAGAAGCTGTCGTGGCTGGTGCTGGGCCGCGCGCCCGACGGCCTGGGCCGCAACGACACCGCGCTGCTGCAGCGCGCCGCCGTGGCGCTGCTGTCGGGCGAGGGCGACGCGCCGGCCGACCAGCTGCTCAGCCGCCTTGGCATCGACGACGTCAGCCTGCGCCAGGGCGACACCGACGTGCGCGAGACGGTGGTCAGCCTGGGCAAGCAGCTGTCGCGGCGCTGGTACCTGGGCTACGAACGCGGCGTCAACGCCACCACCGGCACCTGGCAGCTCACCTACCGCATCGCGCAGCGCTTCACGCTGCGTGCGCAGAGCGGCCTGGAGAACTCGCTGGACGTCATCTGGACCTGGCGCTTCCAGCAGACGCCGGCCGACGCGGCCATGAGAAAATCGGTGATCTCGCCGCGCTGAACGCCCGCCCCGCGAGCCCCACCCGCCCGCCGTAGTTCAATGGATAGAACGGGCGCCTCCTAAGCGCCAGATGCAGGTTCGATTCCTGCCGGGGGGACCACCCGCCGAGGGGCCCCAAGGTCCCTGCGGACCTTGGGGCGGCGGGTGGAGGCTCGCGCATGCAGGCGCGAGCCGGTCCTAGCTGCGCATCGCCTTCATCACCTCCGGATCGGCCCACAGATCATCGACCTTGCCGTAGTGCCCGGGCGGCACCTCCTCGCGGCCGGTGATGCGGTCCTGGGTGCCGGGCTTCGAGAGGTCCAGCCGCTGCGGCACCAGCGGCATCGCCATGCGCAGGCTGTAGAAGACCACCACCACCGGCGCGGTGAGCGCGGCCTCGTTCTGCTCGGCCACCACGGCCACGCGCTGCGACTCCAGCCGCACCAGCGAGCCCGTGGGGTAGATGCCCAGGCTCTGCACGAAGGCCGCGAACAGCGTGGTGTCGAAGTGACCCCTCCAGGTGGCCATGCGGGCGATGGAGGTTGCCGGGTCCCAGCCCGCCTTGTAGGGCCGGTTGGAGGTGATGGCGTCGTAGACGTCACAGATGGCGCCCATGCGCGCCAGGCGGTCGATGAACTCGCCGGCCAGCTGGTGCGGGTAGCCGGTGCCGTCGATGCGCTCGTGGTGGTGCAGCGCCACGTCCAGCGTCACGGCCGTGGCCGCACGACCCTCGGTCAGCAGCTCGTGGCCGCGCACGGGGTGCTCGCGCATGATGGCGAACTCCTCGTCGGTGAGCTTGCCCGGCTTGTTCAGCACCTCCAGCGGCATCAGCGCCTTGCCGATGTCGTGCAGCAGGCCGGCCTGGCCGGCCTCGCGGCATTCGTCCTCCGACAGGCCGATGCGGCGACCCAGCGCCACCATCAGCGCGCACACGGCCACCGAGTGCATGTAGGAGTAGTCGTCGCGGGTCTTCAGCCGCGCCAGGCTCACCAGGGCGCCCGGGTTGCGCATCACCGACTGCGCGATGTCGTCCACCAGCGGCAGGCAGGCTTCGGCGTCGATGGTGCGGCCCATGCGGGCCTCGTTGAACATGGCCACCACGGCCCGCCGGCCCTGGCTGCAGACGGCGGCGGCTTCGCGCAGCTCCGCGCTGAACTCGTTGCGGGCCGGCAGTGCACGCGGCGCGCCGGGGCTGGGCAGGCGCGCATCACCGCCGGCCGCGGCCGCGGGGGCCGGCGTCGGGGCGGGCTCGTCCGGCGCGGCGACGTCCACACCGAGTGCCGTGTCGATCCAGCACGCCTTCACGCCGCTGGCGCGCACCTCGGCCAACGTGCGCGGGTCGTCGATGACGAAGCGCGTGCGCCAGAACGGGTGACTGATCCACGAACCCTCCAGCCGCAGCAGATGCATGCCGACGCGCAGTTCGGAGACAGGGATCTTCTTGTGCATGGGGTCGTGGCTGCGGCGTCCTCCGCAGGCTGGTCCCGGGATTTCGGCATTGCCCGGCTCGCCTTGAGCGGGGCCCGCGCCGGCCCTCATCACGGCGTCATCGTTGCCGCGTCCACTCGGCAGCCCGTGACGAAGCGCACAACGCCCGCCGGCCCCGGCGGCCTGCCCCTGCTCGTGACGGCCCAGGGCCTGTCGGCGCTGGCGGATCACGCCCTGCTCGTCGTGGGCATGGCGCGGCTGGCCGAGCTCGCGCTGCCGGCCTGGTGGGCCCCGGTGCTCAAGCTGGTGTTCACGCTGGCCTATGTGCTGCTGGCCCCGTGGGTGGGCCATTGGGCCGATGCCTGGCCGCAGCGGCGGGTGCTGCAGATCACGACGCTGCTCAAGGCGGCCGGCGTCGGTCTGCTGGTGACGGGCCTGCATCCGCTGTGGGCGCTGATGCTGGCCGGCGTCGGCGCCGCCGCGGCCGCCCCGGCCCGCTATGGCTGGATGGCGGCTCGTGTGGACCCGCGGGACTGGGTCGCCGCCAACGCGTGGCTGGAGGCATCGATCGTGGTCGCGGCGGTGGCCGGCATCGGCCTGGGTGGCTGGCTGGTGCGACCCGAGGGCGGCGGCGCCACCACCGCGGCGCTGGTGCTGCTGGGCGTGCAGCTGCTGGCGCTGGCCCTGCTGAAGTGGCTGCCCGCGGGCGGCGCGCCAGCACCGCGCCGGACTGCGGCGCCACCGCCGTGGCGGGCGTTCGTCACGACCTGGCAGCAGCTCTGGCGCGACGCCGACGCCGCGCTGTCGCTGAGCGTGACGACGCTGTTCTGGGGCGCCGCGGCGGTGCTGCAGGTGGCCGTGCTGCAGTGGGCCGGCGAGGTGCTGTCGATGCCGCTGCACCAGGCCAGCACGCTGCCGCTGGCGGTGGCGGCCGGGCTCGTGGTCGGTGCCGTCTGGGCGGGCCGCCATGTGCCGATGGCCGCGGCTCGCCAGCTGCTGCCGCTCGGGGTGCTGCTGGGGCTCGGGCTGGCGCTGGCGGCCCTGGTGGTGCAGCAGGCCGCGGTGGCCTTCGCGGTGCTGTTCGTGCTCGGCGCGATCGGCGGCGTGCTGGTGGTCCCGCTCAACGCGCTGCTGCAGCAGCGTGGCCATGCGCTGGTGAGCACGGGGCGCGCCATCGCCGCGCAGAACCTGGCCGAGAACACGAGCATCCTGGCCCTGCTGGGCCTGCACGCCGCGTGGCTGGCCGGCGGCGGCGGGGTGCAGGCCCTGCTGGCTGGTCTGGGCCTGATGGTCGCCGCCGGCGTGGCCGGCCTGATGCAGGCCTTCAGGCCCCGTGAGGCGCCAGCGTCGCTGCCCTGAGGTGAGGCGCCGTGCCGAGCGCGGCCAGGTACTCGGACTCGACCTCGCGCGCGATGCGGCCCCAGTCGAGCTTGCGCGCCTCCAGGCGCGCCTCGACACCGAGCATGCGCACCTCGGCCGGATCGTCGGCCAGGCGCGCGGCGGCGCGGCAGAACGCCGGCTCGTCGCCCAGCGGCGCGAGCAGGCCGCTGTGCCCGTGGCGCACCAGCTGGCCGGCGGCCGCGTAGTCGTAGGCCACGGCGGCCAGCCCGCTGGCCATGGCCTCGGGCAGCACGTTGCCGTAGGTCTCGGTCTGGCTCGGGAACAGGAAGACGTCGGCGCTCGCGTAATGCGTGGCCAGCACCTCGCCGCGCTGCAGCCCGGCGAAGTGCGCGTCCGGACAACGCTGCTCCATCACCGCGCGCGAGGGCCCGTCGCCGACCATCACCAGGGCCACGCGCGGGTTGCGCTGGCGCATCGCGGCGTGTGCCGCGATCAGCGTCTCCAGGTTCTTCTCGGGTGCAATGCGGCCGACGTGCAGCGCGACCAGGTCGCGCGGGCCCGCGCCCCAGCGGCGGCGCAGCTCGTCGCTGCGGCGGGCCGGATCGAACAGCCCCGTGTCGACCCCGCGCGCCACGACACGCAGGTTGTGGAAGCCCTCGGCCTGCAGCTCGGCGCGCAGGCCCTCGGTCGGCACCATCGTGCAGGCCGTGCGGTTGTGGAACTTGCGCAGGTAGCCGACGATGGGCCGCTGCAGCCAGGCCACGCCGTAGTGGCGGCTGTAGGCGTGGAAGTTGGTGCGGAAGTCCGACACCACCGGCAACTTCAGCGCCTGCGCCGCCTGCAGCGCACTCCAGCCCAGCGGGCCCTCGGTGACGATGTGCACCACGTCGGGCCGGGTCAGGCCCCACAGGCGCAAGAGCGCCCGTCGCGAGGGCACGCCCATCTTCAGCTGCGGGTAGCGGGGGATCGGCAGGCCACGCATCAGCACCTCGGCGTAGCCCGGCTCCTGGGCCGCGTCGTCGCCGTGGTGCTGCCGCGGGCGGATGACCTGCAGCTCGTGGCCGCGGTCGCGCAGTTCAGCCACCACGCGGGCCGCGGTGGCGGCGACGCCGTTCACCTCGGGTGGCCAGGTCTCGGTGACCACGGCCACGCGCAGCGAACGCCGCGCGGGCATGAAGGCATCGACGGTGAGAGTGTCGTCACGGTGCGGCGTCATGCGTGAAAGTTAAGTCCGTTGCGCAACAACCTGATGACAAGCGGGGCGACTCGGTGCCGCCACGAAACCGTCACGGCCTCTTCACCCGCGACGGTCACCATGCCGTCACCGATTCACAGCCCGGAGAGCGATGCCGTGAGTGCCTTTGTCACCGAGTTCCTCGAGACCCTGAAGACGCAGCGCTGGGACGACCACCGCTACTACCACCAGAGCCGCATCAACCAGTCGCTGCACTTCGTCAGCGCGATCAGCTTCCTGGTCGCCTACGTCGTGGTGTTCTACGACCCCGCGCTGGCCGCGCTCATCGGCTGGGGCGTCGGCATGACGACGCGCCAGTCGGGCCACTTCTTCTTCGAGCCGAAGGGCTACGACCACATCAACGACGCCAGCTTCCAGCACAAGGAAGACATCAAGGTCGGCTACAACCTGAGCCGCAAGATCGTGCTGCACGCGGTGTGGCTGGCGATCCCCGTGGTTCTGTGGCTCGTGCCGTCGCTGGGCGGGCTCATCGAGCCGGCGGTGGGCTTCGACGGGTGGCTGCACGACGTGGGCATGGCCTGGTTCGCGCTCGGCGTGGCCGGGCTGCTGTTCCGCACGGTGCACCTGTTCTTCCTCAAGAACGTGACCGAGGGCCTGGCCTGGGCGACGAAGATCCTCACCGACCCCTTCCACGACTTCATGACCTACCGCAAGGCGCCGCTGGCCCTGCTGCGCGGCGAGCTGCTCGACCCGATGCACCACGTGCGCGGCCAGCACTGAGCACGGCCGAGGCCGGGCGTTCCCGCGTGGGACACTCCCGGGCACCGCGGCCGCCGCGCCGCCGCCCGGAGCACGCACCCATGAAGACCCGCGCCGCCGTGGCCTGGAAGGCCGCCGCCCCGCTCACCATCGAAGACGTCGATCTCGCCGGCCCGCAGGCCGGCGAGGTGCTGGTGGAGATCAAGGCCACCGGCATCTGCCACACCGACTGGTACACGCTCTCGGGCGCCGACCCCGAGGGCCTGTTCCCCGCCATCCTGGGCCACGAGGGCGCGGGCATCGTGCGCGAGGTGGGCGCGGGCGTCACGTCGCTGAAGCCCGGCGACCACGTGATCCCGC
>JAIXTY010000322.1 GCA_027483705.1 Rubrivivax sp.
CTCGACGAGCAGGGCGACACGGCGGCCGCCGCCGCGCAGGTGCGCGCGCTGATGTTCGTCAGCCGTTTCCGTGAGTCACTGGCGCAACGCCTGGATCGCCTGCTGGCGGCCTGAACCCGAACCCTTTTCCATGGCCCTCCTGCAGATCTCCGAACCCGGCCAGGCGCCGGACCCGCACCAGCGCCGCATCGCCGTGGGCATCGACCTCGGCACCACCAACTCGCTGGTGGCCGCCGTGCGCCACGGCGTGCCCGAGTGCCTGCCGGATGAGCAGGGTCGCATCCTGCTGCCCAGCGCCGTGCACTACCCCGAAGGCGGTGGCCGGCGTATCGGGCACGAGGCCCTCGCCGCGCAGGCGCATGACGCCGCGCACGCCGTGGCCTCGTTCAAGCGCCTGATGGGCCGCCGCCGGGCCGACGTGGCCGGCCGCGACAAGCTGCCCTACGAATTGGTAGACCAGCCCGGCATGGTGGCGGTGGCCACGCGGGCCGGGCTGAAGTCGCCGGTGGAGCTGTCGGCCGAAGTCCTGGCCACCCTGCGCCAACGTGCCGAAGACAGCTTCGACAGCGATCTGCACGGCGCCGTCATCACCGTGCCCGCCTACTTCGACGATGCCCAGCGCCAGGCCACGAAAGACGCCGCGCAGCTGGCCGGTCTGGAGGTGCTGCGCCTGATCAGCGAGCCCACAGCCGCCGCGGTGGCCTACGGGCTGGACCACGGCAGCGAGGGCCTCTACGCCGTGTACGACCTGGGCGGTGGCACCTTCGACATCAGCCTGCTGCGCCTGACGCAGGGCGTGTTCGAGGTCGTGGCCACGGGTGGTGACGCGGCCCTCGGCGGCGACGACATCGACCACGCGCTGGCCGACTGGGCACTGGCGCAGGCCGACATCGATGCCAGCCACCTCTCATCGCAGGACCGCCGCAGCGCGCTGATCGCCGCGCGGGCCACGAAAGAGGCGCTCAGCAGCGCCGACACCGTGGATTGGCAGGCCACCGTCGCCGGCCGCGACTGCCGCGTGGCCGTGAGCCGCGCGCAGCTCGACGCCGTGGCCACGCCGCTGGTCGAGCGCACGCTCGCCGCCGTGCGCAAGGTGCTGCGTGACGCCAAGGTGGCCGCCGACGAGGTGCAAGGCGTCGTGATGGTGGGCGGCAGCACCCGCATGCCCCTGGTGCGCGACCGCGTCAGCGCGCTCTTCGGCCGCCCGGTGCTGACCGACGTCAACCCCGACGAGGTCGTGGCGCTCGGCGCCGCCATCCAGGCCAACGCGCTGGCCGGCAACGCCAAGGACGGCGAGCTGCTGCTGCTGGACGTGATCGCGCTCAGCCTGGGGCTCGAGACCATGGGCGGGCTGGTGGAGCGCGTGATCGAGCGCAACAGCACCATCCCCTTGGCCAAGGCGCAGGACTTCACCACCTTCAAGGACGGCCAGACGGCGATGGCCATCCATGTGGTGCAGGGCGAGCGCGAGCTGGTGGCCGATTGCCGCAGCCTGGCGCGATTCGAGCTGCGTGGCATTCCGCCCATGGCCGCTGGCGCGGCGCGCATCCGCGTCACGTTCCAGGTCGATGCCGACGGACTGCTGAGCGTCAGCGCCCGCGAGCTCGGCTCGGGCGTCGAGGCCGCCGTGGCCGTCAAGCCCAGCTACGGTCTGGCCGACGATCAGATCGCGCAGATGCTGAAGGACGGCTTCGCGCACGCCGAAGGCGACATGGCCGCGCGCAAGCTGCGCGAAGCGCGGGTCGAGGCCGAGCGCATGCTGCTGGCCACGCGCGCCGCGCTGGCCGCCGACGGCGCGCTGCTGCAGCCCGCCGAACACCAGGCCATCGAGGCGCTGCTGGCCGCCACCGCCACCACCGCCGGCGGCAGCGACGCCGACGCCATCGACGCCGCCGTCAAGGCCCTGGCCGAGGGCACCGAGGCCTTCGCCGCCGCCCGCATGAACGAAGGCATCCGCCGCGCGCTGGCCGGCCGCCGCCTCGACCAGATCTGAAAGCCCCCATGCCCGTCATCCGCATCCTGCCGCACCCCGAGTACGCGCCCCAGGGCGACACCATCGAGGCGCCGGCCGGCACCTCGCTGTGCGAAGCGATGCTCGAACACGGCATCGCCATCGAGCACGCCTGCGAGATGAGCTGCGCCTGCACCACCTGCCACGTGGTGGTGAAGGAGGGCTTCGACTCGCTGGGCGAGATGGACGAGGCCGAGGAAGACCTGCTCGACCGCGCCTGGGGCCTGACGCCAACCTCGCGCCTGAGCTGCCAGGCCATCCTGTCCCAGCGCGACGTGACGATCGAGATCCCGAAGTACTCGATCAACCACGCGCGCGAGAAGCACTGAGCCGGCGCACCGTGCGCGTGCACGCCACGCCCCTAGCCGGTGCCGGCGGGCCCAAAAAAAGACCTCCCTGGCTCGCACCAGGGAGGTTGGACGCGGCCCACATGCGGCCTGCTGAGGAGATAGACACGACACCCGACGAAGGTGTCGCGGGGTCTCTTGCAAGTGGCGTGCCCACTCGCGGCGTAGGGCTGTTGCCGTGATCGTGCTGGGCATCGAGTCATCGTGCGACGAAACCGGCGTTGCGCTGGTCGAGGCGCCGGCCGACGCCGCCGAGCCGCCACGCCTGCTGGCCGAGGCGCTGCACACCCAGGCGGCCATGCACGCCGACTACGGCGGCGTCGTGCCCGAACTCGCCTCGCGCGACCACATCCGCCGCGTGCTGCCGCTGCTGGAGCGCGTGCTGGCCGACGCCGTCGTGGCGCCGGCCGACATCGGCCTCGTCGCCTACACCCGCGGCCCGGGCCTGGCCGGCGCGCTGCTGGTGGGTGCCGGCGTGGCGGTGTCGCTGGCGGTGGCGCTGGGCCGGCCGGCGCTGGGCGTGCACCACCTCGAGGGGCATCTGCTGTCGCCCTTTCTGGCGGCGCCGGCGCCGGCGTTCCCATTCGTCGCGCTGCTTGTATCCGGCGGCCACACGCAGCTGATGCAGGTGGCCGGCGTGGGCCGCTACACGCTGCTGGGCGAGACCATCGACGACGCCGCCGGCGAAGCCTTCGACAAGAGCGCCAAGCTGCTGGGTCTGGGCTATCCCGGCGGGCCGGCGCTGGCGCGGCTGGCGGAGCAGGGTGATGCCAGGGCCTTTGCGCTGCCGCGCCCGCTGCTGCACAGCGGCGACCTCGATTTTTCGTTCGCGGGCCTGAAGACGGCGGTGCTCACGCAGCACCGCAAGCTGGGTGCCGCGCCGTCGGCGCAGTCGCTGGCCGATCTTGCCGCGGCCACACAGGAGGCC
>JAIXTY010000358.1 GCA_027483705.1 Rubrivivax sp.
CTGGAGTTCTGCACCATAAACCCCTCGGTGGTGCTGGGGACGGTGTGGAGCGGCGACTACTCGGCCTCGGTGGTGCTCGTGAAGATGCTGCTGGACGGCCGCGTGCGCGCCTGCCCCGACATCGGCTTCGGCATCGTCGACGTGCGCGACGTCGCTGATCTGCACTGGCGCGCGCTCGTCACCCCGGGCCTCGGCGGCGAGCGCTTCATCGCCTCGGGCCGCTTCCTGAAGATGATCGAGGTGGCCCGCGTGCTGCGCGAGGGCCTGGGCGCGCAGGCCGCGCGCGTGCCGGTGCGCACGGCGCCCGACTGGGTGATGCGGCTGGCCGCGCCCTTCAGCAAGGTGGCGCGGGCCGTGGCCACCGAGCTGGGCACGGTGCGCGCGTTCGACCCCGCGCACACGCGCGATCGCCTGGGCTGGCAGACGCGCGACGAGGCACAGAGCATCCTCGACTGCGCCCGCTCGCTGCTCGAGCAGGGCCTGGTCCGCGGCTGAGCCGCGGCGGCCGGGCTCAGCGGCGGCGCGCCACGCCGGCCAGCACGGCCAGGCCGGCGGCCAGCATGGCCCAGGTGCCCGGCTCGGGCACCGGCGTCAGCTGCCACACCGCCGTGCCTGCGTTCAGGCCGTCGGCGCCTTCGTTGGCCACCGCGAGGTAGGCCACGCCGTCGACGCTGAAGGCCGTCAGCCCCTCGGGCCGCAGCAGCCGCGCGAAGCCGCCGCTGCCGTCGGTGGCGAGCAGCCGCACGAAGCTGGCGGACGCCGGATCGGTGATGTCGAACACCGCCACCGAGCCCGACAGCGTGCGCTCCAGGCCGATGAAGGCGTAGGTGCGGCCGTCGATGGCCAGCAGCGCCACGCCCTCGGGCTCGACGCCCTTGTCGCGGCTGCGGGCGTCGTCGTACAGGCCCGCGGCGGCCGCGGCCTGGTCGAGGATGGCGCCGCTGTCGTAGACCAGGTCGCCGGCCTCGTTGCGGATCGAGAACGAGCGTGCGCCGGTCGCGAAGCGGCCATCGGTGGTGACGCGCAGGCGCGACTCGATGCCGCTGCCGCCCACCGTGGTGCGGTCGGCGTTGTCCTCGCGGAAGTCGCCCTCGTTGGCCATCACGGTGTAGGTGCGGCCGGCCACCGTGTAGGTGGCGATGGCGTCGGGCATGTACAGGCCACGCACCGGCACGTTGACGAAGGCCACGCTGGCGCTGTCGCGCGGGTCGATCTGGTTGCCGGGCAGGTTGAAGTCCTTGCTGCCCAGGCCCACGACGGCCACGGTGCTGTTGGTGGCGAGGTCGATGATGCCCAGCGCGTTGTTCTCCTGCAGCGTCACGAAGGCGCGGCTGCCGTCGGGGCTGACGGCGATGTACTCCGGCTCCCAGTCCATGCCGGGCTGGCGCACGTTCAGGCCCATGTTGCTGGCGGTGGGCGTGATGCCGCCGAACACCGGCATCGCCACGACCTTGCGGCTGGCGACGTCGATGATGCTGACGCTGCCGACGGGGTCGAGCACACCGTAGGCCGTGTCGGCCACCGCATTGGGCGTGCCTTCGTTGGCCACCAGCAGCTTGCGGCCGTCGGGCGTGAACGTGAGCATGTCGGGCAGCGAGCCCACGGTGATGGGGCTGGTGCCGGCCAGCGGCGCGCGCGTCGTGGTGTCGTACAGCACCACGAGTCCCGGCAGGCGACGGTCGGTGGTGTTGTCGAAGGCCAGCGCCGCGGTCGTACCGTGGATGGCGATGCTGTTGAGGCCGCCGTAGGTGCTGGTGTCGATGAAGCCCAGGCGCGAGCCGCTGAGCGCGTCGAGCACGTCCACGCCGCTCGGGCCGCTGACCCACAGCGTGCGGCTGGCGGCCTCGAAGCTGACGATCTCCGACAGGAACGGCGTGCTGCCGGCGCCGGCGTGGGTCTGGGTCCAGCGCAGCGCGGCGCTGTCGAGCGCGGCGGCGGCGGGCAGCGCCAGCAGGGCGCCGGTGGCGGCGGCGATCAGGGAGCGGCGAAAGGCGGACATGGGCGTGACGCTTCGGTGAAGGAAATGCGACATGCTCGTGAGCCTTCGTGACCGTGACGTGACGGTCGCGCGAAGACCCCTCAGTCGCGTGGTCGTGCTACGGTGCGGCCATGCACGTTGCCGTCTACAGCACCCGCCGCTACGACCGCGAGTTCCTCGAGCGCGCCAATGCCGCCGGCCGCCACCGGCTGGACTTCCTCGAGGCCCGGCTCGAGGCCCGCACGGTGCCGGCGGCCGGTGCCGCCGAGGCCGTGTGCGCCTTCGTCAACGACCGGCTCGACGCCGAGGTGCTGGGGCTGCTGCAGGCACGTGGCGTGAAGCTGGTGGTGCTGCGTTCGGCGGGCTTCAACCACGTCGACCTCGCCGCGGCGGCGGCGCTGGGCCTGGCGGTGGGCCGCGTGCCGGCGTATTCGCCACACGCCGTGGCCGAGCACACGGTGGCACTGGTGCTGGCGCTGAACCGCAAGATCCACAAGGCCTACGCCCGGGTGCGCGAGGGCAACTTCGCGCTCGACGGGCTGCTCGGCTTCGACCTCGTCGGCCGCACCCTCGGCGTCATCGGCACCGGGCAGATCGGCACGGCCTTCGCGCGCATCATGGCCGGCTTCGGCTGCCGGCTGCTGGCGCACGCGCCGGTGGTCGAGCCGGCCTGCATGGCGCTGGGCGCCCGCTACGTGCCGCTGCCCGAGCTGCTGGCGGCCAGCGATGTCGTCAGCCTGCACTGCCCGCTCACGCCCGACACCCGCCACCTGATCGACGCCGATGCGCTGGCGCAGATGAAGCGCGGCGCGATGCTCGTCAACACCAGCCGCGGCGCCGTGGTGGACACACCGGCCGTGATCCGCGCGCTGAAGAGCGGGCAGCTTGGCAGCCTGGGCCTGGATGTCTACGAGGAGGAGGGCGACCTGTTCTTTCGCGATCTCAGCGCCGAGGTGCTGCGCGACGACGTGTTTGCGCGGCTGCTCACGTTCCCGAACGTCGTCGTCACCGGGCACCAGGGCTTCTTCACCGGAGAGGCGCTCACCGCCATCGCCGCGACCACGATCGACAACCTCGACTGCTTCGTGGCCGAAGGCCGGCCTCGCCACGCCGTGTCGGTGGAGCGCGTGGTGTGAGTGCCCCGCGACACGTGATCGTGACCGGCGCCACCGGCACCATCGGCCGCGCCACCGTGCAGGCGCTGCTGCGGCGCGGCCACGAGGTGGTGGCGGTGGTGCGGCCGGGCGCGCTGGCGAAGAGCCCGAACGCCGGCCTGCCGGCCACAGCCCGCGTGTGCGAAGCCGACGTGATGGACGCCGAGGCCCTGGTGCGCGTGGCGCTGGCGGGCCGCACAGCCGACGCCTGGGTGTCGTGCCTGGCCTCGCGCACCGGCGAGCCGGCCGACGCCTGGGCCGTGGACCACCGCGCGCACCAGCAGCTGCTGGCCGCGCTGCGCGCCCATGGCCTGCAGCAGGTGGTGCTGCTGTCGGCGCTGTGCGTGCAGAAGCCGCTGCTCGCCTTCCAGCACGCCAAGCTGGCCTTCGAGGCGGAGCTGCGGGCCTCGGGTCTGCGCTGGTCCATCGTGCGGCCGACGGCCTTCTTCAAGTCGCTGTCGGGGCAGCTGGCACGGGTGAAGGCCGGCAAGCCCTTCCTGGTGTTCGGCGACGGCCGGCTCACGGCCTGCAAGCCCATCAGCGACCGCGACCTGGCCGAGTACCTGGCCGGCTGCCTGGACGAGCCCTCGCGCCACGATCGCGTGCTGCCCATCGGCGGCCCCGGGCCCGCGATCACGCCGCTCGACCAGGTGGCGATGCTGTCGCAGCTGCTCGGCCGCGAGGTGCGCGTGAAGCCGGTGCCGGTGCGTCTGTTCGACGCCATCGCCGGCACGCTGGGGCTGCTGGGCCGCGTGATGCCGCCGCTGCGCGCCAAGGCCGAGCTGGCGCGCATCGGCCGCTACTACGCCACCGAGTCGATGCTGGTGTGGGATGCGGCAGCCGGCCGCTACGACGCGGATGCCACGCCCGAGTTCGGCACAGACACGCTGCAGGCCCACTACGCCGCGTTGCTGGGCGGGCGTGCCGACGCCGGGCTCGGCGACCATGCCGTGTTCCGCTGACGCTGCTGAGAGCACGGACCCTTGGCCCCGTGGAGACGCTGGATCGCCGGCGCGTCGGTGCTGGGCACGGCGCCAGCGTTCCAGCTGGGTGGCGAGACCACCTGCGAGTGGCGCAACGAGTCGCCGCCGGGCGGTGCCTGTCCTAACCTGTTTCGGGCGGACGGGGTACAGGGCCCGGCGGCGCGGGGCGCCGCACCTGCGTCTGGCAAGGCTGGCCCAGCAGCACGGGCGCCAGCGCCTGGCCCATCAGTTCACCCGCGGGCGGATCGAAGTTCGTCAGCACGATCAGCACGGCGCCGCTGTCGGGGAAGACCCACCACACGGTGTTGCTGCCGGCCGACCCGCCCGCCTGGCCCAGCCGCCACGGCGCCGAGCGCCTGGGAAACACCGCCGCGCGGGTCGATTCAGACAGCAGCGTCGTGCCGAGCAGCGCCTGCGCGAGCAGCTCCAGATCGGCCGCACTGCTCAGCGCATCACCCGCGCTGGAGGCCTTGAGCGCCGCGAACTCGATGCGCGGCTGCGGCGGGTCGGCCTGCGGCTGGCCGGGCCCGCGCAGGCGCGTCATCGGCACGGCGGCCTCGGGGCCGGGGTCGAAGCCCGAAGACCGCATGCCCAGTGGCGCAAACACGCGGCGCGCCACATAACGGCGGTAGTCCTCGCCCGAGATCGCCTCGATCACCGCGCCCAGCAGCAGGTAGCCGCCGTTCGAATACTGCTCGCGGCTGCCGGCCTCGAACGCCAGCGGCTTGGCCGCCACCAGCGCGACCAGGTCGCGCGCCGTGCGGGCACCGGCCATCGTGGGGCCATCGGCCATGTCGGGCCGCGTCATCGGCGCCACGCCCGCGCGGTGCTCCAGCAATTGGGCGATGGTGATCGGCGCAAAGGACTCGGGCAGTTCAGGCAGGTGGCGCCGCACCGGATCCTCGAGCCGAAGCCGGCCTGCATCGACCAGCGTGCCGATGGCCACGCGCGTGAACACCTTGCTCACCGAGGCCAGGCGGAAAGGCGTGTCGCGGCCGATCGGCACCGCGCCCCGGGCATCGGCAAAGCCGCTGACGTGGACGACGCGCGCGTCGGCCGCCACGGCCACGACCACGCCACTGAAGGGCCGTTGCTTCGCCTGCTCGGCCACGCACGCAGCCACCGTGCCCTGAAGCGGCGTCGTGCTCGCCACGCCAGCCCCCGGCATCCACGCGCAGGCGGCCAGCAGCACACCCCATCGACCCATGCTCACCCCGTCGGTGTTGATCCGGCGCGGAGCGTAGGATCGCGTCTACTCCGCATGCAACACCCTCCACAGAGTAGAGAGTTCAAGGTGCGCCTGCCCCAGGCGGCGGCGGTGTTCACCGACTCGCGGCTGCGCCGCATCCTGCTGCAGTATGCGAAGCGGCCGCGCGGCCTGGCCGAGGTGGCCCGCGAGCTGGCGCTCGACATCAAGCCGCTGCACCACGCGGCGACCAAGCTGCTGCGGCTGGGCCTGCTCGAGGTCGTCGAGGAGCGAGCGCGCGCCGGGCGCGCCATCAAGCTCTACCGCTGCACCGGGGCGAGCTTCTTCATCCCCGCTGCGCTGGCCCCGGCGCCGTTCAGCCGCGGCCTGGCGAAGGAGTTGCAGGACGCCATCGCGCGCGACGCCGCGGCCACCATCGAAGGCATGGTGTTCACGCTCGACGCCGAAGGGCGCGTGGCGGGCCGTGTGGTCACGCGCCCCAGGGCCGGCGCCCCGCCGCTGGACAGCTGGCGCATCCTGCGCCTGAGCGCGGCGCGGGCCCGGCAGCTGAAGCAGGAACTCGCCCAGGTGCTCGATCGTTTCCAGGCCGACGCCGATGCCGGCGGCGAGGTGTACCTGGTGCACACCGGCATGGCGCGGCGCCCGGCTCACGAGGGCGCCACGGACAACCGGGCTACTTCCTGAGCACCGTTTCCTCGACGAAGCGCACCAGCGTCGCGAACTGGTAGTCGGCGTTCTCGCGCCGCGCGAAGCCGTGGCCTTCGTTGTCGGCCAGCAGGTACCACACGGGCACGCCACGGGCCTGCAGCTTGCGCACGATCTGTTCGCTCTCCGTCCAGGGCACGCGCGGGTCGTTCTTGCCTTGCGTGATCAGCAGCGGCTTCTTCACCTGCTCGGCGTTGGTCAGCGGCGAGATGCTGTTCAGGAACTCGCGCATCGCCGGGTCGCGCTCGTCGCCGTACTCGACGCGGCGCAGGTCGCGGCGGTAGCTCTCGGTGTTCTCGAGGAAGGTGACGAAGTGGCTGATGCCGACGCTGCTGTAGGCGCCGGCGATCTTGTCGGCCAGTCGCGTGGCCGCCGCCAGCGCCATGTAGCCGCCGTAGCTGCCGCCGGCCACGATGACCTTGCTGCCATCCAGCCGCGGGTGCGTGGCCGTCCAGTCGATGGCCGCGGCCATGTCCTTGACGCTGTCTTCGCGCAGGCGGCCGTTGTCGAGATCGAGGAAGGTCTTGCCGTAGCCGCTGGAGCCGCGCACGTTGGGCTCGAAGATGGCCACGCCGCGGTCGAGCAGCAGGTGGTTGAGGCGGCCGTTCCAGCCGACCTTGCTCTGCGCCTCGGGCCCGCCATGCATCAGCATCACCACCGGCCGCTTGCCGGCAAAGCGCGCCGGCGGCAGGCTGAGCACGCCGCTGATGGTGCGGCCGTCGAAGCTCTTCCAGCGCACGATCTGCTGCTCGGGCACCTGGCTCAGGTCCAGGCCGGGCGGCATGATCGGCCGGGTCCAGGCCTCCAGGCGGCCGCTGGCGGGGTCGAGCACATGGATCTGCGACGGGCCTTGCGGGCTGTCGGCCACGATGGCCAGCTCGCCGCTGCTGCGGTGGAAGCGCAGATCGCTGACGCTGCCCGGCGGCACGCTGGGCACGGGGCGCTCGCCGCCCGAGGCGCGGTCGAAGAGGCGCAGCTCGTCGCGGCCATCGACGTTCACGGCCGCCGCCAGCAGCGGCAGCGCCGGGTCGCCGTCCAGGCGCGACAGGTCCCAGGGGATGTGGCTCGACAGGCGCGTCAGCGCGCCGCGGGCCACGTCCAGCCGCATCAGCTCGCGGAACTCGCTGGCGCGGTCGCTGATGAGGAAGAGCTGCGTCGCGTCGGGGCTCCAGCCGGTGGCGAAGTGGGCCGCACGCAGCGTCTCGCCCGCGGCGGGCAGCACGCGGCGGCGTTCGCCCTTGCCTTCGGGGTGCGTCAGGTCGAGCAGCCAGGTCTCCGAATGCGTGGCGGCGATGTAGCGCGTGACGGCGGCCTGGCGTTCGTCGGGCGAGACGACGAGGTTGAACCAGCCCGGGCCCGGCAGCTCGGCGACAAGGCGGCGGCCGCCGGGCGCGTCGGGCGCCAGCGGGTCGATGGCGGTGAAGCGCGTCGTCACCTCGGTGCGGCGGCCACCGGCGGCGGTGCGGTCCAGCGGCACCGAGCTGACGATCAGGCGCCCCTGCTTCGGCAGCCAGCCGGCCAGCGCGTGACGCTCGCCATCGGGCGTGAGGCGGGTCGTGGCCTTCGTGTCTGGGTCGAGCCGGTACACCTGCGCAGCCTCGTTGCCGCCGATGTCGCGCTCGAACACGATGTAGCGGCCCTGTTGCGGCTCCCACTCCGCGTCGGTCACGCTTTCGGCGCCACTGGTCAGCGACTCCAGCGGTTGCATCGGGCCGCGCAGGCGAAAGATCTGCGGCGTGCTGCTGCCGGGCGCACGGTGGGCCACCAGCATCTCGCGCCGCGTCGGGTGCCACGACGCGAACGAGTGGCCCACGACGTCGGCATAGCGCTCGAAGGCCTTCACCGCCGAGGGCGTGATGGCTGGCGCGCCTTCCACCCGCAGCGCGGGCGGCGGGGGCAGCAGGGGTTCGGGCGGTGTGGTAGAGCAGGCGGCCAGCAGGACCAGCAGGCCGATGACGGCGGGCCGCGACAGCAAGGTGGAGGTGTTCATGGGGCGATGCTAGTGGCCGTTGGAGGCCCTGTCGCGGCGATCCCCCGCGCCTGCATCAAGGCCCGGTGGTCGCCGCCACCCCGCTCACGCGCTTGTAGAAGAACGTCGTCGGGCACAGGCCGCCGCGCGGCCACAGCGCGAAGTCGGGCACCTCGCCCACGCGCTGCCAGCCCAGGCGTGTGTAGAGGCGGTCGGCGGCGCTGCCGGTCACGGTGTCCAGCACCAGCAGGGTCTTGCCGCAATCGGCGGCCATGGCCTCGGCGGCGCGCATCAGCGCCTCGGCCAGGCCACGGCGGCGCGCGCGGCGGTGCACCTGCAGCTTGGCCAGGTCGGCGCGGTGCGGCTGGTTGTCGGGCTGGGCCAGGATCAGCTGCACGGTGCCGACGACCCCGGCGTCGTCTTCGGCCACCAGCAGCGCGCGTTCGCCCGCCGCCACGCCGGCCGCCACGCGCTGCCAGAAGCCGCGCGCCTGCGCCTCCGACAAGGGGTGCATGAAGCCGATGGAGGCGCCGCCGTCGACGCAGTCGATGGTCAGCGCGGCCAGGCCGTCCAGCGGCAGCGTCTCGGCGGCGGCCAGGCGCCGGATGCGGATGGCGGGCGGTGCGTTCATCGGGCGGTGCTCGTCTCGTGGATGACGACGGCGTAGCGCACGGCGCGCCGCGTCGGGTTGCGGAACTGCACGGGCTGGTCCAGCGTCATGGCCAGGCAGTCGCCCTCGTGCAGGTGGTGCGGGATCTCACCCAGCGTGACCTCGAGCTCGCCCTCGAGCAGCCATACCTGCTGGAACACGCGGTGGCGGCGGATGACATGGTCGAAGCCCACCACGGCCTGCGCCGGCAGCTGCACCTCGACGATCTGCAAGGGCTGTCCCTGCTGCGGCGGCGACACGGCGCGGCGGCGGTAGCCCGAGGCCGGATCGCGCCACTGCGGCTGCTCGTCGCGGCGGGCGATGGGCGAGGCCGCGGCCGCGGCCGGCGGCGCGGCCTCGAACAGCGCCGACAGCATCACGTCCAGACCCGAGGCCAGGCGCTCCAGCACCACGGCCGTGGCGCTGGCCTCGCCACGCTCGACGAGCGAGATCATCGAGCGGCTCACGCCCGAACGATCCGCCAGCGCCTGGATCGACAGGCCGCGCTCGGCGCGCAGGGCCTGCACGCGGGCGGCGATGCGGGCGTTCAGGGGTTCCGGGGCTTCGGGCATCGGCATGGCGGGATGATTCCATCATCCTGGATGTTTTGTCCAGCCATGTGGATGAGGGCGACGCCGGCTGAGGCAAGAACTTGTGTGACGTCCGATAGCATCGCGCCATGGACGAACCCGCCTCCGCCACGCCGGGCTGGCCGCGGCGCCGGCCGAGATCGCTGGCGCTGGAACTCGTCGACGCGCTGGGCGCGCGCATCCGCGAGCAGCGCTACGCCGACGGCGAGCGGCTGCCCACCGAGGCGGCCATCATGGGCGAGTTCGGCGTCAGCCGCACGGTGGTGCGCGAGGCGCTGTCCAAGCTGCAGGCCGCTGGGCTCGTGCAGACACGCCACGGCATCGGCACCTTCGTCGTCGGCAGCGGGCAGGCGGCGCCGTTCCGCGTGGCGCCCGAACAGCTGGCGACGCTGCAGGACGTGATCGCGGTGCTGGAACTGCGCATCGCCATCGAGACCGAGGCCGCTGCACTGGCCGCGCAGCGCCGCACGCCGGCCGACCTGGCCACGCTGCGCGAGGCCGTGGCGGCCTTCGCCGACGCGGTGGAGGCCGGCCGCGACGCCGTCGCGCCCGACTTCGCCTTCCACGCCGGCATCGCCCGCGCGACGCAGAACACGCGCTTCGCCGACCTGATCGGCGCGCTCGGCCACGGCGCCATCCCGCGCGCGCGGCTGGCCGGCACGGTGGAGCGCAGCGCCGAGCAGAAGGCCTACCTGCGGCGCGTCAACGTCGAGCACGAGAGCATCCTCGACGCCATCGCCGCCGGCGACGCCGAGGCCGCGCGCGCGGCCATGCGCACGCACCTGGCCAACAGCCGCGAACGCCGGCGCCGGCTGGCGGCGGCCGTGGCCAGCTGAGTCGGATCTCGGGTTTGCGCGAGGCACTCCGCTGGCCTTAGGTTGTACGATGACCTACAACAAGACCGAGCGATTGGGCTGCCTCCGCAAGCCAGCCGCCCCCTCCGGAGACGCACCCATGACGCTGACGCTGCCCCGGCGCGCCCTGCTGGCCGCCCTGACGTTCACCGCCGCCGCCCTGGCCCCGTGGTCTGCCGCCTGGGCGTTTCCGGACAAGCCGATCACGCTGGTGGTGCCGTTCCCGCCGGGTGGCTCCAGTGACCAGATCGCTCGCGCCATCGCCCCGCCGCTGCAGGCCCGCTTCGGCCAGCCCGTGGTGGTGGAGAACCGGGCTGGCGCCACCGGCACCATCGGCGCCGGGCAGGTGGTGCGCTCGGCACCCGACGGCCACACCGTGCTCGTGGCCTCGCTCGGGCCCTTCGTCATCGTGCCGCACCTGCTGAAGAACGCGCCCTACGACGCGACCAAGGACTTCGACTTCATCAGCATCGCCGTGCAGGCGCCCAACCTGCTGGTGGTGCCGGCGAACTCGCCGCACCAGTCGATGGCCGACGTCATCGCCTTCCACCGCGCCAACCCGGCGAAGATGACGTTCGCGTCCTCGGGCAACGGCAGCTCCGACCACCTGACCGCCGAGCTCTTCTGGCAGCAGACCGGCACGACCGGCGTGCACGTGCCCTACAAGGGCGGCGGCCCGGCCATTGCCGATCTGCTGGGCGGCCAGGTCGACGCCGGCTTCCAGAACATCAACTCCGTGATCCAGCACGTGCGCGCCGGCAAGCTGCGCGCGCTGGCCATCACGGCCGACAAGCGCTCGCCGCTGCTGCCCGAAGTGCCGACGATGGCCGAGACCGGCGTGCGCGGCGCCGACGTCTATTCGTGGCAGGCCGTGGCCGCGCCCCGGGGCCTGAAGCCCGAGGTGCGCAAGGC
>JAIXTY010000088.1 GCA_027483705.1 Rubrivivax sp.
CATCGTCCTCCATGTAGCGGGCCAGGATGGCGTCGAGCACCTCGTAGGGCGGCAGGCTGTCCTGGTCGGTCTGGTCGGGGCGCAGCTCGGCCGAGGGCGGGCGCGTGATGATGCGTTCCGGGATCACCGGGCCCACGGTGCCGTCGGCGCGGTGCACCGGCTGGTGGTTCTTCCATTCCGCGAGCCGGTAGACCAGCGTCTTGGCCACGTCCTTGATGACGGCAAAGCCGCCGGCCATGTCGCCGTAGAGCGTGCAGTAGCCGGTGGCCATCTCGCTCTTGTTGCCGGTGGTCAGCACGATGGCGCCGGTCTTGTTGGACAGCGCCATCAGCAGCGTGCCGCGGATGCGGGCCTGCAGGTTCTCTTCGGTGGTGTCTTCCGCCAGGCCGGCGAACTGCGGCGCCAGGCCGGCGCGGAAGGCATCGAACATCGGTTCGATGGCGATCTCGTCGTAGCGCACGCCCAGGCGCGCGGCCATGTCGCGGGCGTCGAGCCAGGAGATGTCGGCCGTGTAGCGGCTGGGCATCATCACGGCGCGCACCTTGTCGGCGCCGAGTGCGTCCACCGCCACCGCCAGCACCAGGGCTGAATCGATGCCGCCGGACAGGCCGATGATCGCGCCCGGGAAACCATTCTTGCCGAGGTAGTCGCGCACGCCCACCACCAGCGCCTGCCACGCCTGGGCCTCGGGCTCGGGCAGCGGCGCCACCGTGCCGCTGACGCTGCCACCGCCGTCGATGTCGGCCAGCAGCAGCGCCGGCTCGAAACTGGCTGCGCGGGCGCCAACGCGGCCCTCGGCATCGAGCACGAAAGAGGCGCCGTCGAACACCACCTCGTCCTGCCCGCCCACGAGGTGCGAAAACAGCAGCGGGCAGCCCGTGGCGCGCGCGCGTTCAGCCATGCGCTCTTCGCGCTCGCCGGCCTTGTCGAGGTGGAAGGGGCTGGCGTTCAGCACGCACAGCACCTCGGCGCCGGCCGCGCGCGCGGCCTGGCCGGGCTCGTCGAACCAGGCGTCTTCGCAGATCAGCACGCCGAAACGCCGGCCGCCGGCCTCGAACACCAGTGGCGGCAGGCCGGCATCGCGCCCGCTGGCAAAGTAGCGGCGCTCGTCGAAGACCTGGTAGTTGGGCAGCTCGCGCTTGGCATACGTGCCGGTGATGCGCCCGCCCTGCAGCACCGAGGCCGCGTTGTGGCGCTCGGCCACGGCCACCGAGCGCGTGCGCCAACCGCCCCGGTCATTGAACTGGTGGGGATGACCCACGACCACGGCCAAGCCGGGGCAGTCGGCCAGCCGCTCCGCCAGCGCTTGGAGCACACGCGCGCTCTCGCTCATGAAGGCCGGGCGCAGCAGCAGGTCTTCGGGCGGGTAGCCGGTGAGCGCCAGTTCCGGCGCCAACAACAGGGCGGCACCCTGCGCCTGCGCGGCGCGGGCCGCGGCCTCGATCAGCCTTGCGTTACCGTCGAGATCGCCGACCGTCGCGTTGATCTGGGCCAGCGCGACCCTCACCGGGGGACGGGCCGCACCGGCGGCGGACGCAGCGATGGACATGACGATCGACCTCGAGAAACTGGAGCCGGATTATCGCGTCCGGGTCTGCGACGACCCGGCGTCGCTGCACGCCGCCGCCTGGAACGCACTGCTGGAGGCGCAGCCCTCGCCCACGCCCTTCATGCGGCACGAGTACCTCGCGGCGCTGCACGCCAGCGGCAGCGCGGTGGCCGCCACGGGCTGGGCGCCCTGCTTCCTGACGCTCGAACGGGGTGACCGCCTCGTCGCCGCTGTGGTGCTTTACGCCAAGTCGCACTCCTACGGCGAGTACGTGTTCGATTGGGCCTGGGCCGACGCCTACCAGCGCCACGGGCTGCGCTACTACCCCAAGCTGCTGGGCGCCGTGCCGTTCACGCCGGTGCCGGGCACGCGCTTGCTGGCCGAGGACACCGACGCGCGCGCGGCACTGCTCAAGGCCCTGCGGCGCGTGGCCGCACTCGACCGCCGGCTCTCGTCAGCCCACCTGCTGTTCGTCGACGACACCGACCGCGCGGCGCTGCAGGCCGACGGCTGGCTGATGCGACAGGGCGTGCAGTTCCACTGGACGCAGGACGCGGCCGACCTGGCGCCCGACTTCACCGCCCTGCTGGCGCGCATGCAGCGCGACAAGCGCAAGAAGATCCAGCAGGAGCGACGCCGCGTGGCCGAGCAGGGCGTGGTGTTCAGCGTGCACGAGGGCGAGGCCATCACGCCGGCGCTGTGGGACTTCTTCCACCACTGCTACACGCTCACCTACGCGGCACACCACAGCACGCCGTACCTGACGCGCGACTTCTTCGCCCGCATGGCGGCGACGATGCCCGAGCACTGGCTGATGTTCGTGGCGCGCCGCGGCAGCGAGGACGGCCCGCCCATCGCCGCCTCGCTGATCGCCATCGACCGCCCGCGCCGCACCGCCTGGGGCCGCTACTGGGGCGCCACCGAGGCCGTGAGCTGCCTGCACTTCGAGGCCTGCTACTACCAGCCGCTGGCCTGGTGCCTGGCCGAGGGCTTTCTGCGCTTCGAGGGCGGCGCGCAGGGCGAGCACAAGATGGCCCGCGGCCTGCTGCCGGTGGCCACGCATTCGGCGCACTGGCTGCGCGACGAGCGCTTCGCCAGCGCCGTGGCCGACTTCCTGGAACGCGAAGGCGACGGTGTCGCCGCCTACGTGGACGAGCTGCGCGAGCGCAACCCGTTCAAGGCCGCACCGGGCGGCGCGGCCTGAGTGCGGCGCCGGCTCAGGCGCCCTTCTTCGCGTAGTTGGCGATGCCGGTGGTGATCTCCACCTTGGCCGCCTCCGGGCCTTCCCAGCCCAGCACCTTGACCCACTTGCCGGGCTCCAGATCCTTGTAGTGCTCGAAGAAGTGCTGGATGGTCTTCAGCCGCATCGGGTTCAGGTCTTCGGGCTTCTGCCACTGCGAGTAGATCGACAGGATCTTGTCGATCGGCACCGCCAGCAGCTTGTTGTCGCCACCGGCCTCGTCGTCCATCTTCAGCATGCCCAGGGCGCGGCAGGTGACGACCACGCCCGGGATCAGCGGCACCGGCGTGATGACGAGCACGTCGACCGGGTCGCCATCGTCGGCCAGCGTGTTGGGGATGTAGCCGTAGTTGCACGGGTAGTGCATGGCCGTGCTCATGAAGCGGTCGACGAACAGCGCGCCGGATTCGTGGTCGACCTCGTACTTGATCGGGTCGCCGTTCATCGGGATCTCGATGATCACGTTGAACTGCTCGGGGGCCTTCGGGCCGGGCGTCACGTTGTGCAGGCTCATGGTCGGTTCTTCTGGATGGTGGGGAGTCGGGCGGCCCGCGGCGATGCCACTCAGGCCAAACCCTGAGATTCTAGGTGCCGCCCTTGCCCGCCCCTGACGCGCCGCCACGCGTGCGCGGGCCGCCCCTTGGCAAACCCGGGAATGAGCCACCAAGGCCCCGCGCTAGCATGACCCTGCACTTCCTGAGGCCGAGCGGTACCGGCATCGACGGGCCGTCGGCACCCCCATTCCGACCACAACACCCCTCGAGAGGAAGGAGACCGTTTCATGTCGACTCAGATGGCGCTCTACGTAGCGCTGGCCTGCGGCCTGGCCGCAGTCGTGTACGGGTTCTGGCAGCGCAGCTGGATCCTGTCGCAGGACGCCGGCAACGCGCGCATGCAGGAGATCGCCGGCGCGGTGCAGCAAGGCGCCGCGGCCTACCTGGCCCGCCAGTACAAGACCATCGCCATCGTCGGCGTGGTGCTGTTCGTGCTCATCCTGCTGGCCCCGGGCCTGGGCTGGAAGACGGCGGCCGGCTTCCTGCTGGGCGCGGTGCTCTCGGGCGCCTGCGGCTTCATCGGCATGAACATCTCGGTGCGCGCCAACGTGCGCACGGCACAGGCCGCCACGCGCGGCATCGGGCCGGCGCTGGACGTGGCCTTCAAGGGCGGCGCCATCACCGGCATGCTGGTCGTGGGCCTGGGCCTGATCGGCGTGGTGCTGTTCTTCTGGTGGGTGGCCGGCACGGCCGCGCCGGCTGATGGCACGCTGTCGTCGCTGCTGAAGCCGCTTCTCGGCGTGGCCTTCGGCTCCAGCCTCATCAGCATCTTCGCGCGGCTGGGCGGCGGCATCTTCACGAAGGGTGCCGACGTCGGTGCCGACCTGGTGGGCAAGGTCGAAGCCGGCATCCCCGAGGACGACCCGCGCAACCCGGCGGTGATCGCCGACAACGTGGGCGACAACGTCGGCGACTGCGCCGGCATGGCCGCCGACCTGTTCGAGACCTACGTCGTGACGCTGATCGCCACGATGGCGCTGGGCGCCATCGTCATCGGCGGCACCGCCGCGATGGCCGGCGTGACCTACCCGCTGGTGCTGGGCGGCGTGTCGATCATCGCGTCGATCATCGGCTGCCTCTTCGTCAAGGCCAAGCCGGGCATGACCAACGTCATGCCGGCCCTCTACAAGGGCCTGGCGGTCTCGGGCGTGCTCAGCCTGGTGGCGTTCTTCTTCGTCAGTTCGGCGATGTTCCCGCAGGCCATCGACATCGGCGGCAAGAGCGTCGGCGCGATGGGCCTGTGGCTGTGCTGCCTGGTGGGCCTGGTGCTGACCGCCGCGCTGGTGTGGATCACCGAGTTCTACACCGGCACCCAGTACAGCCCGGTGCAGCACATCGCGCAGGCCTCGACGACCGGCCACGGCACCAACATCATTGCCGGCCTGGGCGTGAGCATGAAGAGCACGGCCTGGCCGGTGCTGCTGATCTGCATGTCGATCTACGCGGCCTACG
>JAIXTY010000342.1 GCA_027483705.1 Rubrivivax sp.
AGATCGGCGTCGAGAACATCCAGAAGACGGTCGCCGACTTCTACAAGATCAAGGTCGCCGACATGTACAGCAAGAAGCGGCCGGCCTCGATCGCCCGGCCGCGGCAGATTGCGATGTACCTGGCCAAGGAGCTGACGAAGAAGAGCCTGCCCGAGATCGGCGAGCTCTTCGGCGGCCGCGACCACACCACCGTGCTGCACGCCGTGCGCAAGATCGGCGCCGAGCGCAGCACCAACACCGAGCTCAACCAGCAGCTGCACGTGCTGGAACAGACGCTGAAGGGCTGAAATCCCTCACCATGAACCCTGTGGACAGCGCCGGCACAACCCGGGCCTTGTCCCCAGCCCCGGCCAGTGCGGCGGAGTTGTCCCCAAAACCGGCTGCCGCCCAGGGGCTGTGGCACACAGGGTTCGCCGGCTGCTAAAGCCTTGAAAGAAAAGGCGAAAATAGCCTTGTCCCCAGGATTGGTCGCGCTCTATCTACGACCACCAGAGAAAAAGAGAGAGGAAAGCCCATGATCGTTCTGAAGGCGGCGCAGGCGAACCTGCTGGACGCCCTGCAAGCGGTGGCCGGCATCGTCGAGCGTCGACACACGCTGCCGATCCTTGCCAACGTGCTGATGCGCAAGAACGGCTCCTCGGTGGAGTTCACGACCAGCGACCTCGAGATCCAGGTGCGCACCACGGCCGAGCTCGGCGGTGATGGCGGCACGCTGGCCACCACGGTGGGCGCGCGCAAGCTGATCGACATTCTGAAAAGCCTGCCGTCGGACCAGGTGGTCACGCTGTCCAGCAGCCAGAACAAGCTCACGCTGGCCGGTGGCAAGAGCCGCTTCACGCTGCAGACGCTGCCGGCGGACGACTTTCCCCTCGTCAACGAAAGCGTCGACTTCGGCCCCACCTTCGCGGTGCCGATGAAGACGCTGAAGGGCCTGATCAACCAGGTGCACTTCGCGATGGCGGTGCACGACATCCGCTACTACCTGAACGGCATCCTGTTCATCGCCGAGGGCAAGACGCTCACGCTGGTGGCCACCGACGGCCACCGCCTGGCGATGGCGCAGTCGCAGCTGGAAGCCGACGTGCCGAGCAAGCAGGAGGTCATCCTGCCGCGCAAGACCGTGCTGGAGCTGCAGCGCCTGCTGAAGGACGAAGAAGCCGCCATCGAGATGCGCTTCGCCAACAACCAGGCCAAATTCCAGTTCGCGGGCCTGGAGTTCGTGACCAAGCTCGTCGAGGGCAAGTTCCCCGACTACAACCGCGTCATCCCCAAGAACCACAAGAACGCCGTCGTGCTGGGCCGCGCACCTCTATTGGCCAGCCTGCAGCGCGCCGCCATCCTGACGAGCGAGAAGTTCAAGGGCGTGCGCGTGAACATCGAGCCGGGCCTCTTGAAGATCGCCAGCAGCAACGCCGAGCAGGAAGAGGCGAAAGAGGAGATCGAGGTCGACTACAACGGCGACCCGATCGAGATCGGCTTCAACGTCACCTACCTCATCGACGTGCTGGCCAACAGCGCACACGAGATGGTCAAGCTCGAGCTGCAGGACAGCGCCGCCAGCGCGCTGTTCAGCCTGCCCGACCAGCCCGGCTTCAAGTACGTGGTGATGCCGATGCGCATCTAGCGCGGCCCGACCACCCCGGCGAACAGCGGGCCCCGGCCCGCTTCAGCGTTTCTGAAGGGGCTGCAAACCAGCAGCCCGCGACCACCAAAGAGCCCGAGATGACCGATCCGAAGAAGCCTGCCTCCGATGACGGCGTGACGCGCAAGGACGTGCCCAGCGAGCACGGCCTCGCCATCAACAGCGGCAGCGAGGCCAGCAGCGCCTACGGCGAGAGCAGCATCCAGATCCTCGAGGGCCTGGAGGCCGTGCGCAAGCGGCCGGGCATGTACATCGGCGACACGTCCGACGGCACCGGCCTGCACCACCTGGTGTTCGAGGTGGTGGACAACGCCATCGACGAGGCGCTGGCCGGCTTCTGCGACGACATCGTCGTCACCATCCACTCCGACAACTCCATCAGCGTCACCGACAACGGCCGCGGCATCCCCACGGGGGTGAAGATGGACGACAAGCACGAGCCCAAGCGCAGCGCCGCCGAGATCGCGCTGACCGAACTGCACGCCGGTGGCAAGTTCAACCAGAACAGCTACAAGGTCAGCGGCGGCCTGCACGGCGTGGGCGTGAGCTGCGTCAACGCACTAAGCGTGTGGTTGCGCCTGACGGTGCGGCGTGAGGGCAAGGCGCACTTCATCGAGTTCAGGCGCGGCGTCACGCAGGACCGCGTGCTCGAGCAGCGCGACGGCGTCGAGGTGAGCCCGATGAAGGTGATCGGCGACACCGAGAAGCGCGGCACCGAGGTGCACTTCCTGCCCGACGACACGATCTTCGCGAACATCGACTTCCACTACGACGTGCTGGCCAAGCGGCTGCGCGAGCTGAGCTTCCTGAACAACGGCGTGAAGATCCGCCTGGTCGATGAGCGCAACAACAAGGAAGACAACTTCGCCTACGCTGGCGGCGTGAAGGGCTTTGTTGAGTTCATCAACAAGGGCAAGAACACCCTGCACCCGACCATCTTCCACGCCCAGGGCGACAAGATCAGCGAGCAAGGCACCAACGTCGGCGTTGAAGTCTCCATGCAGTGGAACGAGAGCTACAACGAAAACGTGCTCTGCTTCACCAACAACATCCCGCAGCGCGACGGCGGCACCCACCTCACCGGCCTGCGCGCCGCCATGACCCGGGTGCTGAACAAATACATCGCCGACAACGACCTGGCCAAGAAGGCCAAGGTCGAAGTGGCCGGCGATGACATGCGCGAAGGCCTGGCCTGCGTGGTGAGCGTCAAGGTGCCCGAGCCCAAGTTCAGCTCGCAAACCAAGGACAAGCTGGTCTCCAGCGAAGTGCGCGCCCCGGTGGAAGACATCGTC
>JAIXTY010000316.1 GCA_027483705.1 Rubrivivax sp.
ATGCGCTTTGACGCGGCACACTCAGCCCGCGTGAAGAGCGCCGTCGAGGACTTCTTCAACATGGTCAGTGCGCTCGGCTTTCGGCGAGACTGGATGACCAAGAACACCTGCGGTGACCTGTTGTTCTACATCGCGCGGCACGAGCGCGAGTCTGGGCCAGACGGCGATATGGGCGATCGGCGTTGAGCGATCCTGCGGCCACCTGGTTGTCAGAAGCCGAGGCTCTAGCCAGAGAGTTCGCGGATACGCATGGTGTCGTCATGCGGTTGACAGATCGTCAGCTGTCTGCTGCGTTTGAGATCGGCGCGCTGCATGCTCTGCTGAAGTTCTACAGCACTCAAGGCTATGTGTTGACCCCGGAGAATCTCATTGAGGGTAGTGAGTATCGCTATCTGACCTCTCCGTCCGGCAACCCGGCCAACTTCTCGTTCGTGCGGGCTGTTGGCGCTGACGGAGAGTTCGAGATTCGTCAGCAGGTCAGGGTGCAGTCCCATGTTGATCCTGACATCGCGTTCACTCCCGACATCGTGGTGCTGCTGAAGGACTCGGCCATCGAGGACTCGAAAAGGGTGGACTTCGCGAGTGGGAAGCGTCCCTACTACCGGGTGTCCAGCTCCTCAGTTGTCGCAGCACACGAGTGCAAGTCGATGAACCCGTTCCCGGAGTTGCTGGTGTCGTTCATCGGCATGCTGGTATCTGCGCACGAGTGGTACCCGGAGGGACCGGGCTTTCAGTACACCCACGACAAAGGGCATCTGGGACCGACGCTGTTCGTGGGAGGAACTGCCCGAAGCATCCACCTGCGCATGATCAGCGCTATGCAGAAGGCGTATCGCCTCAACATCATTTGCGGCTTACATGAGGGAACCTGGAGCTTGGTCGACGCCAAGAACCGGATGCTGCGTTCCGCTGGCGGCATGGCCGCTACAGTGGTCGACGATGACTCGATCCCATTCTGACCTTCGAGGGCACCTGCAGTGAACTTCCGAATCGCTGACACGTTCACGGCGAGTCTGGCCCGCCTGACTGGCGAGGAGCAGAAGGCAGTGAAGACGACCGCCTTCGACCTGCAGGTGAACCCGGCAAGTCCGGGCATGAGTTTCCACAAGCTGGACAAGGCGCGTGACAAGAACTTCTGGTCGGTACGCGTGAGCAGCGACATCCGATTGATCGTCCACAAGACGGCTGACAGCCTGTTGCTCTGCTACGTCGATCACCACGACAAGGCTTACCAGTGGGCCGAGCGGCGTCGGCTGGAGACTCATCCGACGACAGGCGCGGCGCAGTGGGTTGAGGTGCGTGAGCGAGTCGATGAGATCGTTGTGCGCAGGGCCGCTGAGTCGTCGCCACTTGGTTCCACGAAGGCCGCGAAGGCGGCGCTCTTCGGGCACATGTCCGACGAGGACTTGTTGGGTTGGGGCGTGCCGTCAGAGTGGCTGGCCGAGGTCCGGCAAGCTGACGAGGACAGTCTGCTGTTGGTGGCAGACCGTCTTCCGGCAGAGGCCGCAGAAGCGTTGATCGAGCTGGCTACCGGTGGTACGCCGCGCAGGCCACAGGCTGCAGCGGCGGGTGCTGACCCGTTCGCCCACCCGGACGCTCAACGTCGGTTCCGCGTGATGCATGACGTGGAGGAGTTGGAGCGCGCCCTTGAGTCTCCGTGGGACCAATGGACGGTCTTCCTGCATCCCGCACAGCGGCTGTGGGTGGAGCGCGATCACGGCGGGCCCGCGCGTGTGTCCGGGTCGGCTGGCACGGGCAAGACCATCGTGGCGCTGCACCGAGCGGTGCATCTGGCGCGGAGCAACCATGACGCGCGCGTCCTGCTGACCACCTTTTCGCCAGCCCTGGCGCATGCGCTGCACACTCGACTGCGCCGCTTGGTAGGGCGCACGCCGATGTTGGCCGAGCGCATTGACGTGGTGGCGCTCGATGACCTCGGCGAGAGACTCTTCAAGTTTGCGTTCGGCAAGCCTGCGCTGGCGGATCAACAGACCATACGTCGCTATCTGGACGAGGCGGTGACAACCGTCTCAGCCACGGGCAGCGCTGCCTCGGCGGGACTACCAGCCAAGCTTGGCGCTGGATTCTGGTGGAGCGAGTGGGTCGAAGTGGTCGATCCTTGGCAAATCGACAGCGTAGAGAGCTACCGCGAGTTCAAGCGGCTGGGCCGTAAGACGCGACTATCCGAGGGCCAACGGACCGCCGCCTGGCAAGTGTTTGGCAGGGTTCGCGAGCGCCTGCGGGCTGAAGGCCGACTGACACGCGCCGAGCTCTTCACGAGGTTGGCTGACCACTACACCGGTGGGGCGAAGCCACCCTTCGAGCATGTGGTGGTGGATGAGGCCCAGGACATCAGCGCTCCGCAGCTGAGATTCCTGTCGGCACTGGGTGCGCAGCAGCGCAATGGACTGTTCTTCGCCGGTGACCTGGGCCAGCGTATCTTTCAGCTTCCGTTCTCGTGGAAGTCGCTGGGTGTGGATGTGCGTGGGCGATCGCGCACCCTGCATGTCAACTATCGCACCTCCCACCAGATCAGGATGCGTGCCGATCGTCTGCTGGGGCCTGAGCAGACTGATGTCGATGGGAATACCGAGGACCGACGTGGGACGGTCTCGGTGTTCAACGGCCCAGCGCCAACAGTGCATGTCGCGCAGTCGATCGAGTCTGAGGTTGAAGCGGCAGGTACCTGGTTGGCGAACTGTGTGAGGGATGGCGTGTCACCCGGCGAGATCGCTGTCTTCGTGCGTTCGGACGAGCAGATCGACCGTGCGCGAGATGTGGCTACCAAGGCGGGGCTGGCCTTCCACGTTCTCGACGAGTTTGTGGACACCGACTTGGACGAGGTTTCGATCGGAACGATGCATCTGGCCAAGGGCCTGGAGTTCCGATGCGTTGCGATCGTTGGCTGCGACGACGAAGTGGTTCCGCTCCAGTCACGGGTGGACCAGGTTGCTGACGAGTCGGACCTCAAGGAGGTGTACGACACTGAGCGGCATTTGCTGTACGTCGCGTGCACTCGGGCTAGGGACCGCTTGTATGTGTCTGGAGTCGATCCGGCCTCCGAGTTCTTAGGCGACCTCTAGTGGTGCACCAGCGTCTTGGGGCGCAGCTGGTGTTCTGACTCGTCACCACGTTCCAAAAACCATCGGGCAGTGCTTTCCGGAGCTTGCCGTCTACTGAGTACGGTCGCAACTCAGGTCGGACGCCGGGCACGAGTTTCGCGTTTGGGCTTCTGTGTTCCAGGTGAATCTTGAAGCAGCCGGTACAGCGTCTCCAGCGCCATCAGCTTCTGCGGTAAGTAGTCGTGGCCGTCATAGCTGGCGTCTTGCACGCCGCCGACTCCGTGGCTCTGCAGCCTGCCGCGAGTGTCCTTGCTGATCCCGGCACTGGACAGCAGGGTTTCGATGCCGCTGCGCAGTCGCTTGGCCTTGAATCTTGGAATCTTGTCGCCTGCACGCTCCTTGGCCCACTTGCTTAGCGTCGTGGCTGCCAGGTGTGTCTCTCCCCCGTCCGTGCTTATGGCGTAGCTCCCTTTGGGCGCAATCAACTTCAGAGCCTCGGCTGCTGCTGGCAGCAACGGAAGAGGGTGGCGTCGAGCAGGCTTTCCTGGGCGGCCCTTGCCATCAAGCAGCGTGATGGTCGCCGTGCCGACGTCCTCTGTTTTCAGCTTCACCAGTTGCTCGATGCGCTGGCCGCCCGTGAGTAGGTGCAGTCGAAGTACGGCACCCTCAAACCCCGGGGCTGATTGGACCTGCTTCCAGTAGGTGCGCAGTTCGTCGGCGCTCAGAGGGTCTTTGGCCGATAGGTTGGATGCGGGATCGCTAGCGACTTCTGTCACCGGGTTGTGTCGGATGCCGAAGGCCGCAAAGGTCTTCATCGTCTTCGGGTCGGTCCTGGAGCGGCGGGCGACCTCATAGGCGGCTCGCAGGTAGGCGCGGAGCTTGTTGGCGGTGCGTCCCTTCTTGGACTCGAACAACCTATGCAGCATCTGGGCGACGTGCTCTTCCGTGATCGCAGCTGCTGGCAGCTCAGCCAGCGCGGGCCACGCATCGGTTACATGCAGTCGAAACATGCTCTTGGCGTCTCGAAACGCGGTGCGCCCCAGCCCCTCCAGGTGTGTGCAGTAGGCGGAAAGCAGGTTGTCCAAGCGGTAGTGGGCGGCGCGATCCGCCGCTTCTTGCTGTCGCTGCAACACTTCCTGCTGGCGGCGCCGCTCTTCAGCTTCCCTCTCCAACGCCGCTTTGTAGCCGCCGTTGGCCTTGTTGGCCGAGTGCACGGCGGCTAGGTCTTGTGCTGCCCGCTCAGCTGCTGCGATTGAGTAGCGGCCAGCGCTGGGCTCCAGGCTGCGCGGCGGTCGCGACGGGTCGTACTGACCGACCAAAACCCGGTCAGTTTTCCCGTTGAAGGTGTATCGCCAGTACAGGTTGATGGCGCCGCTCTTCAAGCGCCGGCCCTGCAGGACGCCAGCTGGGTTGATCTTGCGCAGCGATACGAACACGCCCACTGCGCTGTTGGTCAGTAGGTCGTGCGGGGTGGGTTCTCCTGCCATCGTGGGCTCCTTCATGGGTCTGGTGCCAGTCTGGTGCCAGTTCCGGAGCGCATCGTGCTGGCCGCTATCAGACTTATCTAGACATGAAGTCTATGAAAATCAAGCACTTACGGAAACCCATGAGTCTCGGAAAGTCCA
>JAIXTY010000294.1 GCA_027483705.1 Rubrivivax sp.
ACAGGAGATCGCCACGACCGGCGCCAAGGTGTTGCACCCGCGCTGCCTCACGCCCTGCCGCGAGGCCGGCGTGCCGATGTGGATCCGCGACACCGAGAACCCCGATCTCGCCGGCACGGTCATCGACGGCCAGGCGGCGACCGTGGCCGGCGTCAAGGCGATCAGCGCGCGGCGCGGCATCGTGCTGGTGTCGATGGAGACCATCGGCATGTGGCAGCAGGTCGGCTTCCTTGCGGAAGTGTTCGGCTGCTTCAAGACCCATGGGCTCTCGGTCGATCTGATCGGCTCCTCGGAAACCAACGTCACGGTCTCGCTCGACCCCAGCGACAACCTGGTGAGCAGCAACGTGCTGGAGGCGCTGTGCCGCGACCTCGAGCGCTTCTGCCGCGTGAAGGTGATCGCCCCCTGCGCGTCGATCACGCTGGTAGGCCGCGGCATGCGTTCGCGCCTGCACCGCCTCACCGAGGTGCTGGCGACCTTCGGCCGCGAGCGCGTGCACCTGATCTCGCAGAGCTCCAACGACCTCAACCTCACCTTCGTCGTCGATGAAGCGCTGGCCGAGGGCCTGCTGCCGACGCTGCATGGCCTGCTGATCAGCTCGAACGCCATGCCGGTCGACGAGACGGCGGTGTTCGGCCCGAGCTGGCGCGAGCTGGGTGCGCCGCGCACGCCGCGCGCCACCTGGTGGCAGGCCGACCGTGCCCGGTTGATCGCGCTCGCGGAGCGTGCCGCGCCCGTGTATGCCTACCACCTGCCGACTGTGCGCGAGCGCGCCCGGCAACTGAAGGCGCTGGTGGCGGTCGACCGCGCGCACTACGCGCTGAAGGCCAATCCGCACCCCGCCATCCTCAAGGCGCTGGAGGCCGAGGGCCTCGGCTTCGAGTGCGTGTCGCTGGCCGAGGTGGAACACGTGCTGGCGACGCTGCCCGGCCTTGATCCGAAGCGCGTGCTGTTCACCCCGAGCTTCGCGCCGCGCGTCGAGTTCGAAAAGGCGTTCGATCTCGGCGTGCACGTGACGCTCGACAACGCGGCACTTCTGGCCGATTGGCCGGACGTGTTCCGCGGCCGCGAGCTCACGCTGCGCGTCGATCCGGGCTTCGGTTCCGGCCACCACGACAAGGTGAAGACCGGCGGCAAGGAGGCGAAGTTCGGCCTGCCGCTGGACGACGCGACGGCCGCCGCCGCCGCCGCCAAGGCCCTAGGTGTGCGCGTCACCGGCCTGCACTCGCACATCGGCAGCGGCATCTTCGACGCCAACCACTGGCGCGAGGTCTATGCGCGGCTGGCCTCGGTGGCCGACGCCATCGGCACGGTGGAGCGCATCGACGTGGGTGGCGGCATCGGCATCCCCTACCAGCCCGAGAGCGAGCCGTTCGACATGGCGGCGTTCGGCGCGATGTTGGCGGAGATGAAGTCGGTGTACCCGCAATACGCGCTGTGGATCGAGCCGGGCCGCTTCCTCGTCGCCGAGGCCGGCGTGCTGCTGGCGCGCGTCACCTCCACCATGCACAAGCAGGGCGTCCGCCGCGTCGGCCTCGATGCGGGCATGAACGCGCTGCTGCGCCCGGCGCTCTACAACGCTTGGCACGGCATCGTGAACCTCACGCGCCTCGACGACCCGCCCGGTGAGCCCGCCGAGGTGGTGGGCCCGATCTGCGAAACCGGCGACGTGCTGGGCCGCCGCCGCCGGCTGCCCGACGCCACCGCGGAAGGCGACGTGGTGCTGTTGGCCGACGCTGGCGCCTACGGCATGGTCATGGCCAGCCGCTACAACCTGCGTGCGCTGCCCGCCGAGGAGATCCTGGAATGAGCTGGACCTTCGATCGCGCGGCCATCCGCGCCTTCCGCTTCACCTCGAAACGCTTCGACGCCGCCACCGGCGAGGTCGCGCTGGGCTATGCCTTCGTGAACCACGACGGCACGGCCAGCCCCGAGCTGGTCGAGCGCATCACCGTGCCGGGCGCGCCGTTCACCGCGGTGCAGCCGGGTTCGCCGGGCTTCGATGCGGCAAAGGCGGGTGCGGTCGACGCCGCGCTCCGTCTTCTGCATCTGGTCGCCGGCGTCAGCTATTACAAGGCCGCCGCGCCGTCGGTCATTGAGTGCGCCGACGGCCCTCTGGACGCGGCCACGGCCGACTTCGTCGCCAGCGTCTACGAGAACGGCCTCGGCGAGTTCGCTTATCGCAACGGCCTCGACCTGCGCGGGCACCTGCAGTGGCCGACGGGCGGTGCGGCACGGACCGTTGCGTCCGCGCTGGGGCTCGAAGCCTCTGGCGCTTTCGGCCGGCGCGCGCTGGTGGCCATCGGCGGCGGCAAGGACTCGCTGGTCTCGATCGAGGCCTTGCGTGCTCTCGGGGCCTCACCGACGGTCACCTGGATCGGCAGTTCGCCGCTGATCCGCGCCTGCGCCGAGCGCACCGGCTTGCCGACGCTCAACATCACCCGCGCGCTGGCGCCCGAGCTGTTCGCCTTCAACCGCGAAGGCGCGTTGAACGGCCACATTCCGGTCACGGCGGTGAACTCCGCGATCCTCGTCCTCGCCGCGCTGCTGACCGGCCACGGCAGCGTGGTGTTCTCCAACGAGCATTCGGCGAGCTACGGCAGCCTCATCCCGGGCACCGGCGAGGTGAACCACCAGTGGTCGAAGGGCTGGGCCTTCGAGCGCGGCTTCGCCGCGCTCGTCCGCGCGCAGGTCGCGGCGGATTTCGACTACGTCTCGCTGCTGCGCCCGTTCTCGGAGCTGGCGGTGGCGCGCCAGTTCGCGAGGTTGGAGCACTACGACGCGCACTTCTCCAGCTGCAACCGCAACTTCCACCTGCTCGGCGAAAAGCCCACGCAGCGCTGGTGCGGGGCTTGCCCGAAGTGCCACTTCGTCTTCCTGGCGCTGGCCCCGTTCATGCCGAAGCCGCGACTGCTCGGCATCTTCGGCCGCAACCTGCTCGATGACGCCGCGCTGGCGGGCGAGTACGACGCCTTGCTCGAGATCGAAGGCCACAAGCCCTTCGAATGCGTGGGCGAGGGCCGTGAATCGCGCGCCGCGATGGCTGCGCTGGCCGCCAGCCCGGCCTGGCGCGAGGACGCCCTCGTCGCCCGCTTCGCCGCGACGCAGCAGCCGGCCCTCGATCCGGCTACCCTGCGCCTCGACCCGCTGCTCGGCCCGCAGGGCGAGCACGGCCTGGGGAAGGCACGGATGGAGGCGCTGGGTGCGCATTTCGGAGCTTGACGGCAAGAAGGTCGCGATCTGGGGCTATGGCCGCGAAGGCCGCGCCGCGCTCGCCGCATTGCGCTGGCGCCTGCCCGGCCGGCCGCTGACGGTCTTCTGCAAGGACGACGAGGTCGCCGAGCTTCAGGCGCAGGAAGACCCGACCCTCGTCATCCGCACCGACGTTGGTGCGGCCGAGCTGTCGGCCTTCGACGTGGTGATCAAGTCGCCGGGCATCAGCGCGTACGCGTCGCCGAAGATCGATGCCGAACTGAACGGCGCACGTTTCACCAGCGGCACGGCGATCTGGTTCTCGGAGAATGCCGGCGCGCACACGGTCTGCGTCACCGGCACCAAGGGCAAGAGCACGGTCACCGCCCTAGTCGCCTTCCTGCTGCGCGCGGCCGGCGAGCGCACGGCGCTGGCGGGGAACATCGGCCTGCCGCTCCTCGAACTGCTCGACGTGCAGCCGCCGCCGGACGCTTGGGCCATCGAATTGTCCAGCTACCAGACCGGCGACGCCGTGGCCCCGGCCGTTGCGGTGGTGCTCAACCTGTTCCCCGAGCATCTCGACTGGCACGGCTCCGAGGCCCGCTACTTCGCCGACAAGCTCAAGCTCGTCACCGACGCGCAGCCCGGCATCGCCCTGCTCAATGCCGCCGATGCCCGACTGCGCGACGTCGGGATGGCGCTGGCCGCGCGCGGGCAGCGCGTGCAGTGGTTCAACACCGACGATGGCTGGCACGTGCGCGACCGCTGGATCATGCGCGGTGGCCGGGCGGTTATCGACGTGAAGTTCCTGCCCCTGCCGGGCCGCCACAATTGGGTGAACCTCTGCGCCGCGATGGCCGCGGTCGAGGCCCTGGGCATCGACCCGGTGCCGCTCGCCGAGCGCGTTGCCGACTTCCAGCCGCTGCCGCATCGCCTGCAGCGCATCGCGGAGAAGGACGGGCTGGTCTACGTCAACGATTCGATCAGCACGACGCCGATGGCCTCGATCGCGGCGCTCGACTGGTACCCGGGCAAGGGAACGGCCATCCTCGTCGGCGGTTACGACCGCGGGCTGGATTGGGGCGTGTTCGCCGAGCGCGTGGCGGCCGATGCGCCCGGCGCCATCATCACCATGGGCCAGAATGGCCCGGCCATCTTCGAGCGCCTGAAATCGATCGCCACGGCGACGAAGTTCGTGCTGCGCGAGTCGACGTCGATGGAGGAGGCGGTGCGCTACGCGCAGGAAGCGCTGGGCACCAAGGGCACGATCCTGCTCTCGCCGGGTGCGCCGAGCTTCCCGCGTTACCGCGACTACGCCGAGCGCGGCAAGCACTTCGCGCAGGCCGCGGGCTTCGACGGCACGCAGATCAGCGCGATCCCCGGCCTCGGGGTGCGCTGAGCGGCGACCACGCCGCGGTCACGACGCGGCCGGTGCATCGGCCTACACTCGCCCGGTCTTCCCTTGGAGCCCCGCCATGCGCCTTGCCCCGCGTCTCGCCGCCCTTGCCGTCGCCACGGCCGCCGCTTTCGCCTCGATCGCCTCCGCCGCGCCGACCACGAAACCGGTGAGCTGGACCGTGGGCGAGACGACGTTCGACGGCGTGCTCGTCTACGACGATGCCAACGCCACGCCGCGTCCTGGCCTGCTGATGGTGCCGAATTGGTACGGCGTCACCGACGCCGCGATCGAGAAGGCGAAGACGATCGCTGGCGACGACTACGTGATCCTGCTGGTCGATATGTACGGCCGCGGCCTGCGCCCCACCAACCCGCAGGAGGCCGGCCAGGCCGCCGGCGCCGTGTACGCGGACCGCGCGCAGATGCGCGCGCGCATCAACACCGCGCTGGCCACGCTGCGCGCCACCGACGGCGCACCGCTGGCGAAGGACGACATCGGGGCGATCGGGTTCTGCTTCGGCGGCGCGACGGTGATCGAACTGGCACGCAGCGGCGCCGAACTGGCGGGCGTGGCCAGCTTCCATGGGGCCCTCAGCACCAGCGCCCCGGCGACGGCGGGCGGTCTGAAGACGCCGCTGCTGGTGATGAATGGCGCCGACGATGCCTTCGTGAAGCCGGAGGAGATCGACGGCTTCGAGAAGGAAATGCGCGAGGCCGGCGCCGACTGGCAGTTCGTCAACTTCGGCGGCGCCGTGCACTGCTTCGCCGAGCCGGACGAGGACGGCAGCGTCATCCCGGGCTGCAAGTTCCACGAGCCGAGCTACCGCCGTTCGATGGCGATGATGCGCGGCTTCTTCGACGAGCGATTCGCCGCGGAGTAAGGCCGTGCGCTCCGGCGCGCCTCAGTGGGCGCGCTGGAGGGCGTACTGCGCTAGGCCGGCGAGGGCCGCCTTCGCTTCGGAATCCGGCAGGGCGGCGAGGGCGTCGATCGCCGCATCGGCATAGCCCTGCGCGACGGCGCGGCTGTACTCGAGGCTTCCGCAGGCCGCGATGGCCGCCATGACCTCGCCGAAGCCCGAGGCTTCGCCGTCGACGACGATCTGCTTGAGTCGGGCCTGCACGTCCGGCGCGCTGTGGGCCATGGCGTGGATCAGCGGCAGCGTGGCCTTGCCTTCGGCGAGGTCGTCGCCGAGGTTCTTGCCCAGCGTCGCCGCGTCACCGGCGTAATCGAGCACGTCGTCGGCGATCTGGAAGGCGTAGCCCAGCGCCATGCCGTAGTCGAACAGTGCCTTCTCCCCGGCGGCGCCGAGGCCCGCGAGATGCCCGCCAAGTTGGGTGGCGGCAGCGAACAGCACCGCCGTCTTGCGCTCGATGACGCGCAGGTAGGCGGCCTCGTCGGTGTCCGGGTTGCGCACGTGCAGCAGCTGCAGCACCTCACCCTCGGCGATCCGGTTGGTGGTGTCTGCCAGCACCTTCTGGACCGTCATCGACTCCAGCTCGACCATCAGCTGGAAGGCGCGCGAGTAGAGGAAATCGCCCACCAGCACGCTGGCGGCGTTGCCGAAGGCGGCGTTCGCCGTGGCCCGCCCGCGACGCAGGTCGGATTCGTCGACCACGTCGTCGTGCAGCAGGGTGGAGGTATGAATGAATTCGATGATGGCTGCCAGTTTCAGGTGATCTTCACCTTCGTATCCCAGTGCGCGGGCGGCCATGACGGTCAGCATGGGGCGCATCCGTTTCCCGCCTGCACTGACAATATAGAAACCCAGCTGATTGATCAGACTAACGTCGGACTGGAGTCGGGCCAGGATCAGTTCATTGACCGCCGTCATGTCGGCGGCACAGAGCGCACGGATAGTCTGTTGGTCCATAAGTCTCGTAACGTGACGGCAGTGATGACTGCGATTTTAGCAATGGCGGGGATTCTACACGATTTCACAATGGGTTACAGTTAAGCGTTTGTTCACGGCGGCAGATATGCGCACAAAATAAACTTTTTGCTAAATTGGCCTTGCCTGAGCAAATCGATTTGCGTAGAATGCTGGCCCATTGTTATAGGTTTTTGCGCGTGTCTGGCCTTGAGCAAAAGACACGCCTTTACGGAGTTAATCAAATGTACGCGGTATTCCAAAGCGGCGGAAAACAACACCGTGTGGCCGAAGGTCAAATCGTTCGTCTGGAAAAGCTGAACGTTGAGACTGGCGCTACCATCGACTTCAACGAAGTGCTGATGGTTGCTGCAGGCGACACTTTTAAAGTAGGTGCTCCTTTCGTTGAAGGTGGCAAGGTTGTAGCTGAAGTTGTGGCTCACGGCCGTGGCGAGAAAGTGACTATCGTCAAGTTCCGTCGTCGTAAGCACCACCGTAAGCAAGCGGGCCACCGTCAGTGGTTCACTGAAGTCAAAATCACTGGCATCAGCGCTTAATTAGAGGAGTACGATAGATGGCACACAAAAAAGCTGGCGGTTCATCCCGCAACGGCCGCGATTCAGAAGCTAAACGCCTGGGCGTGAAGCGTTTCGGCGGCGAAACAGTTCTGGCTGGCAGCATCATCGTTCGTCAGCGTGGCACCAAGTTCCACGCCGGTACCAACGTTGGTCTGGGCAAGGATCACACCCTGTTCGCTACCGCGACTGGTAAAATCCTGTTCGAAGTTAAAGGTCCGCTGAACCGTAAGT
>JAIXTY010000011.1 GCA_027483705.1 Rubrivivax sp.
GGTTTCGCTGCGCTGGGCGAGCGATAGAAGGCGGTAGTGCTCCTGCTCGGCCGTGACGCTCTCGTCGCTGACCAGCGCGATGATGTCCTCGTCGAAGATCTCGGCCTTGCGGTCGGCCAGGTCCTTGAAGCGCATGAAGGCCGCGTTGACTTCAGCCTCGGACTCCAGCTCGATGCCGAGCTCCTGGAGCCGCTGCTTGAACGCATTGCGGCCGCTCAACTTGCCGAGCACGATCTTGTTCGCGGCCCAGCCCACGTCTTCGGCGCGCATGATCTCGTAGGTGTCGCGGGCCTTGAGGACGCCGTCCTGGTGGATGCCGCTGGCGTGCGCGAAGGCGTTGGCGCCGACCACGGCCTTGTTGGGCTGCACGACGAAGCCGGTGGTCTGGCTGACCATGCGGCTGGCCGGCACGATCTGCGTCGTGTCGATGCCGAGATCGAGGCCGAAGTAGTCGCGCCGCGTGCGCACGGCCATCACGATCTCTTCGAGGCTGCAGTTGCCGGCGCGCTCGCCCAGGCCGTTGATCGTGCACTCCACCTGGCGCGCGCCGCCGATCTTCACGCCGGCCAGCGAGTTGGCCACGGCCATGCCCAGGTCGTTGTGGCAGTGCACGCTCCAGACCGCGCGGCCGCTGTTGGGCACGCGCTCGCGCAGGCTTCGGATGAACTCGCCGTAGAGCTCGGGGATGGCGTAGCCCACGGTGTCGGGGATGTTGATGGTGGTGGCACCCTCGGCGATCACGGCCTCGAGCACGCGGCACAGGAAGTCGGGGTCGCTGCGGTAGCCGTCCTCGGGGCTGAACTCGATGTCGTCGCAGTGCTGGCGTGCAAAGCGCACGGCCAGCTTCGCCTGCTCCAGCACCTGCTCGCGCGTCATGCGCAGCTTCTTCTCCATGTGCAGTTCGCTGGTGGCGATGAAGGTGTGGATGCGCGAGCGGGCCGCACCCTTGAGTGCTTCGCCGGCGCGGCCGATGTCGCGGTCGTTCGCGCGCGCCAGCGAGCACACCGTGCTGTCCTTGATGGCCAACGCGATGGCGCGTACGGCCTCGAAGTCGCCGTTGCTGCTGGCGGCGAAGCCGGCCTCGATGACATCGACCTTCAGCCGCTCGAGCTGCCGCGCGATGCGCAGCTTCTCGTCGCGTGTCATCGAGGCGCCGGGGCTCTGCTCGCCGTCGCGGAGGGTGGTGTCGAAGATGATGAGCTTGTCGGTCATGGTCGTGCCTCGGCAGGGTTGCGGTGGGCGCGCACAGCGGTGTGTTGAAGCGGCAGAAAGACAAACGGCCCGCTGCTGTGCGCTGGCGGGCCGTTGATCGGAGAAGGGACTGGCGTCGTGGGGTCGGGACGGTCGCGTTCGATCAGGCAGCCGCGCAAGCGGTGCCTAGCAGTAGCGACAGGTCAAGGTACGACGACATGGTTCGAATGTAGCACGCGCGCCGACGCGGCGGCGACGGGTGATTCAGGGATGAAGACCCTTTTCGTCGGGCTCGTCGGTGGACAGCGCCACGACGCTGGCGTGGCGCCCCTTGAACTTGCGCCAGGCGTACACCGCGTAGCCCGACAGCCCGTACAGGCAGAAGATGCCGAAGAGCACGCGCGGCGGATCGAGCGCCACGAGCGCGATGCCCAGCACCAGCGCGATCATCACGGCGAAGGGCACGGTGCGGCGGCCGCCCCAGACCTTGAAGCTGTAGAACGGCGCATTGGTCACCATCGACAGGCCGGCGTACAGCGTCACGCCGAAGGCCATCCACTGGATCCAGCCGATGCGGCTCACACCCTTGAAGCCGGCATCGTCCATGACCCAGATGAACCCCATGACCAGCGCCGCAGCGGCGGGGCTGGGCAGGCCCTGGAAGAAGCGCTTGTCGACGACGCCGATGTTGACGTTGAAGCGCGCCAGCCGCAGCGCCGCACCGGCGATGTAGACGAAGGCGGGGATCCAGCCCAGGCGCCCCAGGTCCTGCAGCGCCCACTGGTACATGATGAGTGCCGGCGCGGCGCCGAAGGCGACCATGTCCGACAGGCTGTCCATCTGCTCGCCGAACGCGCTCTGCGAGTTCGTCATGCGCGCGACGCGGCCGTCCAGGCTGTCGAGCACGGCGGCCACGAAGATGGCGATGCACGCGGCCTCGAAGCGGCCGTTGATGGCCATCACGATGCCGTAGAAGGCCGAGAACAGCGCCCCCAGCGTGATGGCGTTGGGCAGCACGTAGATGCCGCGCCGCCGCGGGGGCAGCGGCGTCGGCGTCTCGTCGTCGGCGTTGGGGGTGGGGTCGTCGTTCACGCGGCGCGCGGATAGCGCCCTGGGCGAACCCGGAGCGCCATCCCGTCCAAGCCCGTCAGTTGCGGGACTTGTCGACCAGCTTGTTGGCCTTGATCCACGGCATCATGGCGCGCAGCTTTTCGCCGACGACCTCGATGCTGTGCTCGCTGGTCAGGCGGCGGCGGCTGATGAGCGTGGGCGCGCCGGCGCGGTTCTCGAGGATGAAGCTCTTGGCGTACTCGCCGGTCTGGATGTCCTTCAGCGCCTGGCGCATAGCCTTCTTGGTCTCTTCTGTGACGATCTTCGGACCGGTCACGTAC
>JAIXTY010000260.1 GCA_027483705.1 Rubrivivax sp.
CAAGAGCCTGCACGAGGAGTTCCACCTGCCCGACGGCCGCCCGGCCACCGGCGTGGACCTCAACCGCGCCGGCACGCCGCTGCTGGAGATCGTTTCCGAGCCCGACATGCGCTCGGCCGCCGAGGCGGTGGAGTACGCGAAGGCGCTGCACACGTTGGTGGTGTGGCTCGGCATCTGCGACGGCAACATGCAGGAAGGCAGCTTCCGCTGCGACGCCAACGTCAGCGTGCGCAAGCCCGGCGCGCCCTACGGCACGCGGCGCGAGATCAAGAACCTCAACAGCTTCCGCTTCCTGCAGCAGGCCATCGATGCCGAGGTGCAGTGGCAGATCGACCGCGTCGAGGACGGCCTGCCCATCGAGCAGGCCACCGTGCTGTTCAACCCCGACGCCAACGGCGGCCGCGGCGAAACCCGCGCCATGCGCACCAAGGAAGACGCGCACGACTACCGCTACTTCCCCGACCCCGACCTGCCGCCGCTGGTGATCGCGCCCGAGTGGGTGGCGCGTGTGCAGGCCGCGATGCCCGAGCTGCCGCGCGCGATGGCGGCGCGCTTCGAGCAGGCCGACGGCCTGCCGGCCTACGACGCGGCCATGATGACGCAGAGCCTGGCCTTCGCCCGCTTCTACGAGGCCGTGCGCGACGCCGGCGCGCCGGCCAAGCTGGCGGCCAACTGGCTGATGGGCGAGGTGAGCAAGCGGCTCAACGCCGAAGACCGCGGCATCGAGGCCGTGCCGCTGAAGCCCGCCACGCTGGCGGCGCTGATCCAGCGCGTTGTCGACGGCGCGGTGTCCAACAACGGCGCGCGCCAGGTGTTCGATGCGCTCTGGGGCGGCGAGGCCGCCGATGTGGATGCCGTCATCGCCGCCAAGGGCCTGAAGCAGATGAACGACACCGGCGCGCTCGAGGCCATCGTCGACGAGGTGCTGGCGAAGAACGAGAAGTCGGTCGCCGAGTTCCGCGCCGGCAAGGACAAGGCCTTCAACGCACTGGTCGGCCAGGTCATGAAGGCCAGCCAGGGCAAGGCCAACCCGGCGCAGGCCGGCGAGCTGCTGAAGAGGAAGCTGGGGGCCTGAGGCTAGGGCCGCGGGGCCTGTGGCCGCGGCGCCGAGGCCGGCCCCGCCGGCAAGGGGCCCATCGAGCCCGGCGGCGCGCCGCCCCACAGGCGGCGCAGGCGGTCGAGTTCGGCGTCGTAGAGCTTGCTGATGCGGCCAAGCTCGGCCTCCTGCGAGGCGCTGGCCGCGCGCTGCGCCTCGACCGCGGCGTCGTTGCCGTCGAGCGCGTTGCGCAGCTTCGGCGGCAGGGCCTTGCCGACGTAGAACTCGGCCTCGTCGAGCAGCGGCTTGCGCGCCGCCTGCAGCTCACGCAGTCGCAGCTCGGTGGCGCGCATGGCCAGGCGCACGGTGTCCAGCGCCGCCTCGCGGGCACGCTGGTGCGCGGCCTCGTTCGGGAAGCGCGTCATCAGGTTGCGGTCGCGGCGCACGGCGTCGGCCGCGGCGGCCCGGGCCTCGGCCGCGGCACGGTCGCGAACTTCCTTTTCGGCGCGCTCCTCGGCCGTCAGCGTGGGCGGCAGGATGCCGCGCACCGAGCCGTCGCGGTTGAGGATCTGCTGCTCCTTGTGGCGGCACTCGGCGATGGGCCGGTCGGCCGTCAGGCGGCGGCCGTTGGCGTCGATGCAGGTGTAGATGCCCGCGCCCGGCGCCGGCTGCTGCGCGGCGGCCCCGAGCGAGCACGCCGCGAGGGCGGCCAGAACGGCAGCAACGACGGCGCGGTGCATCCGCATCAGGCGGCCAACTGCACGCCGTAGCGCGCGCGGTAGGCCTCGACGGCGGCGGCGTGTTCGGCGAGCGACGGGTCGGCGCCGGCGCGCAGCCATTGCAGCAGGTCGGCCAGCGTGGCCACGGCCACCACCGGCAGGCCGAGCTCGCGGGTGACGAACTGCACAGCGCTCCAGGGCGCGTCGGCGCCGTCCTGCGTGGCGCGCTCCTGGCGGTCGAGCGCGATGGCCACGCCGGCCGGCGTGGCGCCGGCGGCGCGGATCATCGCGATCGACTCGCGCACCGAGGTGCCGGCGGAAATGACGTCGTCGATGATCAGCACGCGGCCCTGCACCGGCGCGCCGACCAGCGTGCCGCCCTCGCCGTGGTCCTTGGCTTCCTTGCGGTTGTAGGCGTAGGGCAGGTTGTGGCCCAGGCGCGCCATCTCCACGGCCACGGCCGAGGCCAGCGTGATGCCCTTGTAGGCTGGCCCGAAGAGCATGTCGAACTGCAGCTCGCCGCTCTCGCGGGCGCGCAGCAGACGCCGTGCATAGAATGAAGCGAGCTCGCCCAGCTTGGCGCCGTCGTCAAAGCCGCCGGCATTGAAGAAATAGGGCGACAGCCGCCCGGCCTTGGTCTTGAACGCCCCGAAGCGCAGCACGCCCGCGCGCAGGGCGAAGGGTACGAAGGCCTGTGCGATGGGATCGGTGGCTGCGGCGCTCATCGCGTGTCGACCGGCGGGCGGTGGAGGGATTCCTTGGCTTTCAGACTGGTCACGCTCAACCTCAACGGCATTCGTTCCGCCGCGAAGAAGGGCTTCGTCGCCTGGGCCGAGAGCGCGGACGCGGATTGTATGGGCGTGCAGGAAGTCAAGGCCCAGGCCGAGGACGTCGCCGGCACGCTCGACCGCGTCGGCCGGCTGCAGGGTCATTTCCATTTTGCGCAGAAGAAGGGCTACTCCGGCGTCGGCCTGTACGTGAAGAAGTCACCCAGCGCCGTCATCACCGGCTTCGGCGTGCCCGAGTTCGACGACGAAGGCCGCTGGGTCGAGGCGCGCTACGACACCGCGAAGCGCAAGTTCAGCGTCATCTCCTGCTACTTCCCCAGCGGCAGCAGCGGCGAGGAGCGCCAGGCCGCCAAGTTCCGCTTCCTGAAGAAGATGTACCCGCACCTGGTGCGGTTGAAGGCCGAGCGCGAGTTCATCCTGCTGGGCGACATCAACATCGCGCACAAGGAAATCGACCTCAAGAACTGGAAATCCAACCAGAAGAACAGCGGCTTCCTGCCCGAGGAGCGCGCGTGGCTCGACAAGCTGTTCGGCCAGGCCGGCCTGGTGGACGTGTTCCGCACGCTCGACCCGCGGCCGGAGCAGTACACGTGGTGGAGCAACCGCGGCCAGGCCTGGGCCAAGAACGTGGGCTGGCGGCTGGACTACCACTTCGCGACGCCGGCGGTGGCGGCCACCGCGAAGAAGGCCGCGATCTACCTCGACCAGCGCTTCTCCGACCACGCGCCGCTGACCATCGACTACGCCTGGAAGCTCTGAGCGCGCGGCGCGCGCCGCCCTCAGCCCCGCGCCGCGAGCATCAGCCGGCGCACCTCGGCCACCAGCGCGGCGCCGAGTTGCTGCGCCTCCACCGGGTCGGGCACGAGGCCGTCGAGATCGGCCTCGACCTCGTCGCGGCGGCGGCGCGGCAGCGCATCGAGGATGCGCTGGCGCACCGGCTCGCCGTCCAGCGGCGCCAGCAGCTTGGCCAGGTCCAGGCTGTCGCGCTGGGCCAGCGCCGCGAACAGCGACTTCGCGTCGGCGAACTCCAGGTCGGCGACGTCGCTGAAGTCCTGCGGTGGCTTCACGCGCCGCTCGGCGAAGTAGCGCCGGCCCTGGGTGTCGAGCAGGCGCAGGATCTCGTCGCGGCGGAAGGTGAACACGTCGTCGGCCAGGTCGCCGGTGGCCAGCTTGCGCAGCAGCACCGTGCGGTCAACCTCGACGAGTTCGGCGAACTCGTCCAGGCTGATCGTCTCGTGCGTCAGGCGCTCGGCGTCGGCGTCGCCGGCCACCAGCCGGCGCGTGTCGCTCACGATGTCGCGCACGCTGAAGCGCACGCGCTTGCCCTGGCCGCGCTCGTCCTCGATGTGCACCAGGTGCGCCGACTGCAGCCGGCCCAGGCAGGCCAGCGCGTGGCGCTCGGAGTGCCCCAGCATCAGCTTGGCCTGGCTCATCACCTCCTGCAGCAGCGGCTGCGCCTGCGGGCTGCGCGCCTCGGCGCCGGGGCGCAGCACCACGGCCGCACGGCCCACCTCGGCCTGGCCCAGCAGGTGCAGGATCTGCGCGTACACCAGCAGCTCGGGCTGGAAGTTCACGCGTGTGGCGATCAACCGGTGCGCCGCCACGAGCCGCTCCGACAGCGTGCGCAGCAGCCCCTGGGCCAGGCCGGCGCTGTCGGCCACGGCCTCGGCCACGGCGTGCAGCGGCACCAGCGACATCTCGCAGTAGGTGCGCGCCGCGGCGTTGTGCAGCCGCTCCGGGCGCTCCAGGTGCGGCTCGATGCCGAAGCACTGGCCCTTGTGCAGCGTCTCGACGACGGTGCGCTTGCCGTCGCGCACGAGGAACAGGTCGACTTCGCCTTCCACGATCACGTACAGGTGCGTGGCCGGCATGCCTTCCTTGTAGATCACGTCGCCGGCAAAGGCGCGCAGCTGGCTGGCCGCGCTGTCGCGGGCAAACTGGAGATGGGGTTCGCGGGGGATCACGGTGGCGGCGGCGCGGTGCTTGTAGCTCGCGCGTCGTAATTGATACAAACGAACACGATTTTATCGAAAACACCCAAAGATCGAGAGCCAAAAATGTCAAATCCTGCGCAGCACACGACAGCCGCAGAGGCCGCGCGATGAGTGCCGGCCCCTTCGCCACGCCGGCCACGCTCACCACGCGCGACGGCCTCGCGCTCGCCCTCACCGACGCACCGGCCGCCCACCCGCGCGGGCTGGTGGTGCTGGTGCACGGCCTGGGCGAGCACGCCGGCCGCTACGGCGCCGTCATCGAGCGGCTCAACGCCGAGGGCTGGTCGGTGCTGGCCTACGACCAGCGCGGCCACGGCCGCAGCGAAGGCCGCCGCGGCGTGCTGGCCCGGGCCGACAGCCTGCTGGCCGACCTCGCGGAGGTGCTCGACCACGCCGCCGCCGTGCCCGGCCCGCGCCTGCTGCTGGGGCACAGCATGGGCGGCGCGGTGGCCGCGCGCTTCGTCGCCGAGGCGCTCGCGCCGGTGCCGGCGGCGTGGTCGCGCGCGGTCGACGGCCTGGTGCTGTCGTCGCCAGCGCTTCAGGCGCAGCTGTCGGCCTTGCAGCGCGTGCAACTGGCCGTGGGCGAGCGGCTGCTGCCCGACCTGGCGCAGCCCAACGGCATCGACCCCAGCCAGCTGTCGCACGACCAGGCGGTGGTGCGCGCCTACCGGGCGGACCCGCTGGTGCACGTGCGCATCAGCGCCCGGCTCGCGCGCTTCATCCTCGACGCCGGCGAGGCCGTGCGCGCCGCGGCGCCGCGCTGGCGGTTGCCGACGCTGCTGATGTGGGGCGGCGCCGACCGCGTGGTCGACCCCACCGGCAGCCGCGCCTTCGCCGCGGCGGCGCCGCCGGCGGTGGTGACGGCCTTCGAGTTCGACGGCCTGCGCCACGAGATCTTCAACGAGCTGGAGCGCGAGGGCGTGCTGATGCGCCTCGCGCAGTGGCTGCGGCGGTTCTAGACTGCGTGGCTGCAGCCCGCAGCCGGAGACCACCCGATGAACGCACCCGCCCGCAGCGCCGAAGCCGCCGCCCTCGCGTCCTTTGCCGATGAGGCCTGGGACGAGCGCATCGTCCCGGCGATCACCGACTACATCGCGGTGCCGGCCAAGAGCCCGATGTTCGACGCGCAGTGGGCCGAGCACGGCCTGCTCGACCGCGTCGTCACCGACGCCGCGCGCTGGGTGGAAGGCCGCGGCGTCGCCGGCCTCAAGCTCGAGGTGATCCGGCTGCCGGGGCGCACGCCGGTGATCTTCTTCGACATCCCGGCCACCCGCGCCGCGAGCGCCGGCAGCAGCGACACCGTGCTGCTGTACGGCCACCTCGACAAGCAGCCCGAGTTCAACGGCTGGCGCAAGGACCTCGGCCCCTGGACGCCCAAGTACGAAAACGGCCTGCTCTACGGCCGCGGCGGCGCCGACGACGGCTACGCGGTCTACGCCGCCATCACCGCCATCGAGTCGCTCGACAAGCAGGGCATCGGGCGCCCGCGCTGCGTGGGCCTCATCGAAAGCGGCGAGGAAAGCGGCAGCCCCGACCTGCCCACCTACATCGAGGCGCTGAAACCGCGCCTGGGCGACATCGGCCTCGTCGTTTGCCTGGACAGTGGTGCCGGCAACTACGACCAGCTCTGGCTCACCACCAGCCTGCGCGGCATGGTCAGCGGCGTGCTGAAGGTGGAGATCCTGACCGAGGGCGTGCACTCGGGCGACAGCTCGGGTGTCGTGCCCAGCAGCTTCCGCATCCTGCGCCACGTGCTCGACCGGCTCGAAGACAGCGCCAGCGGCCGGCTGCTGCCGCAGGGCTTCCACTGCGAGATCCCGGCCCCGCGGCTGGCGCAGGCGCAGGCCACGGCGGGCATCCTGGGCGACGAGGTCTGGAAGCGCTTCCCGTGGGCCTGCGGCGCCGACGGCGGGCCCTCGTTGCCGACGACGACCGACCCCGTCGAGGCGCTGCTCAACCGCACCTGGCGGCCCACGCTCAGCGTCACCGGCGCCGAGGGCTTTCCGGAGCTGGGCAACGCTGGCAACGTGCTGCGCCCGTACACCGCCTTCAAGCTGAGCCTGCGCCTGCCGCCGCTGGTGAACGGCCACGAGGCCAGCGTGCAGCTGAAGACGCTGCTCGAGGACAACGCGCCCTACAACGCCCGTGTCACCTTCCACCCCGACGGCCGCGCCGGGCAGCTGGGCGCCACCGGCTGGAACGCGCCCGAGCTGGCGCCCTGGCTTGAGCACGCGATGAACAGCGCCTCACAGGCGCACTGGGGCGCGCCGGTGGGCTACATCGGCCAGGGCGGCACGATCCCGCTGATGAGCATGCTGCAGGCCGGCTTCCCGAAGGCGCAGATGATGGTCTGCGGCGTGCTTGGCCCGAAGAGCAACGCCCACGGGCCGAACGAGTTTCTGCACGTGCCGTATGGCAAGCGCCTGACGGCCTCGGTGGCGCAGGTGATCGCGGCGATGCCGTGATGCCGCGGTGGCGGCCCGGGCGTCGGGGATGATCGCACCCCGCATTCGCGGGGATGGGGTGTCCGGGCCTCGTGGCGCTCGGCCGCGCTTGGCGCACAGTCGGAGTCCAGGATTGTCATTTCATGCCGCGGGGGCTTGGGCCACCCGGGCCCAGGAGGAATCTTTCATGACCGTGTCGTTCCGCTCGGCCCTTGCCTGCGCCAGCCTGGGCGTGCTGCTCAGCGCGCCCGCCCTGGCGCGGTCGCCCGCGGCGCTGTCGGCGACGGTGGCCGTCATCCCGGCCACCACCGCCGGCTTCATCGACATCGACCTCGCGGGCTGGAAGACATACGGCGGCTTCGGCTCGGCCCTGAACCCCATCGTCGGCTTCGACATCGGCGCCGGCTCGGTGGTGACGGGCTTTTCCTACTCCGGGCTGTCCTTCACGGCCAATTCCGATCTCCCGGAGTGGACCAGCTGGCTTTCTGACCTCACGCTGTCTGTCAACCCGACCAACGGCGACACGTCGACCCAATTCTTGGACTGGTCTCCCAGCACCATCGGCGGTGGTGGGTCCGAGACGGGCCTGAGCGGCAGCTGGAACGGCGGCTCGGGCCAGGCAGGCCCGTTTGGCGCCGGCGTTCCCTTCACCGCCGCCGACGGCCTGATCTTCGTGACCGTCTACGATGGGTTCGACGATCCGTTCGGCGACGACGGCAGCGTTCTCGACACCACCATCACCGCCGGCACCATGCGCGTGTTCATCACCCCGGTGCCTGAGCCGGGCACCTACGGCATGATGGCCCTGGGCCTGCTGGCCATCGGTGCCGCGATGCGCCAGCGCCAGCAGGTGCGCTGAGCTCGGCGCCTCGCCGATGACCAAGCCCGCCGCCCGGCGGGCTTTTTCTTGGGCGCCTGGCCGGCAGGAACCTCAGTTCTCGCCCAGGAACCCCCCGCTCTGGTGCGACCACAGCTTGGCGTAGTGCCCGTCCAGCGCCAGCAGCTCGGCGTGCGTACCCTGCTCGGCAATGACGCCCTGCTCCAGCACGATGAGCCGGTCCATGCGCGCAATCGTGCTCAGGCGGTGCGCAATGGCGATCACCGTCTTGCCTTCCATCAGGCCCAGCAGCTGGTCCTGGATGGCGAGTTCGACCTCGCTGTCGAGCGCGCTGGTGGCCTCGTCGAGAACCAGGATTGGCGCATCCTTCAACACCACACGCGCAATCGCGATGCGCTGGCGCTGGCCGCCGCTGAGCTTGACGCCGCGCTCGCCCACGTGGGCCTCGTAGCCGGTGCGGCCCTTCCAGTCCTGCAGGCCGAGGATGAACTCGTGCGCCTGCGCCTTCTGGGCCGCGGCCACGATCTCGTCCATGCTGGCGCCCGGCCGGCCATAGCCGATGTTGGCGGCGATCGAGCGGTGCAGCAGCGAGGTGTCCTGCGTCACCAGGCCGATCGCGCCGCGCAGGCTTTCCTGGCTCAGGCCGCGGACGTCGTGGCCGTCGATGCGCAGGCTGCCCGACTCCAGGTCGTGAAAGCGCAGCAGCAGGTTCACGAGCGTGCTCTTGCCGGCGCCCGAGCGGCCGACGACGCCGATGCGCTCGCCGGGCTGGATGACGAGGTTCAGGTCGTCAAGCACCTTCTTGCCGTCGCTGCGGCCGTAGGTGAAGGTCAGGTGCTCGAAGCGGATCTCGCCGCGCTCCACCGTCAGCTCGCGCGCACCGGGCTTGTCGGTCATGGCGTGCGGCACGGCGATGGTCTCCATGCCCTCCTGCACGACGCCGACGTTCTCGAAGATGCCGGTCACTTCCCAGCTCACGAAGCCGGCCACGTTGGCGATCGACCAGGCCAGCGGCAGCGCCGTGGCCACGGTGCCGGCGTCGATGGTGCCGCGGCCCCACAGCCATACGCCGATGGCGGCCGTGCCCACCAGCAGCATGGCGTTCAGCACCGACAGCGTGGTCATGAAGGTGGTGATCAGCCGCATGTGCGCGGCGATGGCGCCGCTGTGCTCGTCGATCACCTCGCGCACGTACTGGTCCTCGTCGCGCGCGCGGGCGAAGAGCTTCACCGTGAGGATGTTGGTGTAGCTGTCGACGACGCGGCCCATGACCTGGCTGCGCAGCTCGGAGCTGGTCTTGGCCAGGTCGCGCATCTTGGGCACGAAGTGGCGCAGGAACACCACGTAGCCCACGAACCAGGCGATCGTGGGCAGCGCCAGCCGCCAGTCGGCCATCGCCATCAGCACCAGCGCCGACAGGCCGTAGACGATGATGTACCAGACGGCCCGGATGCAGCTGACCACGCTCTCGCGCACGGCGTTGCTGGTCTGCATCACGCGGTTGGCGATGCGGCCGGCGAAGTCGTTCTGGAAGAAGGGCCAGCTCTGCCGCACCACGTGCCAGTGGCTCTGCCAGCGGATCAGGCTGGTCACGCCCGGCACGACGGCGTTGTTGCGCACCAGGCTGTCGAGCAGCAGCGCCAGCGGCCGGCCGATCAGCACGGCCGCGCCCATGGCCAGCAGCGACGGCATCGCGGCCTGCAGCGCCGCGGCGCGGTCGGTGGCTTCCATCAGCCGCACCAGGCGGCCGATGAACAGCGGGATCAGCGTGTCCAGCAGCGCCACCACCAGGCCGGTGACGAACATGGCGCCGAACAGGTGCTTGGCCTGGCGGATGAAGTGCCAATAGAACGCGAGCAGGCCCTGCGGTGGCGCGCTGCCGGGCATCGCGGTGGGGTGGATGCGGCTCTCGAAGAAGGCGAACAGGGCCATGGCGCGGGCCGCGCCGCCGGCGGGGCCGTCGGGCGCAAGGCATCGGTGGGGGATGGCCGATTGTCGGCCGGCCGGGCCGGGCGTGCCGGGGCGCTCATCCGCCGATCGATCTAGTCCGTTCGGGCTTGGATCCGGGCAGAAATGACTGAACGGTTTCGATACGACTACACAGTCTGTTGCGTGACCATTCAGTTCACAAGGAAAACTGACGCGTCCATACTCCGGCGTCCCGAGGCATCCCGCCCGGGCCGCAACCCCGCCGGGCCGCGAGCGCGCGCCCAGGCACCATCAACGGAGATGAACGATGTTGAAGTGGATTCGCCTGTCGCTGGCCGCCCTGGCCACGAGCTTCGTCGCCGCCTGCGGCGGCGGTGACGACCCGCCGTTCACGGTAGCCGACATCGCCGCCACCGATGCCCGCTTCGGCGTCCTCAACCAGGCGCTGGTGAACACCGGCCTGAAGTCGACGCTGCTGCAAGCGGGCACCTACACAGTGTTCGCACCCACCGATGCCGCCTTCGACGCGCTGGCGGCCGAGCTCGGCCTGACGCGCGCGCAGCTGCTCGCCGACCGTGCGCTGCTGACCAGCGTGCTGCAGTACCACGTGCTGGCCACCCGCGTGCCGCGCGCCAGCGTGCCGCTGGGCCGCGCCATCACGCCTCTGGCCGGCGGCATCTTCAAGATCGAGGCCAGCGGCAGCAGCCTCGTCGTCACCGACGGCCGCAACCGCACCAGCCGCATCCTCGAGACCGACGTCGGCGCCACCAACGGCGTGATCCACGTCGTCGACCGCGTGCTGCTGCCGGCCAACCGCAACATCGTGCAGACGGCGCAGAGCCTGCCGCAGTTCAGCATCCTGGTCGAGGCCGTGGTGGCCGCCGGCCTGGCCGACGCCCTCTCGGCGCCCGGCCCGCTGACGGTGTTCGCGCCGACCAACGACGCCTTCGCGGCACTGCTGGCCGAGCTGCGCATCACCAAGGAGGCGCTGCTCGCCGATCGCGCGCTGCTGACGCGTGTGCTGACGTACCACGTGCTGCCCAGCCGCACGCTGAAGGCCGACATCGTCACCGGCACCGCGATCACCACGCTGCAGGGCGGCACGTTCACGGTGGGCGCCGACCTGGCCATCACCGACAGCCGCGCCCGCCGCGCCGCCATCGCCGGCACCGACGTGCTCACGAGCAACGGCGTCATCCACGTCATCGACCGCGTGATCCTGCCGCTGCCGGCGACCAACATCGTGCAGACGGCGCAGAGCCTGCCGCAGTTCAGCATCCTGGTCGAGGCCGTGGTGGCTGCCGGCCTGGCCGACGCCCTCTCGGCACCCGGCCCGCTGACGGTGTTCGCGCCGACCAACGACGCCTTCGTGGCACTGCTGGCCGAGCTGCGCATCACCAAGGAAGCGCTGCTCGCCGACCGTGCGCTGCTGACCCAGGTGCTCACCTACCACGTGGTGCCGGGCCGCGTGCTGCGGGCGCAGGTGCCGGTGGGCGCGCCGATCACCACGCTGGAAGGCGACAGCTTCACGGTGGATGCCACGCTGACCATCACCGATCAGCGCGGCCGCCGTGCCGCCATCACCGCCACCGACGTGTTCACCAGCAATGGCGTGATCCACGTGCTCGACCGCGTCATCCTGCCCGCCCCCTGAGGCGCGGCACCCCGATCCTCCCAACCGTCCCGAAAGGACCCGTTCCATGAAGAAGCTCATCCTCGCCACCGCGCTGGCCGCCGCCTCGCTGGCCGTGCAGGCCAAGGACATCGTCGAGACCGCAGTCGCGGCCGGCTCGTTCAAGACGCTGGCCACGGCGCTGCAGGCCGCCGGGCTGGTCGACACGCTCAAGGGCAAGGGCCCGTTCACGGTGTTCGCGCCCACAGACGAGGCCTTCGCCAAGGTCCCGAAGGCCGACCTCGACGCGCTGCTCAAGGACAAGGCCAAGCTCACCGCCGTGCTCACCTACCACGTGGTGCCGGGCCGGGTGATGGCCAAGGACGTGAAGGCCGGGCCCGTGAAGACGGTGCAGGGCAGCTCGCTGACGCTGGGCACCACCGGCGGCGTGACGGTCGACAACGCCAAGGTCGTGAAGGCCGACATCACGGCCAGCAACGGCGTCATCCACGTCATCGACAGCGTCGTGCTGCCGAAGTAAGGCGCGGGCCCGCCCCGGATCCGGGCTCCCCGGTCCGGGGCTCCTCAGAACGTGTAGCCGGCCGCCACCGTGCGGTCGCTCATCGGCTCCAGCAGCTTCAGCAGCGGGGCCAGCGGGCGGTAGCGCAGCGCCACCGCGGTGGCGTAGCCGAAGAAGCGCGGCAGGTCGGCGGCGTAGCCGGCCTTGCCGTCGCGGTGCTTCAGGCGGCAGAAGATGCCCAGCACCTTCAGGTGCCGCTGCAGGCCCATCCATTCGAGTGCGCGCCAGCACTCGCCGAAGTCCTCGGCCACCGGCACGCCGGCCTTGCGCGCGGCCTGCCACCAGCGCACGGCCCAGTCGATCTGCTGCTCCTCGGGCCAGCTGACGAAGGCGTCGCGCAGCAGCGAGGCCATGTCGTAGGTCACAGGCCCGGCCACGGCATCCTGGAAGTCGAGCACGCCGGGGTTGAGCGCGCCGCCGGGCTCGCCGCAGATCATCAGGTTGCGCGGCATCCAGTCGGCGTGCACCGCCACCACGGGCTGCGCCAGCGCGCTGGCCACGAGGGCATCGCACACACGCTGCCAGGCGGCCTGCTCGCCGTCGCCCCAGGCGATGCCGTGCTCGCGCGCCACGCACCACTCGGGGAACAGCGCCAGCTCGCGGCGCAGCAGCGCCTCGTCGAAGGGCGGCAGCGCGCGGGCGTCGACACCGGCCTGCAGGCGCACCAGCGCCGCGACGGCATCGCGCATCAGGCGGTCGGCGCGGGCGGCGTCGCCGGCGGCCTGCGCGGCCTGCAGCGCCGCGAGGTAGGGCTCGCGGCCGAGGTCGTCGAGCAGCAGGAAGCCGTGCTCGGTGTCGGCCTCGCGCACCACCGGCACGTGCAGCCCGGCCTGCGCAAGCAGCGCGGCCACGTGCACGAAGGGCCGCGTGTCCTCCAGCGGCGGCGGGGCGTCCATCACGATGCAGGGGCCGGCCGCGGCCTGCACGCGCAGATAGCGGCGGAAGCTGGCGTCGGCCGAGGCCGGGGCCAGCGTCGACCAGTCGATGCCGTGGCCCGCGGGCAAGGCGGCCGCCCAGCGCTCGAAGTGGAGGCGGCGGGCCGGGTCGGCCCAGGCCACGGTGCTCGGGGGCAGGGTATCGCTCATGGATAATCGATTCTAAGAAGCGCCCCTGGGGCGCGCCTTTCGAGCGCATGACCCACCCGACGCTGGCCCTGGCGGTCGTCGCAATCGCCTCGGCAGCGCCTGCACACGGCGCCACGGAGGCGCCGCTGCCACCGGCCGCCGCCGCGAGTTCCGGCGCTGGCGCCGCGCCGACCACCCTCGAACGTTCGCCCCGCCTCGTGCCGCTGCCGCGCACCGAGGCCGGCCGGCGCCTGCCCATCGTGCTGCAGGCGCGCACGCTCACGAGCCAGCCCGACCTGCAGACCGTGGCCGAGGGCGAGGTGGAGTTCCGCCGCGGCGGGCTCGTGATCCGCGCCGACCGGCTGGCCTACGACAACCTGCGCGACGTCGCCAGCGCCACGGGCGGCGTCAGCGTCGCGCGCGACGGCGCCATCTACAGCGGGCCGGCGCTGGAGATCGCGGTGCAGCGCTTCGAGGGCTTCTTCCTCGAGCCGCAGTTCGAGCTCACCACGGTGGGCGCCGGCGGGCGCGCCGACCGCATCGACTTCCTCGGGGCCGGCCGCACGCGCGCCATCAACGCCAGCTACACGAGCTGCCCGCGGCCCGACCCCGCCAGCGGCGAGGAGCCCGACTGGGTGCTGAAGACCGAGCGCATCCAGCTCGACCTCGACGCCAACGAAGGCATCGCCGAGGGCGCGCAGCTGCGCTTCAAGGGCGTGCCGATCCTGGCCATGCCCTCGCTGAGCTTCCCGATCAGCGACGAGCGCAAGAGCGGCTGGCTGCCGCCGTCGATCAACATCGACAACCGCAGCGGCCTGATCGTCTCGGTGCCCTGGTACTGGAACATCGCACCCAACCGCGACGCCACCATCGCGCCGCGCGTGATCACGCGGCGCGGCCTGGGCGTGGACAGCGAGTTCCGCTACCTCGAGCGGCGCCACGAGGGCGCGTTGCGCCTGGACGCGCTGCCCAACGACCAGGTGGCCAAGCGCTCGCGCGGCTCGCTGCAGTGGCTGCACGAGGGCAGCCCGGGCGCGGGCTGGCGCGTCGAGGCCGACGTCTCGCGCGTGAGCGACGACGGCTGGTGGAAGGATTTCCCCGACAGCAGCCGCGGCTTCATGCCGCGCCTCCTGGCCGGGCGCGCCGGCGTGGAGCGCACCTTCACGCTGGGCGGCTCGTGGCTGGGCGACGGCGAGGGCAGCGTCTACGCGCGCACGCTGCAGTGGCAGGTGCTGCAGGACCCGGAGTCCTTCATCGCCTCGCCGTACGAACGCAGCCCGCAGATCGGCCTGGCGCTGCGCACGCGCGCCGCCGGCGGGCTGGAGCTGGCGCTGGAAACCGAGTTCAACCGCTTCACGCTGCCCGAGGGCCAGGCACGCGACAGCAACCGCCCCACCGGCGACCGCTGGCACGCGGTGGGCTCCGTCTCGCGCCCGGTGCGCGGCCAGGGCTGGTTCGTCGTACCCAAGCTCGGCGTCAACGCGGCCGTCTACCAGGGCACGCAACGGCTGGCCAGCGGCATCGTCGACGCCCGCCGCGCCATCCCGACCTTCAGCCTGGACCTCGGCCTGGAGCTCGAGCGCAGCGCCGTGTTCTTCGGACGCGAGCTGCGCCAGACGCTGGAGCCGCGGATGCTGATCGTGAACACGCCGTACAAGGCGCAGAGCCAGCTGCCCAACTACGACTCGGCGGGCAAGGACTTCAACGTCGTCTCGCTGTTCACCGACAACGCCTTCTCGGGCGTGGACCGCGTGTCCGACGCGCAGCAGCTCACCGGCGGCTTCACAACGCGGCTGGTCGATGCCGCCAGCGGCGCCGAGGCGCTGCGCCTGGGCCTCGTGCAGCGCGTGCTGCTGCGGCCGCAGCGCGTGGCGCCGCAGGCCGACGGCTCGCCCGACGGGCCACCGCTGGAGCAGCGCTTCTCCGACGCGCTGCTGGTGGGCAGCACCAGCGTGCTGCCGGGCTGGACGCTCGACGCCGCGGTGCAGTACAGCCCCGACATCCAGCGCTCGGTGCGCTCGATCCTGGGCGCGCGCTACTCGCCGGGCCCGTACCGCACCGTCGGCGCCACCTACCGGCTGGCGCGCGGGCTGTCGGAGCAGCTCGAGGTCGGCTGGCAGTGGCCGGTGTGGGGCGCCGTGCCCGGCGCGGGGCAGCCGGCCTCGGCGCGGGGCGGCAGCGGCGGCGGCAGCTGCAAGGGCGCCTGGTACTCGGTGGGCCGCTTCAACTACAGCCTCAAGGACAGCCGCCTGACCGATTCCATCCTCGGCTTCGAGTACGACGCGGGCTGCTGGATCGCGCGCATCGTGGCCGAGCAGCTGTCCACCGGCCGCAGCCAGGCCACGACACGCATCCTGGTGCAGCTGGAGCTGGTCGGCCTGTCGCGGCTGGGCTCCAACCCGCTGAAAGTCTTGAGGGACAATATCCCCGGCTACCGCCTGCTGCGCGACGACAGCGCCGGCGGCCGGGCCGCCGACGCCGGCCCGACACCCTGAGCCCCCTGATGAACGCTTCCCGCCCGACCCCGAAGTCCTCCGCACGCCCGGCCCTGCGGCCGCTGGCGCTGGCCCTGCTGCTGGTGGCGGGGCAGGCCGCGAGCCTGAGCGCGACGGCGCAGTCCTCGCCCCTGCGCGGGCCACGAAACGCCGACTGGATCGCGGCCGTCGTGAACCAGGAGTCGGTGACCGCCGGCGAGGTGGAGCGCCGCATCGAGCGCGCCCGCATCGAGGCCCAGCGCACCGGCCAGGCCCTGCCGGCCGATGCCGAGCTGCGCCAGCTGGCGCTCGATGCGCTGATCGACGAGCGCGCCATGATCACCACGGCGCGCGAGAGCGGCATGCGCGTCGACGAGGGCGAGATCGACCGCGCGGTGCAGAACATCGCGCTGCAGAACCAGCTCACACCCGAGGTGCTGCGCCAGCGCCTGGCCGCCGAGGGCATCGACTACGGCCGCTTCCGCGCCAACCTGCGCGACCAGATCATGATCGAGCGGCTGCGCGAGCGCGAGGTCTACCAGCGCATCCGCGTCTCCGACGACGACATCGACAAGCACCTCGACGAGCAGCGCCGCGCGCTCAACGCCGACGCCGAGACCAACATCGCGCAGATCCTCGTCACAGTGCCCGAGGGCGCCAGCCCCGACGTGCTGGCCCAGCGCCGCGCACGCGCCGAAGGCGCGCTGGCGCGCGTGCGCGGCGGCGAGGACTTCGGCAAGGTCGCCCAGGAGCTCAGCGAGGACGGCAACCGCGAGCGCGGCGGCGTCATCGGCCTGCGCCCGGCGTCGCGGCTGCCGGACCTCTTCGTCGAGCACACGCGCGGCCTGAAGAACGGCGAGATCGCGCCGACCCTGGCGCGCTCGGGCGCCGGCTTCCACGTGCTGCGCGTCATCGAGCGCAAGGAGACGCCGCTCGGCCAGATCACGCAGACGCGGGCGCGCCACGTGCTGCTGCGCACCTCGGCGCAGCTGAACGCGCAGACGGCATCGCGCCGCCTGGCCGAGTACAAGCGCCAGATCGAATCGGGCAGCGTCACCTTCGAAGACATCGCGCGGCAGTTCAGCGAGGACGGCAGCGCGGCTGGCGGCGGCGACCTCGGCTGGTCCAGCCCCGGCCAGATGGTGCCGGAGTTCGAGACGGCGATGAACGCGCTGGCGCTCAACGGGATGTCCGATCCCGTGGTGTCGCGCTTCGGCGTGCACCTGATCCAGGTGCTGGAGCGCCGCACCACCACGCTCGAACCGAAGCAGCTGCGCGAGCAGGCCCGCAACGTGCTGCGCGAACAGCGTTTCGAGCAGGCCTACCTCGACTGGGCCAAGGAACTGCGCTCGCGCGCCTACGTCGAGCTGCGCGAGCCACCGTTGTGACGCCCGGCGGCCGCGGCGCCCCGGTCGCGAAGAAGCGCTTCGGCCAGCACTTCCTGGCCGACGAGGCCGTCATCGGCGACATCGTGCGTGCCATCGCGCCGCGACCCGGCGACGCGCTCGTCGAGATCGGCCCCGGCCTCGGGGCGATGACGCAGCCGCTGCTGGAGCGTGCCGGCGCGCTCACCGTCATCGAGCTCGACCGCGAACTCGCGGCCCGCCTGCGCCGGCACGGCGCCGCGCGTGCGGGCCTGGCGGTGGTGGAGGCCGACGTGCTGACGGTGGACTTCGCGGCGCTCGCGCAGGCCGCCGGGCGGCCGCTGCGCGTGGTGGGCAACCTGCCGTACAACATCTCGAGCCCGATCCTCTTTCACCTGCTGCCGGTGGCGGCGCAGGTGCAGGACCAGCACTTCATGCTGCAGAAGGAGGTCGTCGACCGCATGGCCGCGGCGCCCGGCGGCAAGGACTACGGGCGCCTGTCGGTGATGCTGCAGTGGCGCTACGCGATCGAGGCCGTGCTCGACGTGCCGCCGTCGGCCTTCGAGCCGCCGCCGCGTGTGGACTCGGCGGTGGTGCGCATGGTGCCGAAGCCGGCCGACACGGTGGCCACGGTCGACGCGGCGCGCCTGGGGGCGCTGGTCAGCTCGGCGTTCTCGCAGCGCCGCAAGCTGCTGCGGCACACGCTGGGGCACTGGATCGAACAGCACGCCCCGGGCGCGCCCTTCGACCTGCAGCGCCGCGCCGAAGAAGTGCCCGTGGCCGAGTACGTGGCGCTGGCGCGCCACTGAGGCAACCCCTCGCCGAGGGGCCGCCTCAGCCGGCGAGGCTCAGGCCGCGGAGAGCCACGCGGCGGTGTCGAAGGCGCTGCTCATCATCGGCATGTTCATGCCGAAGTTGGGGTTGGTGCCGTTCTTGGGCACCACCTTGGGCACTGCCGGCTTGGCGGCAGGGGTGCCGGCGGTGGCCGGCGTCGTCGTCTGGGCCGTCTCGGCAGCCCGCTCCCATGACCCGTTTTCCTGGGAGCGGGCTACTGAAAAGAATAGAAACACCGGAACGGGATCCGGCGATCGCCCCAGAACTCCGCGGCATCGCGGAACACCTCGAGCAGCTGCTCGCGCGCCTCGCGGTCGAAGCGCGGGTTGTCGGGCAGCTGCTCGAGCACGACCACGAAGCCCGGCTGCTGGCCGCTCTTGTGCACGAGATCGGTCATGCAGTCGTAGAGCGCGTCGAGGTTCTTGCCGAAGTGCGGCGGGAACGTGAAGGCGGCGGCGATGCCGTCGAGCACGTCCTGCTTGCTCTGCGCGCCGGAAAGGTTGGCGTACAGGAAATGATGGCCGGCGGTTTGCGCCGCGGTCATCAGGTCGTCAACCCGGTAGGCGCGGATCGCCTGCACGAGGTTGGGCCGGATGGTCTGCAACTCCATGGTCGCGATCCTCCTGGGTGGCGGGGAAAGGTAGGCGTGATCGGTGGCGGCGTTCATGGCGCAAGGCTCTGGTGAGGCGGTTCAGGGTTGGATGCGCTTGAAGCTGGCGTAGTGGTCGGCGGTGTAGAAGCAGGCTTCGGGCTGCGTCGGCGGCAGGCCGCCGCAGACGATGCGGCGGGCGCCCCGGTGCGACAGGCCGGGTGTGCGGACGGTGTACTCGCGGTACTCGCCGCGCGGGCGCGGCGGCAGCAGCCGCTCGCGGTTGCGGAACACGGTGCCGTCCTTGTCGTACGGGAACGGGCCGCCGGAGAGGATCAGCCGGTGCGTCTGCCGGGCCTCCGGCGGCAGCGCCGCCAGGGCCACGGTGTCGGCGACAGGGTTGTCACCAGTCCGCGCCCAGGCCGCCGGCGCTGCCGCGGCGAGCACGGTTGCGGCCAGGGCGGTGGCGGCCCAGGCCCGTCGCCAGGCCACCGGCGCCCGCAGAGAACTCCTCGGGGAAGTCACTGCCGCAGCCTGAGATCCGGTCGAGAACACGGGATAACCCTGAAAGAACAAACAAGCATGGTAGCGCCGACCCCCCAAAAACTCAAGGCGCCGCCCTGGTTTGGGGCGGGTGAGCAGGGTTTCTAGTGGGCGCTCACATGGCTGTGAGCGGCTCTGTCGGGGGAAGTTCCGGCTCAGCCAGCCGAACGTCCGGCCTCGGCCCGCGCGCGTGAAATCGCGCTCAGGCCCTCGGCAGGCGCTCGGCTCCTTCCGGAGCCGAACGTCCGGCCTCGGCATCGGCCACCGTCAGGGCCGTCATGTTGACGATGCGGCGCACCGTGGCCGAGGGCGTGAGGATGTGCACCGGCTTGTCCGCGCCCAGCAGCACCGGGCCGATGGCGATGCCGCCGCCGGCCGCCGTCTTGAGCAGGTTGTAGGCGATGTTGGCGGCGTCGATGTTCGGCAGCACCAGCAGGTTGGCCTCGCCGGTGAGCGTGCTGTCGGGCATGAGCTTGCGGCGCGCCTCGGCGTCGAGCGCGACGTCGCCGTGCATCTCGCCGTCGACCTCCAGCCACGGCGCCTGTTCGCGCAGCAGCGCCAGCGTGCGGCGCATCTTCTGCGCGCTGGCGGTGTCGTGGGTGCCGAAGTTGCTGTGCGACAGCAGCGCGGCCTTGGGCGTGATGCCGAAGCGCAGCATCTCCTCGGCCGCCATGGCGGTGATCTCGGCCAGCTCCTCGGCGCTGGGGTCGGCGTTGACGTGCGTGTCCACCAGGAACACCTGCCGCCCCGGCAGCATCAGGCAGTTCATGCAGGCGTAGACGGCCACGTCCTGCGCCGTGCGCGGGCTGCCGCCGCTCTTCTTGCCGATGACCTGGTCGATGTAGAGCAGGTGGTTGGCCGTGGTGCCCCAGGTGCCACAGAGCAGGCCGTCGACGTCGCCCTTGTGCAGCAGCATGGCGCCGATCAGCGTGAGCCGGCGGCGCATCTCGATCTTCGCCACCTGCACGCTGACGCCCTTGCGCGCGGTGAGGCGGTGGTAGGTCTGCCAGAAGTTGCGGTAGCGCTCGTCGTGCTCGACGTTGACGACGTCGTAGTCGAGGCCCTCCTTCAGGCGCAGGCCGAACTTCTCCACGCGGCTGGCGATCACCGCCGGCCGGCCGATGAGCGTGGGCCGTGCCAGGCCCTCGTCGACCACCACCTGCACGGCACGCAGCACGCGCTCGTCCTCGCCCTCGGCGTAGGCCACGCGCTTGGCGCTGGCCTTCTTGGCCTGGTCGTAGATGGGCTTCATCACCGTGCCCGAGGCGTAGACGAACTGCCGCAGCTTCTCGCGGTAGGCGTCGAAGTCGGCGATGGGACGCATGGCCACGCCGCTCTCGGCCGCGGCCTTGGCCACGGCCGGCGCGATCTTCTCCATCAGCCTGTGGTCGAAGGGCTTGGGGATCAGGTACTCGGGCCCGAAGCTCAGCGTGGCGCCCGCATAGGCCGCGGCCACGACCTCGCTCTGCTCGGCCTGCGCGAGCTCGGCGATGGCGTGCACCGCGGCGATCTCCATCGCGTCGTTCACCGTCGTGGCGCCGCAGTCCAGTGCGCCTCGGAAGATGTACGGGAAGCACAGGACGTTGTTGACCTGGTTCGGGTAGTCGGTGCGGCCGGTGGCGATGATGGCGTCAGGGCGAGCCTGCTTGGCGAGCTCGGGCGCGATCTCCGGCGTGGGGTTGGCCAGCGCAAAGATCAGCGGGTTCGGCGCCATCTGCGCCAGCATTTCGGGCTTCAGCACGCCCGCGGCGCTCAGCCCCAGGAAGATGTCCGCGCCCGGCATCACATCCGCCAGCTTGCGGTGCGGGGTGGGCTGCGCGAACTGCAGCTTGTCCTCGTCCATCAGCTCGGTGCGGCCCTGGTAGACGACGCCGGCGAGGTCCGTCACCCAGATGTTCGAGCGCGGCACGCCCAACTTCACCAGCAGGCCCAGGCAGGCCAGCGCCGCGGCGCCGGCGCCGCTGGTGACGAGCTTGATCTCGTCGATGCGCTTGCCCACGACCTTGAGTGCGTTCAGCACCGCGGCGCCCACGACGATGGCCGTGCCGTGCTGGTCGTCGTGGAAGACGGGGATCTTCATGCGCTCGCGCAGCTTGCGCTCGACGTAGAAGCAGTCCGGCGCCTTGATGTCCTCGAGGTTGATGCCACCGAAGGTGGGCTCCAGCGCGGCGATGACGTCGACCAGCTTGTCGAGGTTCTTCTCGGCCAGCTCGATGTCGAAGACGTCGATGCCGGCGAACTTCTTGAAGAGGACCGCCTTGCCTTCCATCACCGGCTTGGCGGCCAGCGGGCCGATGTCGCCCAGGCCCAGCACGGCCGTGCCGTTGGTGACGACGGCCACCAGGTTGCCACGCGCGGTGTAGCGGTAGGCGTTCAGCGGGTCGGCGACGATCTCCTCGCAGGCCGCGGCGACGCCGGGGCTGTAGGCCAGCGCGAGATCGCGCTGGTTGAGCATCTGCTTGGTGGCGGTGATGGCCAGCTTGCCCGGCGTCGGGCGCTCGTGGTAGTCGAGCGCGGCGCGGCGAAACTGCGCCGCGCGGTCGGCCGCGTGGTTGTCGTTCGTGCTGGACATGGCTTGTCTCCTGGCTTGAATTCATTGTAGGAGTCGCCCCCTCGGCGCCCGCCGCACGATTCCGTACGAGAAACTGCGTAGCAGCTTTGCCCGCGGGCTGCGGATACTCGGCGCCCGGCCCCGCTGCCCATGCCCACCCCACCGGCCCCGACACCCACGCCGTCGCCGAGCGCGCTCGCGCCGCCGCGCGGGGCACCGCGCGGGCGGGCGCGCCGCGTGCTGCTGTGGACGGCGCTGATGGCATTGCTGGTGGTGGCGCAGTCGCTGCTGGTGGTGCTGTCGCTGAGCTACGAGTCGGGCCGCGCCCAGGACGAGGCCGAGCGTGTGGCCACGCTGGCGGCCGCCGAGATCAAGCGCGAGCTGCTGCGCCAGGCGCGCGAGGTGCAGTCACTGGCCTTCCTGCCGGCCACGCCCGCGCGCGAGGCCGAGGCGGCGGTGCTGCTGAAGGCCCGGCACGGCCTGGAGCGGGTGGAGTGGCGCAACGACGACTTCCTGCTGCTGCAGGCGCAGGACACGCCCTTCGCGCCGACGCTGTTTGCGCAGATGCCCCGCACGGCGCTCAGCACCGAGGCCGAGCTGGCCTGCAGCGCCGCCCGCATCGCCGGCGCGCCCAACTTCTCGCGCTCGTACTTCGTGCCGCTGCCCGGCGGGCAGGGCTCCGAGGTGGTGGACCTGTGCGTGCCGCTGCCGCAACAGGCCGGCGGGGGCGTGCTGCTGGGCAGCTTCTCGCTGGCCCGCGTCGTCGAGCAGGTGCACAGCGAGCGCCTGGCCAGCGGCCACGAGCTCACGCTGGTCGAGGCCGACGGCACGCGGCTGGCGCGCGCCGGCCCGGGGCGCGGCGCCGGCGTGTTCGTGTCGCGCCAGGTGCTCGACCTGCCGGGCTTCTCGATGCAGGTGCGCGCCGACAGCCTGCGCGGCCGGCCCAGCATCGTGCCCAACCTGATCACCTCGCTCGTGGTGGGCCTGTCGCTGGCGCTGTTCGCGGTGGCGGCGCTGCTGGCCCGCGACGGCCGCCGCCGCGCCGAGGCCGAGCGTGCGCTGGCCGAGGCGCTGGCGCTGCGCCGCGCGATGGAGGATTCGCTGCCCACCGGCCTGCGCGCGCGCGACCTGCAGGGCCGTGTCACCTACGCCAACCCGGCCTTCTGCGCGATGGTGGGCTTCACCCAGCAGCAGCTGCTGTGGCCGGCGACGCGTGACGCCCAGACACCCTCGCCCGAGGTGCAACCCTACTGGCCGCCGGAGTTCGTGGCCGAGTACCGCGAGCGCCAGCGCCAGCGCCTGGAGGGCCAGGGCCGCCACCCGAACGAGGCCCGCGAGGGCGTCGAGACCGTCTTCATGCGCAGCAGCGGCGAACGCTTCCCGGTGATGGTGTACGAGGCACCGCTGGTCGACCGCGACGGCCAGCAGACCGGCTGGATGGGCGCGGTGGTCGACCTCAGCAACCAGCGCCGCGTCGAGGACCTCTCGCGCCAGCAGCAGGAGCGGCTGCAGGCCAGCGCGCGGCTGGCCACGGTGGGCGAGATGGCCTCGCTGCTGAGCCACGAACTCAACCAGCCGCTGGCCGCCATCGCCAGCTACGCGAGCGGCTCGCTGAACCTCATCGACGACGAGGCCGCGGCGGCCGACCCCACGCTGCGCCCGATGCTGCAGCAGGCACTGCAGCGCATCGCCGAGCAGGCCGACCGCGCCGGCCGCGTGATCAAGAGCGTGCACGCCTTCGTGCGGCGCCGCGAGCAGCAGCACGAGAGCATCGGCGCCGAAGACCTGTTCGAGGCCGTGCTGCCGCTGGTGCGGCTGCAGGCGCGCAAGAGCGGCACGCGCATCGAGGTGCGGCTGCCCGCCGCGCCGGCGCGGCTGCCGTCGGTGCGCTGCGACCGCACGATGGTCGAGCAGGTGCTGCTGAACCTCAGCCGCAACGGCATCCAGGCCATGGAGGCCCTGCCGCCGGGTGGCGAGCCCGGCGACCGGCTGCTGGTGCTGATGGCCGAGCGCGCCGAGGACCCGCGGCGCGTGCTGTTCACGGTGGCCGACCAGGGCCCGGGCATCCCGCCCGAGGTGGCAGCGCGGCTGTTCACGCCGTTCTTCACCACGCGCGCCGAGGGCATGGGCCTGGGCCTGAGCCTGTGCCGCACCGTGGCCGAGCAGCACGGCGGCGCGCTGAGCTTCGGCCCTGGCCTCGGGCCCGACGGCCGCGGCACGGCCTTCCGCTTCACGCTGCCGGTGGCCCGCGGCGGCGCCGAGGCGCGCCCCGACCCGAGGCCGGACCCGATGTCCGCCCCCGGCGAAAGCAGCGACACTGCGGGCCCCGCAGAACTGTCATCCAGCCGCCCGTGAGCACGAGTTCCGCTGCCGGCATCCCGGTGGTGTACCTGGTCGACGACGAAGACGTCGTGCGCGACGCGCTGGCGTGGCTGCTGCGCTCGCGGCGGCTGCTCAGCGAGGGTTTCGCCAGCGGCGACGCCTTTGCCGAGTGGCTGGCCGGGCAGCGCGCGAGCGGCCGCGCGCCCTGGCCCACGGCACCGGCCTGCCTGGTGCTGGACATGCGGATGCCCGGCCTCAGCGGCCTGGCGCTGTTCGAGCGGCTGGCCGACGAGGGCCTGCTGCCGCTGCTGCCGGTGATCTTTCTCACCGGCCACGGCGACGTGCCCACCGCGGTGGCCACCGTCAAGCGCGGGGCCTTCGACTTCGTCGAGAAGCCGTTCTCCAACAACACGCTGGTCGATCGCATCGAGCAGGCGCTGGCCGCCAGCCGCGAGGCGCTGGCCGTGCGCGACAGCGCCGGTGGCGTGCGCCAGCGCCTGGCCGAGCTCACCGAGCGCGAGCGCGAGGTGATGCAGCTGGTGGTGGAGGGCAAGCCCAACAAGCTGATCGCCGACGCGCTGGACATCTCGGTGCGCACGGTGGAGGTGCACCGCGCACGCGTGTTCGACAAGATGCAGGTCAAGAGCGCGGTCGAGCTGGCCAACATGCTGGCCGCCGCCGGCAAGGGCTGACGCCGCCCATGGCCGGCGAGTTCGAGCTGATCGCGCGCCACTTCACGCGCGCCGGGCGGCCGGCGGCGCCCGGTGTGGCGCTGGGCGTGGGCGACGACTGCGCGCTGCTCGTGCCCGAGCCGGGGCAGCAGTTGGCGGTGTCGACCGACATGCTGGTGGAAGGCCGCCACTTCCTGAGCACCATCGCGCCCGAGCGGCTGGGCCACAAGGCGCTGGCCGTCAACCTGAGCGACCTCGCGGCCTGCGGCGCCGAGCCGCGCGCCTTCACGCTGGCGCTGGCGCTGCCGCGTGGCGACGACGCCTTCGCCGCCGGCCTGGCGCGCGGCCTGTTCACGCTGGCCGATGCCCACGGCATCGCGCTCGTGGGCGGCGACACCACCGCCGGGCCGCTGGTGCTGAGCATCACCGTGATCGGCCAGGTGCCGCCCGGCCAGGCCCTGCTGCGCGGCGGCGCACGCGCCGGCGACCGGCTCTGGGTGAGCGGCCGCCTGGGCGACGCGCGCCTGGCGCTCGAGGTGTTCCGCGGCCGCGTCGAACTCGCCGGCCACGCCTTCGACACCGTGCGCCGGGCGATGGAGCTGCCGCAGCCGCGCGTGGCCCTGGGCCTGGCGCTGCGCGGCGTGGCGACGAGCGCCATCGATCTGTCGGACGGCCTCGTCGGCGACCTCGGCCACGTGCTCACGCGCTCGGGCGTCGGCGCCACGGTGGAGGTGGACGCCATCCCGCGCAGCGAGATCGTCGCCGCCCACGCGAGCACGCTGCAGCACACCTGCGTGCTGGCGGGGGGCGACGACTACGAGCTGCTGTTCACCGCACCGCCCGCGCACGACGAGGCGGTGCGCGCGGCGGGCCGGAAGGCCGGCGTGGCCGTCACGCCCATCGGCCGCATCGAGGTCGAGGCGGGCCTGCGCCTGATGGATGCCGCCGGTCGCGCGATCGCGTTCAACGAACGCGGCTTCGACCACTTCGCCTGAGCGATGGACACCTCCCTCGCCAGCCCGCCGACGCGGCCCAGCGCACGCTTCATGCTGCGCGATCCGGCCCACGCCATCGCGCTGGGCTTCGGCAGCGGCCTGTCGCCCAAGGCGCCGGGCACGGTGGGCACGCTGTGGGGCTGGGTGAGCTTCCTCGTGCTCGACCGCTGGCTCGACACCGCCGGCTGGGCGGTGCTGATCGTGCTGGCGCTGGTGCTGGGCCAGTGGGCCTGCACGCGCACGGCGCGCCACCTGGGCATCGCCGACCCGGGCGCCATCGTGTGGGACGAGATCGTGGCCTTCTGGATCGTGCTGTGGGTGGTGATGCCGGCGCCGTGGTGGGTGCAGCTGGTGGCCTTCGGCTTCTTCCGCTACTTCGACGCCGCCAAGCCCGCGCCGGTGGCCTGGGCCGACCAGCGCTTCAAACGCCGGCCGGGCGAAGCGATCGGCCACCGCCAGGGCTTCGGCATCCTGTTCGACGACCTCGTGGCCGCGCTGTGCACGCTGGTGCTGATGGCGGTGTGGATCGTGCTGACGAGGGCGCTGTGGAGCTCCTGAGCTTTGCGCCCGCGGTCGAGCGGCTGGCCACGGCGCTGGCCGCGCGCGGCGAGCGCATCGCCACGGCCGAGAGTTGTACCGGCGGGCTGATCGCGGCCGCGTGCACGGCGCGTGCGGGCTCCAGCGACTGGTTCGAGCGTGGCTTCGTGACCTACAGCAACGAGGCCAAGACCGAGATACTGGGCGTCGATGCGTCGTTGATCGCAGCCCATGGCGCCGTCAGTGAAGAGGTCGCGCGGGCGATGGTGGCCGGCGCGCTGGCGCATTCGCGCGCCACGCTCGCCGCGGCCGTGACGGGCATCGCCGGCCCGGGCGGTGCAGTGCCAGGCAAGCCGGTGGGCACCGTGTGGCTGGCCTGGGGCCGCGCTGGCGCCGTGCAGGCCGAGCGGCTGCAGTTGCCCGGCGACCGCGACGCCGTGCGCGGCGCCACGGTGGCGATGGCGCTGCTGCGGCTGGCCGAATCGGCCGAGGGCCCGTGATGCGCGTGCTGCTGACCGGCCGCTTCGACGCCGGCGAGCGCGAGGCCTGGGCCGCGGAACTCGCGCGTCAGCTGCCCGAGGCGCACTGGCTCGACGACGCCGAGGCCGACGCCGCGCCGGCCGGCATCACCGCCGCCGTGGTGGCCAACCCCGCGCCCGGCCGCCTGGTGCGGCTGCCCGACCTGCGCCTGATCCAGAGCCTCTGGGCCGGCGTCGACAAGCTTCTGGCCGACACCACGCTGCCGCCTTCGGTGCCGATCGCGCGCATGGTGGACCCGGCGATGAACGCCGCGATGGCCGAGACGGCGCTGTGGGCCGTGCTGGCGCTGCACCGCGGCTTCTTCACCTATCAGGCGCAGCAGCGCCAGGGCCAGTGGCAACCGCTGCCGCAGCGCCGCGCCGACGAGGTGCCGGTGCTGGTGCTGGGCCGCGGCCAGATGGGCGGCACGGCAGCGGCGCGGCTGGCCGCCCAGGGCTACCCGGTGCAGACCTGGGGGCGCAGCGACGGTGCGCTGGCGCCGCGGCTGGCTACCGCGCAGGTGGTGGTGAACCTGCTGCCGCTGACGCCCGAGACCCGCGGCCTCATCGATGCCCGCTTCCTGGCCGCGCTGCCCCGCGGAGCGGCGCTCGTGAACCTGGCACGCGGCGCACACGTGGTCGATGCCGACCTGCTGGCCGCGCTCGACAGCGGCCATCTCGCACACGCCGTGCTCGACGTGTTCCACACCGAGCCGCTGCCCGCGGGCCACGCGTTCTGGCAGCACCCGCGCGTGACGGTGCTGCCACACGCCGCCGCCGCCACCGACGAGCGCAGCGCCGCCGCCGTGGTGGTGGCCAACCTGCGCGCGCTGCAGGCCGGAACGCCGATCGCGAACTTCGTTGACCGCGGCCGCGGCTACTGAGCTCGCCGCCGGATCACCAGCGCCTCGCCCGGCTTCGGCGCGATGAAGCGGTCGTCGGCCAGGCCCGCGGCCCGGCGCGCCTCGGCCAGCAGGCGCGGCGCTTCGCCGTGCGGCTCGAAGGCCAGCTGTACGACGTCGTAGTGGTGGGCCAGCGCGCGCGCCGCGCCGCTGTCCTGCAGCAACTTCACGGCCTGGGCCGGCGTGACGTGGGCCTCGCCCATGAAGCTGGGCGGGTCGTAGGCGCCGATGGGCAGGATCGCCAGGTCCAGCGGGCCGTGCTTGCGGCCCGTGGCGGCGGCAAAGGGGCCGTAGCCGGTGTCGCCCACATGCCAGATGCGGAAGCCGCCGGCCGCGATGACGTAGGCCGCCCACAGCGTCTTCTGCTGATCCAGCAGGCCGCGGCCCGAGCCGTGGCGCATGGGCTCCAGGTGCACGGTGGCCGCGCCGACGGTGACGCTGTCGCCCCAGTCGTGCTGGCTCACGGTGCTGGCGGGCATCCAGCCCTGCACGCTCTTCTTCAGCCCCAGCGGCACGATGACGCGCGGCTTGTCGCGGGCGTCGATGGCGCGCAGCGTCTCGGGGTCGAGGTGGTCGTGGTGGTCGTGCGTGATCAGCACGAGGTCGATCTTCGGCATCGCCGCCAGCGCAAAGGCCGGCGGCGTGACGCGCTTCGGCCCCGCCCACGAGAATGGTGATGCGCGCTCCGACCACCACGGGTCCGTCAGGATGTTGAGGCCGGCCACCTGCACCAAGAGCGTGGCGTGGCCAATGGCGGTGACCCGCGCCTCGTCGCCATCCACGCGCGCCGGCGGTGGCTGCAGGCCGGCGGGCAGTGGCACGGCCTCGGGCCACTCGGCCTGCGAGCGTTCGAGCCGCAGCTTCAGGTAACCCCAGGGCGTGCCCTCGCGCGGCTGGCCGGGGTTGAAAAAGCGGGTGCCATCGAAGTGGTCGCTGGGCGGGCCTTCGTGCAGCGCGCCGCAGCCGGCGGTCAGCAGGGCCGCGAGCGCCAAGGTGGCGAGGGCGGCTCGGGAGTGGGGGCGGTTCATCGGTCGATGCTAGGGCGCGCAGAATGTCCCGTCTTCGCACCCCCGAACCCGCATACACCCGCCATGGACCTCGCCCGCTTCCCCCGCCGCCGCTACACCGAAGGCGCCACGCCCATCGAGCCGCTGCCGCGCTTCAGCGCGGCGCTGGCCGCCAGCTGCCCCGGCGGCCGCGGGCCCGAGGTGTGGATCAAGCGCGACGACCTGCTGGGCCTTTCGCCCGGCGGCAACAAGACGCGCAAGCTCGAGTTCCTGGTGGCCGACGCGCTGGCGCAGGGCTGCGACACGCTCGTCACCTGCGGCGCGCCGCAGAGCAACCACTGCCGCATCACGCTGGCCGCCGCGGTGAAGGAGGGGCTGAAGTGCCGTTTCGTCATCGAGGAGCGCATCCCGAACAGCTTCGATGCCGAAGGCGGTGGCAACCACTACCTGTTCCGGCTGCTCGGGGTGGAGGCCATCACCGTCGTGCCCGCGGGCACCGACATGGCCGCAGCCATGCAGCAGGTGGCCGACGAGCTGAAGGCCCTGGGCCGCAAGGCCTACATCATTGCCGGCGGCGGCAGCAACGCGCTCGGCGGCCTGGGCTACGTGGCCTGCGCGCAGGAGCTGCAGCAGCAGCTCTTCGAACGCGGCCTGGCCATCGACCACCTCGTGGTCGGCAGCGGCAGCTCGGGCACGCACGGCGGCCTGGTGGCCGGCTTCCTGGGCAACGGCATCACCATCCCCATCACCGGCATCGGCGTGAGCCGCGATCCCGCCCAGCAGCAGCCGCTGGTGCTGAAGGAAGCCCAGGCGGTGTGCGCGCTGCTGGGGCTGCCGATCACGGTGCGGCCCGAAGACGTGCACTGCGTCGGCGGCTACTGGCAGCCGAAGTACTCGGTGCCCAACGCGCGCATGGTGGAGGCGGTGCAGATGCTGGCCCGCACCGATGCCATCCTCCTGGACCCGGTCTACACCGGCAAGGTGATGGCCGGGCTCATCGGCCTGGCACGCGAGGGCGTCTTCAAGCCCGGCGAGCGCGTGATGTTCCTGCACACCGGCGGCATGACCTCGCTGTTCCCGTACCAGCGCGTGGTGCTGGGGCAGGACGAGGTCGCGCCCTGAACGTGTCGGCCCGCGCGCTCAGGCGCTGAGCGCCAGCCGCACGCGGCGGCCCTTGCCCGCCCCCGCGGGTGCCGGCGCCGCGGCCTCCAGCATCACCAGCATCCAGCGGCGCAGCGCGTCCCAGGGTTCGGCCGGCCAGTCGGGGTGCGGCAGGCCCTTGCACAGGCCGTCGCACACGGCGGCGGCGTCCAGCAGGTAGGCCACCTGGTGCTCGGCCAGCAGCGGCGCGACACGCTCCAGAGCACGCTGGCGGCTGCCCCATACGCGGGCCTCCTGGATGGCCATGCCGATGGGGCGGCCGTCGCGCAGCGCGACCGTCACGCGCGCCAGCGCGCGCACGTCTTCGGCCAGCAGCCAGTGCACGCGCACGGCGGCTTCGCCTTCGGCGCGCAGGCCGTCCAGCATGCGCAGCGCCCGTGCCGTCTGCCCGCCCCACACGGCCTCGGACAGCTGGCCGATGTCGTAGCGGGCCACGTTCAGCACCGCGGCCTCCACCTGCTCGTAGCGCAGCTCGCCGGGGCCGTGCAGCAGCGCGAGTTTCTGCAGTTCTTGATGCGCGGCGAGCAGGTTGCCCTCGACGCTGTCGGCAAAGAAGGCCAGCGTGCGCTGGCCCTCCTCGCCCTGCACCACACGTTGCTGCTGGCGCGACAGGCGCTGCGCCAGCCAGGCCGGCAGCGCATGGCGCGGCACGGGCTCCACGCGCACGCTGGCGCCGGCGCCGTCGAGCGCCGAGAACCACGCGCTCTTCAGGCTGGCGCCGTCCAGGCCCGGCAGCGTGACGAGCGTGAGCACGTCGTCGCAGGCGTGCTCGACGTAGCGCTGCAGCGCCTCGGAGCCGTCTTTGCCCGGTTTGCCCGAGGGGATGCGGATCTCGATCAGCTGCCGCTCGGCAAACAGGCTCATGGCCTGCGCGGCGCCGATGACGGCGCTCCAGTCGAAGTGCGCGCCGGCCACCGTGAACACCTGGCGCTCGGTGAAGCCGGCGGCGCGCGCGGCGGCGCGGATGGCATCGGCGGCTTCCTGCGCCAGCAGCGGCTCGTCGCCGTGCACCGTGTACAGGCGCTTCAGGCCGCGGGCCAGCGTGGCGTCGAGGGCGTCGGCGCGGATCTGCATGGCCGGCGATTGTCGCCCTCAGACCGTGATGCTGGCCAGCCGGCGCAGCACCTGCTGCACCACGTCGGCCTGCATCTCGCGGTAGAGCTCGGCCTCCTCGTGGGCCTTGGCCAGCGCCGCGCTCTCGGTGGTGGAGAGGTCGCGCGCCGCCAGCAACTCGGCCCGCGGAATGAAGAGCCGGCCCGAAGGCGTGCGCGCGCTGAAGTGGAAGCGCAGCCGCAGCTGCACCTCGCGCACCTGCGCCGCGGCGGTGCTGGCGACGATGCTCTTGTCGCGCGCGTCGGTCAGCGCCTCCAGCACGACGTCGGCGCGGTCGGGCGCGGGCAGCACCTCCACCTGCTCGCGCAGCACGCGTGTCAGCTCGGCGGCCAGCGGGCTGCGCGGCGCAAAGCCCACCAGCGCGATCGAGCGGAAGGCCAGCTTCGGCGGCTGCCGGCGCGAGAAGCCGCAGCCGGCCAGCAGCCCCGCGGCGGCCGGCAGCGCCAGGAACGCCCGTCTAGACGACGACATTCACCAGCCGGCCCGGCACCACGATGACCTTCTTCGCCGGTTTGCCTTCGCTGAACTTCGCGAACTCCGCGCTCGCCAGCGCCGCGGCCTCGATGGCGGCGCGGTCGGCCGCGGCCGGCACACGCAGCGCACCGCGCAGCTTGCCGCTGATCTGCAGCACGAGCTCGATCTCGTCCTGCACCAGCGCGGCCTCGTCGACCACGGGCCAGGGCGCGTCGAGCAGGTCGCCGTGCGCGGCCTCGAAGCCGAGCTCGCGCCACAGCACCCAGCCGATGTGCGGGCAGGCCGGGTACAGCACGCGCAGCAGGATGCCGAAGCCTTCCTTCAGCGCGCCGGGGCCCGCGCTGGCCGCCGCGGCCTCCAGCGCGTTGAGCATCTTCATCGCGCCGCTGGCCACGGTGTTGTATTGCATGCGCTCGAAGTCGTAGCTCACCTGGCGCAGCACGACGTGGATCTCGCGGCGCAGCGCCTTGCTTTCGGCGCTGCCCTCGGGCGCGCCGGCGCCGCGGATGGCCGCGCCGTGCTTCGCGCCGAAGTTCCACACGCGGCGCAGGAAGCGGTTGGCGCCTTCGACGCCGGCGTCGTTCCACTCGATGGTCTGCTCGGGCGGGCTGGCGAACATCACGAAGAGGCGCGCCGTGTCGGCACCGAAGCGCTCGATCACGGCCTGCGGGTCGACGCCGTTGTTCTTGGACTTGGACATCGTCGTCCAGCCCTCGTACTGCACCGGCTGGCCGTCGCGCCGGGCGGTGGCCGAGACGACATTCGCGTGCTCGTCGCGCACGATGTCCAGGTCGTGGGCCCAGAAGTACTCGCGGCCGGCCTCCACGCTGGTGCGGCTGAAGGCCTCGTTCAGCACCATGCCCTGCGTCAGCAGCTTCTTGAAGGGCTCGGACACGGTCACGAGGCCCAGGTCGCGCATGGCGCGCGTCCAGAAGCGCGCGTACAGCAGGTGCAGGATCGCGTGCTCGATGCCGCCGATGTACTGGTCCATCGGCATCCAGTACTGCGTGCCGGCGCCCACCATGGCGTGGTCGAGCGACGAGTCACAGTAGCGCATGAAGTACCACGAGCTGTCGACGAAGGTGTCGAGCGTGTCGGTCTCGCGCCGCGCCGGCGTGCCGCAGATAGGGCACACCACGCCGGCGTGGAAGCCCTCGTGCTTGTTGAGCGGGTTGCCGCTGCCGTCGGGGATGCAGTCTTCCGGCAGCACCACCGGCAGGTCACCCTCGGGCACCGGCACGGCGCCGTGCTCGGGGCAGTGGATGATGGGGATGGGCGTGCCCCAGTAGCGCTGGCGGCTCACGCCCCAGTCGCGCAGCCGCCAGGTCGTCTTCTTCTCGCCCAGGCCGCGCTCGGCCAGGGCCGCCGCGATGGCGTCGACGGCGTCCGCGTGCGACAGGCCGCTGTACAGATCGGAGTTGATGGTGATGCCGCGGGTCTTGTCGCCGTACCAGTCCTGCCAGCGGTGGTAGTCGTAGTGCTCGCCGTCGATGTGCACGACCTGCTGGATCTTCAGGCCGTACTTCAGCGCAAACGCGAAGTCGCGCTCGTCGTGCGCGGGCACGCCCATCACGGCGCCGTCGCCGTAGCTCATCAGCACGTAGTTGCCCACCCACAGCGGCACGCTCTGGCCGGTGAGCGGGTGCGTGACGACGAGGCCGGTGTCCATGCCTTCCTTGTCGCGCAGCGCGAGTTCGGCCTCGGTCGTGCCACCGAGCTTGCACTTCTCGATGAACGCGGCCAGCGCCGGGTTGCCGGCGGCGGCGTGCGCGGCCAGCGGGTGCTCGGGCGCGACGGCGCAGAAGGTGACGCCCATGATGGTGTCGGCGCGCGTCGTGAACACGTACATCCGGCCACCCTGGATGGGCGCTCCGTCGTCACCGGCGATGTCGTGCGTGAAGGCGAAGCGCACGCCCTGGCTCTTGCCGATCCAGTGCTCCTGCATCAGGCGCACGCGCTCGGGCCAGCCGTCCAGGTAGTGCGGCGAGGCGGGGTCGGCCACGCCGGCGAGCAGCTCGTCGGCGTACTTGGTGCTGCGCAGGTAGTAGCCCGGGCTCTCGCGCTTCTCGACGAGCGCGCCGCTGCG
>JAIXTY010000236.1 GCA_027483705.1 Rubrivivax sp.
AGCTCGGGGTTGCGCAGAAAGTCGGGCGACTCGCGCGCCTGCCGCAGCACGGTGCACAAGGCCGACAGGCCATCCAGACCCTCCAGCGACAACGCAGCCAGGCTGGCCAGCGCGGCCGCATGCGGAACGGGCGGGGGAACGGGGGTGGACATGGGAACAACTCCTCGTGGAAGCTGACAGAACCCACCCCGGATGCGGATAGCAAAGAGGGTGGACGGGATGTGAAAACACGCCGATGAGCCGTGCCCCGAGCGTTACCGCTTCGGGCATCCCGTCCTCAAAACGCGGCTTGCACGTGGTTGCAAGCAAGCCGCCGCCTGGGAAGGCAGCGAGCCGGTTGTTTGGACGAAAAGGGCACCCGCTTGCGCGGGTGCCAAGACAGACATCGGTGGCGTTTTCAGCGCCTGGCTTTTTCAGAGCCGGGTGGATTGTCAGGGCAGTCTGAGAGCGCTGGCTAGCCGAGTGTCGGGTGAAAGCTCATCCAAGACCGAAACCAAGGCAACGGGCAACTTTGAATATCCGCTTAAGGCTGGGGGCGGTCGGTCGAATTTGGCCGCCCGATGACTGCTGTCGCTGATAGGCGACGGTTGCCGATGCGCGTCTCGAGGGACCGCGATTGGCTTGAATCCCGCCTACGGCGCGCGCTAGGGGCGGAGATCCTCGTCAAGCTCGGGGCATACAGGACGACTTTAGTGATCCTTCAGTCAAGAAGCTGCTCCACTACGCTAAGTCGCTTTCTTCCGAGGGACCTTTACCACCTTGACTCCGGCAGCTCGCGCCCATGCTCTGAACTTCGCGCCTGCCACCCTAGTCGTCTCCGAAGCCCACGGAAGGCCGTATGCGTTGCGCAGACAGGTGCCGACGACCTCTGGCCTCACATCTGGCTGGGCTTCAATTAGTCCCAGAGCCGGAATCGCACCGGGCAAGTCGCGCAGAACGTGCAAGAGGTCGTTGGCGGAGTTTCCTTGCACTAGGGCTTCTGCCACGGTGTGGTTCTTAATCAACTGGTTGCGATCCAGAACGCCGAGGGCTTCCAAGTCTCCCGCAGCCTTCTCCGCCGAGGATCGCGGCAAAGTCGATTGCCCATTCCACTTGTCACGGAGAAAGGTGACCGCTAAATCAGGGGTGCCCTGTGGAAAGGGACGGACGCGAAGAACTGCTTCGCTACGGGCAAGCAACCGAGTGCGGCTCCCACCACTCGGTGGACAAATGAGCTGCCCCCGAAGTTGGATCAAACCCGAGTAATCGAGCCAATACGCAAACGCATCGGCGTAGGTACGCCATGTCGCTGCGCTTGCTTCGATAGCAGGAAAAACTGGCGGCAACTTTGACGCAAACTCGTCCACACTGACAGTTGGTGAGACAGAAAGCAGGCTTTGAACAACCCCATACAGCCGATGCCGTCGAAGCGAGCGAGCCACCCTCGACTGAATCTGACTTTCCATCGTCAACGGTCTCAACTGCTCGACCAAAGACAAGACACCCTGACGAGGTGCGATGACGCCGAGCTGGCGAAGCTCTCGCGCAGCATTGAAAACAACGTTCTGAGAGGTGCTGAGCTTGCTCACAGCTTCAGAAGTCGCAATTTCTCCTTTGCTGTCCAGAATCAACTGGATCAGTCGTGATGTGGACGCGGGACGAAGGCGAAGAATGTAGCTGTCTTCTACGGCGATGCTTCCATTGATTAGAAACTCGCGGAACGTATCCCAATACACATCGAGCCGTTCGCCGACTCTTACAAGCAGCCGTTGATCGACCAAGGACTGAATCACGTCAGGACTGACACGCTCAACAACATCGACAACAGCTACCGGAGCCTCCCTCGCAATCCCCTTAAGGGCGTCCAGCTCGGAAGCTTGGAGAGCTTTTATGTCTTGCTCAAACAACTGCTGAACGTTCAGCGACTCGGCCAGGAGCACTTCCTCCGACGTTCCCGCCCTGAGCTGCGCGAGGATATGGCTTGCCAACTTCTTCAGCAACCATGGTAGCCCTTGCGAGTATTCTCGGATTCTCTGCCTGAGATCGGGAGATAGCTTTGTATTGGCTGCTCTTGCCAGCCGTCCTAGGACCGTCCCAACCTCCTTCGGTCCGAAGGGCTCAACATTGAGCACCAAGGCACTCATGCGGATGTCGTCTCTCAACCGATAGGGGTAGTTCTCCGTCAAGCCAACCAGATCGGTCTTCCACGAGAACCCGATAAAAACAGGGACCGTAATGTCTCTGATCGATAGGGCGAGGTCGCGGAATTCCTGTGTCAGACGACTGTCGCGAAAGACGTTTTCAAATTGATCGAAGAACACCAACAATCCAGCGTCTGGCTTCAACCACTCAGCGGACTGCAAGGTCTGAACTGCGTTCTGCAAAGATGCAAAAGAGAAATCTTCTCTGAGTCGGAGTATTCCCCTTTCTGCTGCCGCGGTCGCCGCTCTCTGGAGCGCTGCTGCAACGTATGGGGGTGTCGCCGCCGTGCGCGTGTCGAACACAATCGAATATCCGCCCGACCTGTGAACCTGATGCGCGATGCGAAGAGCGAGTGAGCTTTTTCCCCAGCCAGACTGAGCGTTCAAGACGAATACCTGTCCATGTGCCCGAGCTGTTTGCGTCGCCACCACCACCGTCTTAATGAGTTTTTCACGGCCAACAAAGAACTCTGGTGCTGCCGGAAACTGGTACTCGAAATCCTCTCGGCTACCAGCTACTGTCACCAGCGTCTGGGGTTCAACGGGTGGTAGTGCTCTCGAAGGCTCTTCTGAGGCCCACAAATCATCCACCCTGAGTGCGCTGGCGTAGTCAGTGCCTGCGAGCAGCAGTTTCGCTTGCGTCGGCAACGGACCGTCAAGCCTTCGCACCAACACGCGAATCGGAAGGCGAGTGCTTGGGTCGAGCTCTTTTGCAATCGCACATATCCCGGACTCAGTCAGCAAGATCCCCTCATCCGAGACCGGACTGCCGCTGATTGGCTGTATCGGCTCAATCCAGCGCTTCTGTTTCACCAGCTCGTATATCTGTGCTGCGGTGATTGACCTGAAGGCTTTGTCCTTAGCCTCTAACTGCCTTGCAAGTTGGTGACCTTCCGAAGTCAGGCCGGGGATTGCGACGAACCAGCCATGGGTGCGGGGATTTCCAACGAGCCGCTCAGTAGCGAGCTTCCCGTAGAACTCGCTGAGAGCACTGATAGGCAAGGCGGCCGAGTACGCCTTGCATTCTGCGATTGCAGGGTCCCGTGAGAGGGTGAACGTGGTCGCGATGTCCAACTCATAGCCGTTTGAACGAACATTGAGGCTCTCCACTTGCGGTGGCTCACACCCATAGGCCTCGAAGACCCGCGACATAAAGCGCTCGAATAGGTGGCCCCGAGCGTTCGCCTGCGCACTGCTGGTTGCGCCCTCGGCGACGATGACCAATCGTGGCGCAGCAATCTCCATGGACGGTGCGTTTTCGTTCATCTCATCCTTCCCAGATGCCGAATCGTACCGGACGCAGTGGGTTGCTATAGTGGCCTGACTGTGTCACCAGACTGTGGGCACTCGGCGAGCGCCAATGTTTGGGTTGTCGAAGCCACAGGAGAGGGTGAGGCTCGTCACCGCCAGGCACCGGCACCGCTGCCGTGATTGACGTCCCCTCCGAACCCCGGTGCCGTAGTGCGCGCCTCTATAGGGCAGGGTGGCCGAATGACCGCGATGGAGCCGGCACCGTGAACTCGGCGTCCATCGGCGACCGACCGCAACCGCTACAAAGCAGTCACACATCGTGAACTTCCCAAGCCTGACTGCTTGTCGATTCATCGAAACTCAAACGCTCCAATGCCCCCCGGCTCTTCCCGCAGATAGGCCTTGTCCAGCACCGGCGCTATCTGCTCCCCATACTTGAAGATCGCATCCACCAGCCGTTGCCTCGCCGGGTCCAGGGCCACGCGGCTGGGGTGCCACGGCGACTCGTTGAGCATGCCGATGCGGGGGTTGTCCAGCCCGTAGCGGGACGGGAAAAAGAAGTGCCGGACGATCAGGAAGTGGCCGAAGTCTCCGAAGCGTGTGTAGGTCAGCGTCAGCGCGTTGTAGTCGTGCCGCACGCCGCGCCGCGCAAGGTCGGCGAGTGACTTCTGGGTGTAGGCGCTGTTGTTCTGCAGGTACCCGTCCGAGATCAGCGTCAGGCATTTCTGCTTGA
>JAIXTY010000188.1 GCA_027483705.1 Rubrivivax sp.
GCGCCATCCAGCGTGGGTCGAGGCGCTGCCGCGCAGAGCGTCGCAGTACTTTGCGCTGCAGTTCTTTGCGGACCTGCTGGTTCTGCTGCAGCCGCTGCTCGCGGCGGCGGGCTCGGCGCGGGCGCTCCGCGAGCGGCTGCCGTTCCTGGAGGGCTACCTGGCCGAGCTCGAAGACACGGTGCAGGGCCATGCGCTGGCCGACGCGCTGCCGCCCTGGCGCGCCGCGTTGTCGGCCTGGGAGCGCGCCGCGCCGCCGACGCTGCCGCTGCGCCGGCTGATGGACCACCACGCCCTCGGCTCGGCCGAGCTGACGCTGTTGCTGCTGTGCGGGCTGGCCGAAGAAGACCCGCGCCTGGCCGCCCTGTGGGCGCTGCTGCAAGGCGAAGGCCACGGGACGCTGGAGCCGGCGCTGGCCGCCAGCCTCGACCTCGCCACGCCGCGGCCGGCGCGGGCCGCGCTGACGCAGCTGCAGGCCCTGGGCCTCGTGCAGCCGGCCGAGCCGCCGGCCCGCGGCTGGCAGGTGCCGGCCGTGCTGTGGCCCCTGCTGCGTGGCGACGACCCCGTTTCCGCGGCATCCCCCGACGCGCCTTGGGTCTGGCATGGCGCCGCCGAGGCCCCGCCGCTCGAGGCGCTGGTGCTGACCGACGAGTTGCGCGACAGCGTGGCGGCCCTGGCCACACGCTGGGCGACACACGGCCCGACGCCGCTGGCCCTGCGCGGCCGCGCCGGCAGCGGCCGCCGCACGCTGCTGCGGGCCCTGGCCCGCGAGGCCGGGCTGTCGGTGATCGAGCCGCGTGAAGGTGCGGCCGGCCCGGCCCTGCGCGCGGCGGCCGCGCTGCTGGGCGGTGCCGTCGAGATGCAGCGCGCCGAGCGTGTGCCCGTGCCCGACGCCGGCCCCCGCCCCGTTGCCGTGGCCTGCCTGCTGCCGCCGGGCGCTGCCGTGCCAGCGGGGTGGACGGTGCTAGACCTGCCGATGCCCGGCCCGGCGATGCGGCATCGCCTGTGGCGGCACGCCGTGGGTGCGCTGGGCGACGAGGCCGAGGCCGCCGCCCATGCCGCCGCCCAAGACGCCGCCGCACGCCACCGCCTGCCCGCCGCGACGCTGGTGAGCGTGGCGCGCGCCGCCGCCGTGGCCGATGGCCGTGTGTGGCGCGACCGTATCCAGGCCGCACTGGCCGCGCGCCACGGCGCCGACCTCGGCCGACTGGCGCGGCGCGAGGCCTTGCCGCCCGGGCTGGGCGCCGAGCTGCTGGCACTGCCGCCGGCCACGCGGGCCGAGTGGCAGGCGCTGCTGGCGCGCTGCCGCCACCGCGAGCAGCTGGCCGCTGCCGCCGGCCCGGCGCTCAGCGGCCTGGGGCCGGGCGTCCGCGCGCTCTTCAAGGGCCCGAGCGGCACCGGCAAGACGCTGGCCGCGCGCGTGCTGGCGGCCGAGCTCGGCATGGCGCTGTACCGCGTGGACCTCGGCGCCGTCGTCGACAAGTACATCGGCGAGACCGAGAAACACCTCGAGCAGGTGTTCTCGGCCGCCGAGACGCTGGACGCGATGCTGCTGCTCGACGAGGGCGACGCACTGCTGGCGCCGCGCACCGGCGTGGCCAGCGCCACCGACCGCTACGCCAACCTCGAGACCAACTACCTGCTGCAGCGGCTGGAGGCCTTCGAGGGCATCCTCGTCGTCACCAGCAACGCGGCCGAGCGCATCGACAGTGCCTTCCTGCGCCGGCTGGATGCCGTGCTGGACTTCCCGCTGCCCGGCGCCGCCGAGCGGCTGGCGCTGTGGCGGCTGCACCTGAGCCCCGAACACCGCGTGCCGGCCGTGCGGCTGCAGCGCGTGGCGCAGCGCTGCGCGCTGGCCGGCGGGCAGATCCGCAACGTCGCGTTGCACGCCGCCTTGCTGGGCCTGCAGCGCGGCGGCGCGCCGGGCGAGGCCGAACTCGACGCCGCGCTGGCGCGCGAGTACCGGCGCGCCGGCCAGGCGCTGCCGCCGGGCGCCGTGGAGTCCCCGGTGGTGGCGGGCGACTGATGGCGCAGCCGCAGTCCGTGGCCCGGCCCGCGGCGGCTCCCGTGGGCGCGGTGCCGTCGCCCTTGCGCCGCAGCGGTGGCGAGCCCTTGCCCGCGGCGACGCGCCGCCGCCTGGAGCGCAGCTTCGGCACGCCGCTGGCCGCCGTGCGCGTGCACGCCGGTGCGGCCGACCGCCAGCGTGTGGCAGCAGCCGGTGCGCGGGCGCTGGCGCAGGGCAGCGATGTCTTCCTGGGCCCCGGCGAGCGCGCCGACGACCTGCCGCTGATGGGCCACGAACTGGCCCACGTGATGCAGCAGCGCGGGAGCCGCGCCGCGCCGCAAGCACTGGGCTTCGCGCCGCGGGGCGATGCGCTCGAAGCCGAGGCCGACCGCGCCGGCGCCGCCGTGGCCGCCGGCCAGCCCGTGGCGGTGAGCGGCCGCGCCGACGGCCGGCCTCAGGGCAGCTGGCTGGGCGATGCCGCACGCGCCGTGGGCTCGGCCGTGTCGAGCGCGGCTTCCGCGGTGGTGGATGCCGTGGCCGATGTCGCCGGCGCCGCGATGGGCTTCATCCGCGACCGGGCGCGCCTCATCCCGGGCTACGACCTGCTGGGCTTTGCGCTCGGCCGCGACCCGCTCACCGGCAGCGCCATCGACCGCACGCCCGCCGCACTGATCCGCGGCCTCATCGGCCTGTGGCCGTTTGGCACGCTGCTGCGCGACGCGCTCGACCGCCATGGCCTCATCGACCGCGTCGGCACCTGGCTCGGCCGCCAGATGGCCACGCTGGCCGGCATCGCCGGCTCGGTGCTGAGCGGACTGGAGCGCTTCGTGCGCAGCCTGGGGCCGGGCGACATCCTCAACCCCGGCGGCGTGTGGGACCGTGCCCGCGCGTTGGTGGCCGAGCCGGTACGCCGCGCCTGGGACTTTGCCGCCGGCCTGGCCAGCGAGGTGCTGGGCTTCATCCGCGACGCCGTGCTCGTGCCGCTGTCGCGCCTGGCCGAGGGCACGCGCGGCTACCCGCTGCTGCGTGTGGTGCTGGGACGCGACCCGCTCACCGGCGAGGCCGTGCAGCGCACCCCCGAGGCGCTGATCGGCGGCTTCATGACGCTGATCGGCGAGCAGGAGCGCTGGCAGCAGCTGGTCGAGTCGCGTGCGGTGCCACGCGCCTGGGCCTGGGTGCAGACGCAGCTCGGCGTGCTGGGCGGCTTCGTCGCGCAGGTGCCGGGGCTGCTGCGCCAGGCCTGGCAGAGCCTGTCGGTGCAGGATCTGCTCAACCTGCCGGGTGCCATCGCGCGCATCGCGGGGCTCTTTGGTGGCTTCATCAGCCGCTTCATCAGCTGGGCTGGCCAGGCCGTGCTGCAGCTGGTGCAGGCGATGTTCGAGGTGCTGGCGCCGGGCGCGATGCCGGTGCTGCAGCGGGCGCGTTCGGTGCTGGGCACGATCTTCCGCGACCCGGTGCGCTTCGTCGGCAACCTCGTGCGAGCCGGCATCCAGGGCTTCCGGCAGTTTTTCACCAACATCCGCACCCACCTCGTGAACGGCCTCGTGGGCTGGCTCACCGGCGCGCTGGGCGGCGCCGGCCTCACGCTGCCCACCACCTGGGATCTGCGCGGCGTGCTCTCCCTCGTGATGCAGATCCTCGGTCTGACCTGGGCCAACGTGCGCGCGCGCTTGGTGCGCGCCACGAGCGAGACGGTGGTGGCGGCGCTGGAGACCGGGTTCGAGCTCGTGGTGACGCTGGTGCGCGAAGGCCCAGCGGCGGCCTGGCGGCAGCTGATGGAGCACCTGGGCAACCTGCGCGACATGGTCATGGGCCAGGTGCGCGACTGGGTCATCAACACCGTCGTGGGCCAGGCCGTCACGCGCATCGCCAGCATGCTCAACCCGGCGGGCGCCATCATCCAGGCCATCATCGCCATCTACAACACGGTGATGTTCGTGCGCGAGCGGCTGCAGCAGATCGTGCAGGTGGCCGAGTCGTTCATCAACGGCATCGCGGCCATTGCGGCGGGCAACATCGGTGCCGCGGCCGACCGCGTCGAGCAGACGATGGGCCGGCTGGTGCCCGTGGTCATCAGCTTCCTCGCGCGGCTGCTCGGCCTGGGCGGCATCGGCGACACCATCCGCAACATCCTGGCCCGCGTGCGCGCGCCGGTGGACCGCGCGATCGACCGCGTCGTGGCCTGGATCGTCACGCAGGCACGGCGCGTGGGCAGCGTGGTGGCGGGCGCGGCGCGCGGGGCTGTGGCGCGTGTGACGCAGTGGTGGACGGCGCGGCGCAGCTTCCGCGCCGAGGACGGCGAGCACAGCCTGTACATCGAAGGCAGCGGCGCGCGCCGGCGCCTGATGATGGCGTCGACACCGGCCGAGCTGCGCACGCGCGTGCAGAACGTGAACGCCACGGGCGCGCGCGCCGCCAACAAGACCAACGCGCTGGCCATCCTCACGAGGCTGGAGACGGCGATGAACGCGGCCGCCGGCACTGGTCGGGCCGCGGCCGACGCCGGCGCGCGCATCGACGGCCTGATGGGCGAACTGGCGCGCGAGACCGGCGCGCTGTTCTCGGGCGGCGCCGCCGGGGCGTCGACGCCGCCGCTGTTCGGGCCGCTGTCGGCGGGCGGCTTCGGCAGCAGCGTCGGCGTCGAGCGGCTGACCTCGGCGCACACGGCGGGCAGCGAGCCGAGTGTCGGCGGCGGCCACTGGGCCACGCTGGCGCGGCGCATGGACGGCGGCAGCACCTACTACGTGCGCGGCCACCTGCTCAACCACAACCTCGGCGGTACCGGCGCGAGCTGGCAGAACCTGACGCCGCTGACGCAGGCCACCAACAACCGCAGCGCGGTCTCGATGCTGCACACCTTCGAAAACCGCGTGAAGACCGAGGTCGACCGCCCCGGGGCGGTGGTGAACCTGACGGTGCGCGTGACCTACGGCCGCCGCGCCCGCACCTCGGTGGTGAACGAGCTCAAGGCCACCGGCGACAGCAGCGACTCGATCATCGCGGACATCATCGATGCCGAACGCCACGTGCCGACGGTGGTGCACGGCGTGGCGCACCGCATCGCGGCCGACGGCCGCCGCACGGCGCTGGTGGAGGCGCGCATCGACAACCCCCTGGACACCCACGAGGACAGCTACTCGCTGGGAGGCCGGCCTCGCGTGACGATGAACCTCAACCGCGAGCCGCGCGAGGGGCTGCGGCGCCTGGTGGGCGTGACGGCCGCCGTGGCGGCGCGCATCGACGCCGAGCGCACGGCGAATGCGATCCGCGACCGCGACGACTTCATGGCCCGGCCGGCACTGGGCGCGCCGCTGTGGCACCAGGTGGTCAGCACCGCGGGCATCCGCGTGCGCTTTCGCTGAGCAGGGCCGTGCAGCACGACGACGCGTTCCCCGCCTGGCGCGGCCGCCACGCCGGCGAGACCGTGCTCGTGGCGGGCTGCGGCGAATCGCTGACGCTGCTGCCGGCCAAGCCGGGCTGCACGGTGATCGGCGTCAACGACATCGGTCGGGCCTGGCACCCGGACTACCTCGTGGTCGTCAATCCGGCCTCGCAGTTCAGCCCCGGCCGCTGGCCGGCGGTGCAGGCCACGCAGGCGCGGGCGGTGTTCACGCAGTTGTCCGAGCCCGGCCTGCCGCCCGGGGTGCCGGTGGTGCGCTTTGCACTCGGCCGCCTGGCCGGCACCGACGACCCCGGCCCTGGCGCGCTGCACTACACGCGCAACTCGCCCTACGTGGCGGTGCAGTTGGCGCTGCACCTGGGCGCCCGGCGCATCGGGCTCCTGGGTGTGGACTTCACCGACCGCCACTTCTTCGCCGACACTGGCGCGCACGTGCTGGCACGGCGGCTGCCGCAGATCGATGCCGAGTACGCGGCCCTGCAAGCAGCCTGCGCGGCGCGCGGCGTGGAGTTGGTCAATCTCAGCCCGGTGAGCCGGCTGCAGGCGCTGCCGCGGCTGCCGCTGGAAGCGTTTCTCGCCGCGAGGGCCGATTCGCAACCCACGGAGCCGGCCGAAGCGCCCGCCGCGGCACGCCCCCGGCGCGTGCTGTTCGTGCAGTACCGTTTCCTGTCGTGCGGCGAGGTCTTCGTCGACGGTCTGGCCCACGCGGCCGAGACGCTGGGCCTCGAGCACCGCAGCCGCTGGTGGGACGATGCTGACCTCGAAGCCGAGATCCGCCGTTTTGAGCCCGACCTGATGTTCGTGGTGCACGGCCGCCGCTTCGCACCGCGCTGGGCGGCCTGGCGCGAACGGTTCCCCCGGGTGAAGAGCGCCGTGTGGCTGGTGGACGAGCCCTACGAGGTGGACGACACGGCGGCCTGGTCTCGGCACTACGACGCGCAGTTCCTCAACGACCCGTCGACGCAGCACCGCCACCCGAACGCACACGCGCTGCCCACGGGCCACGACCCACAGGTGCACCACGCCCGCGGCGTGGCGGCGCGGCCGCACGGCGTGGTCTTCGTCGGCGGCGCCAACCCGGCGCGCGAGGCCGTGCTGCTGGCGCTGGAAGAGGCGGGCCTGCTCGACGTGCTGATCGGCGGCCCCTGGCGCGCCCCGGCGCTGCGTGCGCGGGCCGCTGCGGCCAACGTGCCGGCCACGCGCACGGCCGAGCTGTACCGCGCCTCGCGCATCGTGCTCAACGTGTTCCGCGAGGTGCACCACTTCAACCGCCTGGCCGAGCCGGCGACGACGATGAACCCGCGCATCCACGAGGCGCTGGCCTGCGGTGCGCTCGTCATCAGCGAGCCGCGGGCCGAGATCGCCGAACGGCTGCCCGAGCTGCCGACCTTCGGCACACCGGCCGAGGCCGTGGCCCAGGTGCGCCGCTGGAAGGCCGATCCGGCCGCCGCCGACGCGCTGCAGCAGCGTTGCGCCGAACAACTGGCCGGCGACCACTACGCCGCGCGTCTGGCCACGGTGCTGCAGGCGATGGGTCTGGAGGCCGCCGTGCCGGCCATGCCTGCGATGCCCGCTGTGCCCGCTGTGCCCGCTATGCCCGCTATGCCCTCTATGCCCGCTATGCCCTCTATGCCCGCTGTGCCCTCTATGCCCGCTGTGCCCGCTGTGCCCGCCGCCCCCGAAGGCTGGCTCAACGACGGCGCCGCGGCGTCGCACGGGCCCGACGACACCTGGCGACTGCACCGCCCCGGCGCGCCCGGCCCGGCGGCCGAGCGCGGCTGGCGCCGCCCGGCCGCGGCCGACGTGGAACTGGCCTTCGAGGTCTGCCGCGAGCCGCGTGCCACGCTCGTGGCCAAGCTTCGGGCGCAGCAGGCCGGCGATGCGGCCGCCGATTCCTACCACCTGCTGGCACGCGATGGCGAGGCCTACCTCGCACGCCAGGGCCTCGTGCTGCACCGTCTGCCATCGCCGCCGCCGGGCGAATGGCACGCCTGGCGGCTGCGGGCGCAGGGCGCGGTGCTGTCGGTGTGGCTCGACGGGCGACGGGTGGCCGTCGCGCACGACGCCCGGCTGTCGGCCGGCCATGCCGTCGTGGGCGTGCAGGGCGGGGCGCTGCGCCTGCGGGCGCTGCAGCTGCAAGGCCCACCCACCGCCGAGCCGGCGCTCGACGTGGACCAGCCCGACGACGACGCGATGCTGCTCGTGCCCCGCCGCAGCCCGCCGCCTCGCCTGAGCATCGTCACCACGGTCTACGACCGCGTCGAGTGCCTGGCGCGCTGCATCGACTCCGTCCAGGCGCTGCACGACTCCGACTGGGAGCACCTGATCGTCTGCGACCACGCGCCACCTGCCGTGGTGGCGCAGATCGAGCAGCTGGTGCGGCGGCGGGGCGATCCGCGGCGCGGTTTCTGGAACCTGCGCCAGCGCCACAACGACTGGGGCATCGCGCCGGCCGCCGCGGGCTTGCGGCGCAGTCGCGGCCGCTACCTGGCCTTCCTGTCCGACGACAACGGCTACCACCCCGACCACGTGGTGCCGCTGATCGATCGGCTGGAGCGCCGGCCGGAGCTCGGCTTCGTCTACAGCTCCTGCCACTACGCCGGGCGGCTCGTGCTGCGGCACCCGGTGCCGGCGCCGGCGCGCATCGACCTCGGCCAGCCGCTGTTCCGCCGCGAGCTGTTTAGGAAGCACCTGGGCGACACGCTGCCCTTCGACGAGATGGCCTGGGACTGGCGGATGATCGAACGGCTGCTGCAGGCCGGCGTGCGCTGGGAGCACGTGGACCGCGCGAGCTTCGTGTTCCGCCTCGCGCAGTACCCGCAGTTCTGGGCGCGCGCCCAGGCCGAGCGCAGCGCGGCCGACTGAGCCGCCGTCCTCAGGGCCGCGGGCCCGGGGCCGCGGCGGCGTCGGAGGCGGCCGGTGGAGCCGGCAGCAAGGCGGCCTGCAACGCGGCCTGCAACGCGGCGGCATCCGGCGCGGCGATCGGCGCGACGCGGCATCCGGTTGGGGCGCTGCACCACTGCACGCGGTCGCGGCCGAACTGCAGCCACACCGTGGGCTCGCCGTCGCGCCACAACGTGAAGGCTCGTGCGTCGGGCCAGGCGGTCGCGCCGGTGACGGCCTCCTGCCAGGCTGGTGTGGCCGCCGCGAGCGCGTCCAGCCAGCCGGGCGGCAGCAGGCGCGGCTCGGCCCCGGGCCGGGCGACCGACCACGCCGTTGCGGCGTCGGGCATCACCGGGGACGCGACACCGGCGGTGGCGGCCAGGGGGGGCGCGAGGGCCATGGCCATGGCGGCAGCGGGTGCGGCAGCAGGTGCGGCAGCAGGTGCCGCAGCGGGCGCCGCGGCGCGAGCGCTGGACGGCGCCGAAGCGGCGGCCGCCAAGGTGCCCGCGCCCAGGCCCGGCCGCCAGGACCGTGTGCGCACGGAGGGCGGCTCGGCCTCGGCGGCCTGGGCCAGCGTCTGGGTGCCTGTGTCCGTGGCGGCCGGCGTGCGTGGCGCGGGCGCCGGGGCGGGCGCGGGGGCTCGAACGGTGTTGCGCGGGGCCTCGGGCGGGGTCTCGGGCGGAGCCACGCGCCGGGCCTCGGGCGGTGCGGCCGCGGCTGCGACAGCGGCTGGCCCGGGCGGGGCCTCGGCCAGGCGGGGCTGCGGCGTCACCTCCGTCGGCAACTCGTCGCGCTGCACCCACAGCACGGTGCTCACCAGCAGCGCCGCCGCCAGCGTGCCCGCACCCGCCCAGGGTGCGGTCAGCCAGACCAGCCGGCGCCGCGGCGCCGGCTGGGCCGCGCGGTGGGCGGCGGCCCGGATGGCCGCGCTCAGCAGCGGCGGGGCGCGCCGCTCGGCGTCGGGCGCATGGCGCAGCGCCTGGCGCAGGTGGGCGTCGGGTGGGATCTCGGCCGGCATGCCGGGTGTCGGGGCGGGTCGCGGGTCCATCGGCGGGCCTGTCGTCAGCGCGGCGCGGGGCCGTGGGTGGGGGGCAGGTAGGCGCCCATGCAGCTGCGCAGCTTGCTCATCGCATAGCGCAGCCGAGTCTTCGCGGTTTCGAAGCCGCAGTCCAATGCGCGGGCGAGTTCATCGACGGCGAGGCCGTCGTCGTGTTGCAGCAGGAAGGCGGCCTTCTGCGGCAGCGGCAGCTGCTCCAGGCAGTCGAGCAGCCGCTGGCCGGCGGCGCGCCAGAAGGCCAGGTCGTCGGGCGAGGCGGCGGCATCGGCGGCGCCCGGCCACAGGGACCAGGGCGTGCCGGCGGGCTCCCAGGGCGCCTCGTCGTCGTCGCCGGTCTCGGGTGCGCGCTCGCGGCCCGCCACGCGCAGGCGGTCGATGGCGCGGTGGTGGGCGATCGTGAACAGCCAGGTGCGGAAGCTGGCGCCGCCGGCGTGATCGTCCTGCCAGCCATGGCGGGCCTGGATGGCGCGCATCCAGGTGTCCTGGAACACCTCGTCGGCCTCGCGGGCGGCCTCGCGGCCCAGCAGGCGGTGCACGAAGCGGTAGAGCGCCGCCTCGTGCCGTGCGTAGAGGCGCTCGAAGGCGCGGCCGTCGCCGGCGGCAAAGGCCGCCAGCAGCGCGGCGTCGCTGTCCGCCGCGGGCGGCAGGGCGCCGGATGCAGGGTCTCGGGCCGGGGCTGGGGGCGGTCGCATCGAGGGCGGCAAGGGGCGCGGGCAGTGTGCCATCGGCCTTGTACGCAGCCGCGGCCCGGACGGGGTGACGCTGCGGCCCCCCTCGGGCAGGGGAGGCCTGCTGCCACCCCGGCCGGCCAGGCCGCGCGTATCAGCCGCATCCCCCACGGCTGGAGACCTTCATGCACCTGCCCACACACCCTGACACCCGCCCGTTCCGCGCCCTGCGCCCGCTGGCCGCCTGCCTGGCCCTGCTGCTGGCGGTGCCGGCCGCGCCGGCCCACGAGTGGCCGTCGCCGCCGTCGCGGCCCCAGCCCAAGCCGCCGGCGCCCTGGCCCGGCCTGCTGTGGGCCGGGCCGCAAGCCGGCATGCCCGCGCCGCCGACGGCGCGTGACTGTGCGCGCCCGCCGGTGCGCTTCGACGTGCCCGAACGCGAGCGCACCGCGCAGCAGGCCGCCGACACCGACGGCAGCCCCGACGACCCCTCCGGCCCGCGCCTGCGTTCATGGCGCCCGGGCCTGGCGGCGGCCGGCGCTGCGGCGCCTGCCGCGGCCCTGCACGAGGCCGCGCGCGCCGGGGCGCGGGTGTCGAACGCGCCCGAGGCGCTGACGGCACCCTCGCCGACGCCACAGGCCGGCGAGCCGGTGACGGCCGGCGTCGTCGACGACAACACCGACTTCGGCGAGTTCCAGGCCTTCCTGCGGCGCCATGCGCATGTGCCGCTGCGCGCCTGGAGTCTGCAGGAGCGGGTGCGCCTGGACGTGCGCGACGCCCGCGGCCGAGCCGTGCCCGACGCCCGCGTCGAGGTGTTCTCGCGCGGCCAGCCGCAGCCGCTGGCCGCGCGCACCGACGCCGGCGGCCGCGCCTGGCTGATGCCGCAGCCCGACGTGGACGGCGATCGGCTCGACGTGCGCGTGAGCCGCGGCCGCGAGGTCCAGACGGTGCGCTGGCAACGCGGCCAGCGCGACGCGCTGCAGGTGCGCCTGGACGGCGTTGTCGCGGCGCGCGCGCGCCTGGACCTGGTCTTCGTCATCGACGCCACCGGCTCGATGGGCGACGAGATCGCCAAGCTCAAGCGCTCGATGCGCGAGGTGGCCGACCGCATCGCCGCGCTGCCGCAGGCGCCCGACCTGTGCTTCGGCCTCGTGGCCTACCGCGACCGCGGCGACGCCTTCTTCGTGCGCGGGGCCGACCTCTCGCGCGACCTCGGCGCCTTCCAGGCCGAACTGGCCGCGCTGCAGGCCGGGGGCGGCGGCGACTACCCCGAGGCCATGGCCGAGGCGCTGCACACGGCGGTGCACCGCCTGTCGTGGCGGGGCGAGGGCACGGCGCGGCTGGTGGTGCTGCTGGCCGATGCGCCCCCGCAGCGCCGGCCCGAGGGCCCGCACGTTGATCACGAGGCCCGCGCGGCGCTGGCCCGTGGCATCAAGATCGTCTCGGTCGGCGCCAGCGGCCTGGACCGCGAGGGCGAGATCGCGATGCGCCAGGTGGCGCAGGCCACCGGCGGCCGCTTCGTGTTCCTGACCTACGCCGACGCCCGGGACCCCGCCAGCGGCCCAGGCCGCGAGACGTCGCACGACGTGCGTGACTACTCGGTGGAGACGCTGGACAAGCTGGTGGTGCGGCTGGTGAGCGAGGAGCTCGCGGCCTGGCCCACGCCTTGAAGGGCCGGGACTGACCCCCAAAAGGAGGGGTGTCTGTGTCGCCAACAATGGCTGCATGACGACGCCCGACTTCGCCACCGTCGAACACTGGCTCGACCAGGGCCTGTACCTGCGCGTGCACCCACACGTCGACCGCCTCGCCACCAGCGCCGAGCCCGGCGAGCGCCTGCAGGCCGCGCGTGCGCTGCGCTACCTGGGCGCCGATCGCGTCGGCGAGGCGCTGCTCGCGCGCACGGGCCGGCGCTTTGCGCACGACGGCGCCGCGGTGGCCGCGCACTGGCGTGGCACGCTGTCTCGGCGTGGGCCCTACGTGGCCGATGGGCTGATCCGCCGCCTGCCCATGCCGGCCGGGGCCGATGCGGCGGCGCGTGCCGAGGGCGAATCGACGCGCATGCGCCTGGCCACCGCGCTGCGCGACTTCGACGCCATGCGCAGCCACCGCGAGGCCGTGCGCGCGCTCGACGACACCCAGCCGTGGCTGTGGATGGAATGGGCCTACAGCTGCCTCGATGCCGACCGCCCCGACGAGGCCGCCGAGGCCACCGCGCAGGCGCTGGTACTGCAGCCGGGTTTCCGCGCGGCGCTGGCGATGCAGGCCACCTTGCACGAGCAGTCCGGCCGAACGGCGGAGGCCTGCGCGCTGCTGCAGCAGGCCCTGGCCGAGCGCGAGTGCGCGGCCTTCGGGCAGCAGCTCTGGCCCTGGTTGATGGAGGCCGGCGACTTCGTGGCCGCCGGCGCCGTGCTCGACCGCATCGAGACGCTGTGGCCGCGCGCCGATGCCGGCGCGCGCGGCTGGCTCGCGGCGCGGCGGGCGGACGTGGCGTCGCGCTCAGGAGATCTTGCCCGGGCCCGCGAGGCGGCGGCGAGCGTGCCCGGCACTGGCTTCTACTCGCGTCTTGCCGAGCGACTGACGGCCGAGCGGCTGGCGGCCGAGCCCGCGGCGCCTGGCCCTTGGCGCACGATGCTGCCCGTGCCCTTCGTGCGCCAGAACTGGATGACCTGCGCGCCGGCCACGCTGACCGCGCTGTCGTCGTACTGGGGCCGGCCTGTCGACCACCTCGAGGTGGCCGAGGCCATCTGTTACGACGGCACCGCGCACGCGTCGGAGCGTCAGTGGGCGCTCGACGCCGGCTGGATCGTGCGCGAGTTCACCGCCGATGCGGCCATCACCACGGCGCTCGTCGAGGCCGGCGTGCCCTTCACCGTGACCACCGCCGAGGTGGCCAGCGCGCACCTGCAGGCCGTGATCGGCGTGGACCGCCTGCGCCAGACGCTGATCGTGCGCGACCCCACCGAGCCCAGCTCGGTGGAGTACGAGATGGGCCCTTTCTTCGAGCGCTACCGCGCCACCGGCCCGCGCGCCATGCTGCTGCTGCCACCGCAAGAGGCCGGCCGGCTCGAGGGCCTGGTGCTGCCCGACGTCGACGCCTGGGACGTCTACTTCGCCGTGATGGCCGCACTGGCGCGCCACGACCGCAGCGCCGCCCAGGATGCAGTGGCCACAGGCTTTGCGTCGCGGCCCGGGCACTGGCTGCAGCTCCGCACCGAGCGAGCGCTGGCGCTGTACGACGGTGACGAGCCCGCCATCCTGGCCGCCACCGAGCAGCTGTTGGCGCTGTTCCCCGACGACGGCCACCTGCGACTGAGCAAGGCCGCATCGCTGTGGGCCATCGGCGGCCGCGAGCAGCACCGCGAGTGGCTGGCCGCCTGCGCGCGAGGCCCATGGCCCGATTCGCTGACGCGCGTGCGCCTGGCCGACCGGTTGATCGAAGACGAGCGCCGGCTGCCCGAAGCGGCGTCGCTGCTGCGGCGGGTGCTGTGGCGTTCACCGGCGCTGGCCGAGGCCTGGTCGACCTGGGCCGACATCACCTGGCGCCAGGGCGACCGCGCTGCGGCGCTGCAGCGCTACCGCGCCGCCGCCACGCTGCGCGCCACCAGCGAGGGCGATGCCGCCACCTACGCCCGCGCGCTGCGCATGCACGGCGACCGCGACGGGGCCATCGCGCACCTGCAGGCGCGGGTCCAGAAGCTGGGCGCGCAGTCCGGCGAGCCGGCCCAGACGCTGTTCGACGAATACGAGGCACAGGATCGCGCCGCCGAAGGCTTCGAGGCGTTGGGCGAAGCCCGCCGCCGCCGGCCGGCCGATGGTGCGCTGGCGGTGTTCAGCGTCGACGCCGAGCTGCGCTACGGCCGGCTCGACGAGGCCCGCGCGGTGCTGGCCGGCGTCACGGCCGGCGCGGCGTCGCAGGCGGCGATCCTGCGCGCGCGCTCGCGCCTGGCCGAGGCCGAAGGCAACTTCGCCGAGGCGCAGCGCCGCGCCCGTGAGGCCGTGGCGCTGTCGCCGCTGAACCTGGATCTGTGGCGTCTGCTGCTTCGTCAGATCGACCGGCTGCAGGGCCGCGAGGCCGTGATTGCCGAGCTTCAGCAGGCGCTGCAGCGCTTTCCGCGATTCGTGGGGCTGCAGCGGCTGCTGTACGACTGGCTGCCCCGCGGCGACGCGCGCGAGCTTGCGCAGCTCGATGCCCTGGCTGAGCTGCACCCCGGCGACGCCTGGACGCAGCGCGAGCGCGCGCTGGTGCTGGCACAGGCCCGCCGCTTCGACGAGGCCCTGGCGGCGGCGGCGCAGTCCGTGGCCGTGTCACCGGGCCACTCGGCCAGCCATGCGGTGCTGGGCAGCGTGACGCTGGAGCGCGACGGCTACGACGCCGCGCGGCCGCATCTCGAGCGCGCCGTGGCGCTGGACGTCGACCACGACTACGCGCTGCGCACGCTGGTCTCGGCGGCGCCCGATGCGGCGCGGGCGCAATCGGCGCTGGCCTTCATCGCCGCGGAGCTGTCGCGCCAGCCCACACAGGGCGACGTGCTGCTCACCTACCAGGCCTGGGCGCAGGACCACCTGGCGCATGCCGCGCTGCTGCAGTCGGTGGGCGCGCTGCAGGCCGCGCGGCCGCAGCTCTGGCAGGGCTGGGTGGCGATGGCGCGGACACTGGCTGCGGGGGACGCCACCGAGGTGGCGCGCGCCGAGCAACAGCTGGCCGGTGCCGTGAAGCGGTTTCCGACCGTGGCGCAAGTGGCGCTGGACCACGCGCTGCGCCTGGCCCAGCTGCAGCGGCGCGACGAAGCCAGGCGCGCGCTCGAGCCGGCGCTCACGCTCAGCCCGAGCTGGAACCGCGCCGTGCGGCTGATGGTCGACCTCATCGACGAGACCGACGACGACTGGCCGCGCGCCGAGCGTGTGCTGCAGCGCGCGCTGGCCCTGGCCCCGGCCGACGCCGACCTGCGCGGCCTGCTCGGCTGGGTGCTGGAGCAGGCCGGCCGCCATGCCGATGCGCTGGCGGTGCTGGAGGAGTCGCTCGCGCAGGACGCCGAGCCCGAGTGGGTGTGGAAGACGGCCGAGCGCTGCGGCGATGCGCTGCAGCAGCCGCACCGCTTCGTAACGCTCATCGACGCGGTGGCCCGTCGACGCCCGGCCGACCCCTGGCCGCGCATCGTGCGCGCTCGGCAGACCAGCGATCACGCCGAGGCGCTGGCCGCTTCTGAAGAGGCGCTGCAACTGAACCCGCGCTTCGTGGCGGCGTGGCACGAGCGCCTCCGCCGCCTGCTCGACCTGCAACGCTGGGCCGAGGTGCAGCAGCGCGCCGGCCAGCTGCCCTGGCCCGACGGCGGGCCGGCCGAGCTGCGCGCCTACGCGGCGCGCGCGCAGCGGGCGGCTGGTGAGCCGGCCACCGCCAAGACGACGCTGCAGATGCTGCTGAAAGACGGGCCGCACGAACACGGCCTGTGGCTGCTGCTGGCCGACTGGCACGACGAGGACGACGAGCACGAGGCCTACGTCCGCTGCGCGCGCGAGATGGTGCGCCTGTCCCCGAACGACGCGCGCTCGCAGGTCTACCTGGGCCATGCGCTGGCGAAGTTCGAGCGCCACACCGACGCGCTGGAGCCGCTGCAGCGCGCCCTGGCGCTCGTGCCCGGCCACCGATTCGCCGGGCTGCAGCTGGCCGACAGCGCCATGGCCAGCGGCCGGCCGGCGCTGGCCGAGCAGGCGCTGGAGGCGCTGTGGCCGCACAGCGGCACCTTCGACATCGCGGCGCGCGGTTGCCGCGTGGCCGCGCGCCAGGCCGACCGCGAGGCGCTGCGTCGCTGGTTCGCGCGTGCACTGGCCAGCACCGAGTACGAAACCGAGCGCAGCCGCGAACTGGTGCTGGAGCTGCGCCGCGAAGGCATGGCCCAGGAGCTGGGGCCGCTGCAGCGGGCGGCGCTGCAGTCTGGCCGCTGCGCCTTGGGTGCTGGCGTGCTGTGGTTCGAAGACCGTGCCGAGGGCCGGCGCCGCGCCCAGGTGCTGGACGAGGCTGAGGCACTGATGCGCGCCAGCGACGGCGCCGCCGCTCCCCGCGCGCTGCTGCACTGGCTGGTGCGCGTGCGCGACCTGGGCAACCTGCGGAGCGTGCTGGCCACCTGGCGCGAGCGCTACCGCGGCGACGACACGCTGTGGGGCGACGCCGCCTGGGCGTGGCTGCAGTTGGGCGAGGCCGCCGACGTCATCCGCTGGCTCGAGGACTGGCGCGAGCGGCCGTCGACGCCGGCCTGGGTGCTGACCAACCTGTGCGTGGCGCTGGCCACCGAGGGGCGCTACGACTCGCTGGCCGAGGCCAGCGCCGCCGCGCTGCGCCAGAGCCCGTTCGACATCGACGCGCAGCTCTGGCAGGCCGTGGCGGCCGCCACGCAAGGCAACCGCTCCGGCGTTCGCGATGCCGTGCAGGCCCTTGAGCGCCAGCCGCTCGAACCCTGGATGAAGTCGCTGCTGCGCGGCCTGCGCGCGTGGCTGTCGCTGGTGTGGGATGCGGATCGCACGGCGGCGCGCCAGGGTCTCGTCGATGCCCGCGCGCTGGCGGGCCGCGACGTGGCCGCGCGGCGCTTCCTGGCCTGGCTGATGGTGCAGATCTGGCAGGACCGGCTGCCACGCTGGCTGCTCGGCTTCATGCAACGGCTCTACGCCCGGTAGAGGAGGCTGCCGAGTGTTCTATACTCGCGGGCTTTCGCCGGTGTAGCTCAGTTGGTAGAGCAGCGCATTCGTAATGCGAAGGTCGGGAGTTCGACTCTCTTCACCGGCACCACACATCAGGCTTTACCGCCTTCCTCGAAGCCCGGCCCGCGCCGGGCTTCGTCGTTTCCGGGTCGACAGGGCCCGCGCAGGCCGGCTGCCTAGAATCCGTCGATGCGCATCCTCATCGCCAACGACGACGGCTACCTCGCTCCCGGCATCGCCGCGCTCGTGCGGGCCTGCGAAGGCCTCGGCCACATCGACGTCTACGCCCCCGAGCAGAACGCCAGCGGCACCAGCAATGCGCTGACGCTCACGCGGCCGCTGTCCATCTTCCAGGCCCGTGTCGAGGGCATGGAGGGCCGCGACGTGCGCTTCAACGTCGTCAACGGCACGCCGTCCGACTGCGTGCACGTGGCGCTCACCGGCGTGCTGGGCCACAAGCCCGACCTCGTGCTGTCGGGCATCAACAACGGCGCCAACATGGGCGACGACACGCTGTACTCGGGCACCGTGGCGGCCGCGATGGAGGGCTACCTGTTCGGCGTGCCAGCCATCGCCTTCTCGCAGGCCGATAAGGGCTGGGGCGAACTCGAGGCCGCGGCGGCCGCCGCACGGGCCATCGTCGACGAGGTGCTGGCCAGCGGCGCGGTGCAGCGCGGCCCGTTCCTGCTGAACGTGAACCTGCCGAACCGGGCCGATGTGGTGTCGCGGCCGCGCCTGGTGACGCGGCTGGGCCGGCGCCACGCGAGCGAGCCCGTGATCCGCCAGACCAACCCGCGCGGCGACCCGATCTACTGGATCGGCCCAGCCGGCGACGCGCGCGAAGCCGGCGAGGGCACCGACTTCCACGCTGTGGCCCAGGGCCACGTCTCGATCACGCCCTTGCAGGTGGACCTCACGGACCACGCCGCCCGCAGCGACTGGGCGGCTCGTCTGGCCCGCGCATGAGTTCACCGCCGCCGTCGTCGCGCTTTCCGCTCGGGCTCGACCGCGTGCAGCCCAGGGCCGCCGGTGCCCGGCCCGCTGCCGACACGCTGCTGCGGCCACAGCGTCCGCTGCAGCAGGCGGCGGATGACCAGGCCCGCCAGGCCACGCCCAGCGGCCTGGGGCTGGACTCCGCCGCGGTGCGCCAGCGCATGGTGCAGCGCCTGCGGGCGGGCGGGCTGCAGTGCGAGCCGGTGCTGCAGGCGCTGGCCAGCGTGGAGCGCCACCGCTTCGTCGACAGCGCGCTGGTGCCGCAGGCCTACGAGGACACGAGCCTGCCCATCGGCCTCGGCCAGACGATCAGCAAGCCGTCGGTCGTGGGCTGGATGCTGGCGCTGCTGTTCGAGGGCGCGTCGGCGCGCCAGCGCGGGCACCTCGGGCGCACGCTCGAGATCGGCACCGGCTGCGGCTACCAGGCCGCGCTGCTGATGCAACTGGCGCGTGGCGTGGTGAGCGTCGAGCGCCTGCAGCCGCTGCACGAGCGGGCCGCCGGCCACCTCGCCGAACTGCGGCGCGGCGGCGATCTGCGCCTCGTGTTCGGCGACGGCATGCTGGGCCACGCGCCGCGGGCACCCTACGACAGCATCATCGCGGCCGCCGGTGGCGAGCAGCTGCCGGCCGCGTGGCTGTCGCAGCTGGCGCCGGGCGGCCGGCTCGTGGCGCCGGTGCAGCGGGCGCAGGGCCAGCGGCTCGTGGTGGTGGACCACACGCCGCAGGGACTGGTCTCGCAGGAGCTGGAGGCCGTGCAGTTCGTCCCTCTAAAATCCGGGGTTGCATGAGCGGCTGCCTTCGTCCCACGACATCCTCCCCTCGCGTCATTCCCGTACGCGGCCCAGCCATCGCGCTGGTGGCGGCCCTGGCCGCGCTGCTGTCGGCCTGCGCGACGCCCGATCACCGCGCTCCGGTCGAAGACCGCAGCGGACGTGTGCGCACCGTGCCGGCGCCGCCGCTGCCGGGTGCCCCCGGCGCCGCGCCCCCGGTGCCGGCTGCCACAGGTTCAGCCGCCGCCCCCGTTGCAACGCCCGAGCCGGTAAAGCTGCCGCCGGGCGCCGAGAACGCAGGCAAGCCCGGCTACTACACGGTCAAGCGGGGCGACACGCTCTATGCGATCGGCCTGGAAAGCGGGCAGGGCTATCGCGACATCGCACGCTGGAACTCGCTGGACAACCCGAACCTGATCGAGGTGGGGCAGGTGCTGCGCGTGGTGCCGCCCGCGGCCGCGGCCGGCGCGGCTGTCACCCGGCCGGTGGCGCCGGGCGGGCGGGTCGAGACGCGGCCCTTGCCGGTGTCTCCGGGGTCGCCGGCCTCGCCAGCGCCGGGCACGGCACCGGCGTCCACCGCCGCGCCGGCGGCGTCGGCGGCCAATGTCGGCGCTGCGGTTGCCGGCCCCATCACGCCAGCGGCGGCCCCGCCGGCCCCGGGGCCTGCGGTCGCCGAGGGCGAAGACGGTCTCGGCTGGGCCTGGCCCGCCGCGGGCGCGGTGGTGGCGCCGTTCGAGGAGAACAAGACCAAGGGCCTGGCCATCGCCGGCAAAGCCGGTGATCCGGTGCTGGCCGCCGCCGATGGCCGTGTCGTCTACGCTGGCTCGGGGCTGCGCGGCTACGGCAACCTGGTCATCGTCAAGCACAACGCCACCTTCCTGAGCGCCTATGCGCACAACCAGACGCTGCTGGTGAAGGAAGACCAGATCGTGCGCCGCGGCCAGAAGATCGCCGAGATGGGCAGCACCGACGCCGAGCGCGTGCAGCTGCACTTCGAGATCCGCCGCCAGGGCAAGCCGATCGACCCGGCGCGCCTCTTGCCGCCGCGCTAGCAGCCGTGGCCGGCGGCGAAGACTGGCTGGAGGTCGAGTCCCTCGACCTCGAGGCGCAGGGCGTGGCCCGCCGCGCCGATGGCAAGGTGGTGTTCATCGAGGGCGCACTGCCGGGCGAGCGCGTGCAGGTGCAGGTGTCTCGCAAGAAGAACGCCTGGGAACAGGGCCCGATGTCGGCCCTGGGCCGCGAGAGCGCCCAGCGCGTGAAGCCCGGCTGCCCCCACTTCGGCCTGCACGCGGGTGCCTGCGGCGGCTGCAAGATGCAGCACCTGCACCCGGCCGCCCAAGTGGCGGTGAAGCAGCGTGTGCTGGAAGACAACCTGCAGCACCTGGCCAAGGTCAAGCCCGAGCGGCTGCTGCGCTCGCTGCACGGGCCGGCCTGGGGCTACCGCTACCGCGCGCGCCTGTCGGTGCGCTACGTGGCGAAGAAGCAAACCGTGCTGATCGGCTTTCACGAGCGCAAGAGCCGCTACATCGCCGACATGCAGGTCTGCCCCGTGCTGCCACCGGCGGTGAGCGCGCTGCTGATGCCGCTGCGCGCGCTGATCGGCGCCATGGCCCACCGCGACCCCCTGCCGCAGATCGAGCTGGCCGCCGGCGACGACGTGGTGGCCCTCGTGCTGCGCCATCTGGAGCCCCTGAGCGCGGCCGACAGCGAGCGGCTGCGCTCGTTCGGCCGCGAGCGCGGCGTGCAGTGGTGGCTACAGCCCGGCGGGCCTGACACCGTGAAGCTGCTCGACGAGGGTGGCCCGCTGCTGGCCTACGCGCTGCCCGAGTTCGGCGTCACGATGCCGTTCAAGCCGACCGACTTCACGCAGGTCAACCCGCAGATCAACCGCGTGCTGGTGCAGCGTGCGGTGCGGCTGCTCGGCGTGGAGCCGGGCCAGCGCGTCATCGACTGGTTCTGCGGCCTGGGCAACTTCACGCTGCCGCTGGCGACGCAGGCGCGCGAGGTGCTGGGCCTCGAGGGCAGCGATGCGCTCGTGCAGCGCGCGCGCGACAACGCCCGCGCCAATGGCCTGCACGCGACGACGCGCTTCGAGGCGCAGAACCTGTTCGAGATCGGCCTGGCCGACCTGCGCCGCCATGGCGCGGCCGAGCGCTGGCTGATCGATCCGCCGCGCGAAGGCGCCTTCGCGCTGGCCAAGGCGGTGGCCGAGGCGCACGAGGCCGGCGACTTCCGGCTGCCGGCGCGCATCGTCTACGTCAGCTGCAACCCCGCCACGCTGGCGCGCGACGCCGGGCTGCTGGTGCACCAGGCGGGCTATCGGTGCACGGCGGCGGGCGTGGTCAACATGTTCCCGCACACCGCGCACGTGGAGTCGATGGCGGTGTTCGAGCGGCCCTGAAGGCGGGCCGCAGCCAGAAGAAAGGGGCCCCGCGGGGCCCCTTGTTCATGCGCGCAGGCGGCGGTCAGTCGTTGTTGCCGCCGGCGATGCCGAACAGCGCCAGCAGGCTCTGGAACACGTTGTAGATGCTCAGGTACACGCCGAGCGTGGCGGTGATGTAGTTCGTCTCTTCGCCGTCCTGCACGCGCTTGAGGTCGTACAGGATGAAGAACGAGAAGATGCCGATCGCCACCACCGACAGCGTGATCATCAGCGCGCTGCTCTGGATGAAGAAGTTGGCGATGCCCGCCACCAGCAGCAGGATGACGCCGATGAACATGAACTTGGCCATGTTCGTCAGGTCGCGCTTGACGATGCTCGACAGCGTGGCCATGCCCAGGAAGATGGCGCCGGTGCCGGCGAAGGCCATCATCACCAGGCTCGCGCCGTTGGACATGCCCAGCACCACGGCGAGCATGCGCGACAGCATCACGCCCATGAAGAACGTGAAGCCCAGCAGGATGGGCACGCCGGCGGCCGAGTTCTTGAACTTCTCGATCGCGAACATGAAGCCGAAGGCGCCGACCAGGAACACGATGAGGCCGATGCCCGGCGTGAGGATGCGGTTGATGCCCATGGACATGCCGACCCAGGCGCCCAGCACCGTGGGCACCATCGAGAGCGCCAAGAGCCAGTAGGTGTTGCGCAGGACGCGGTTGCGCTGCGCGGCGAGCGCACCGCCGCCGGCCAGGCCGGGGAAGTTCTGCACGCTTTGATCCATGGTGTCGACCTCCGAGAGTGAGACGGCCTTCAAGGCCGCGTGCGCGGGATTCTAGGGCGCCGGGTCATGGCAGAAATGCCCCTTCTCATAGCAGCGAGATAGCCCGTGGCGAGGTATCTTCGCGTCCCATGAAAACCCAACCCATACTCGGCCTCGACGAGGCCAAAGCCATCGCGGCCGCGGCTGAAGCCGAAGCGCTGAAGAACCACTGGGCCGTGACGATCGCCATCGTCGACGGCGGTGGCCACCTGCTGTGGCTCCAGCGCCTGGACGGAGCCGCGCCGGTGTCGGCGGCCATCGCGCCGGCCAAGGCCCGCACGGCGGCGCTCGGCCGCCGCGAGACCAAGGTCTACGAAGACATGATCAACGGCGGCCGCACCTCGTTCCTGAGCGCGCCGCTGATCGACGGCATGCTGGAAGGCGGCGTACCCATCCTCGTCGATGGACACTGTGTCGGCGCCGTGGGCGTGAGCGGCGTCAAGAGCACCGAGGACGCGCAGATCGCGCGCGCCGGCATCGCGGCACTCGCGGCCTGAGGGTCGCGGCGGGGCCGGCTCGGGGGCCCGCCGCGGCTATACTCCGGCGGTTTGCCTGCCCCCACCCCCGCGCGCTCGAAACTCCGCTGTCGGTTTCCCTCGATCCCTGCCCAAGACCCGGTGCACCCGCGCCGGGCCCGAGGTCGGCGATGAGCGCGCGAACCCCGGAGCTTTCCACTTGCTGCCCGACCTTGCCCCCGCGCTGCTCGCCCTCGCAGACGGGACTGTCTTCCACGGCCACCGCGTCGGCGCCGCCGGCCACACCGTGGGGGAAGTGGTGTTCAACACCGCACTCACCGGCTACCAGGAGATCCTCACCGATCCCAGCTACTGCCGGCAGATCGTCACCCTCACGTACCCGCACATCGGCAACACCGGTGTCAACGACGAGGACGTCGAGGCCCACCGCGTGTTCGCGGCCGGGCTGATCGTCAAGGACGTGCCGCGCCGCATGTCCAGCTTCCGCGCCACCGCCAGCCTGTCCGAGTACCTGCAGCGCGAAGGCACCGTGGCGATCGCCGGCGTCGACACCCGTCGTCTGACGCGCGTGCTGCGCCGCACCGGGGCGCAGAACGGCTGCATCGTCGGCTTCGAACCAGGCACAGTGGTGGGCGAGGCCCACATCGCCGACGCGGTCGGGCGCGCGCGCTCGGCGGCGTCGATGGCCGGCCAGGATCTGGCCCGCGTGGTGAGCACCATCGAGCGCTACGAGTGGACCGAGGCCGAATGGCAACTTGGTCAGGGCTACGGCCGGGTCGACAGCCCGCGCTTTCACGTCGTGGCGTACGACTTCGGCGTCAAGCGCAACATCCTGCGCATGCTCGCGAGCCGTGGCTGCCGTGTCACCGTGGTGCCGGCGCAGACGCCCGCGGCCGAGGTGCTGGCGCTGCGGCCTGACGGCGTGTTCCTGAGCAACGGCCCCGGCGACCCGGAGCCCTGCGACTACGCCATCGCCGCCACGCGGCAGATCATCGACGCCGGCGTGCCGACCTTCGGCATCTGCCTGGGCCACCAGATCATGGCCCTGGCCTCGGGGGCAAAGACCTTCAAGATGAAGTTCGGCCACCACGGCGCCAACCACCCGGTGAAGGACCTCGACACCGGCCGCGTGGCCATCACCAGCCAGAACCACGGCTTCGCGGTGGACGAGAAGTCGCTGCCGCCGACGCTGCGCCCCACGCACGTGAGCCTGTTCGACGGTACGTTGCAGGGCCTGGCCCGCACCGACCGGCCGGCCTTCTGCTTCCAGGGCCACCCCGAGGCGAGC
>JAIXTY010000337.1 GCA_027483705.1 Rubrivivax sp.
ATGCTCACCGTGCACGGCCGCACGCGCGAACAGGGCTACGGCGGCATCGCCGAGCACGACACCGTGGCGGCCATCAAGGCCGCGCTGCGCATCCCGGTAGTCGCCAACGGCGACATCGACACCCCCGAGCGCGCCGCCGAGGTGCTGCGCGCCACCGGCTGCGACGCCGTGATGATCGGCCGCGCGGCGCAGGGGCGGCCGTGGATCTTCGGCGACATCGCGCACTATCTGCAGCACGGCACGCACCGCCTGCCGCCCACGGTGGCGCAGGTGCGCGGCTGGCTGCTCGAGCACCTGGACGATCACCTCGCGCTCTATGGCGAGTTCACCGGCGTGCGCAGCGCCCGCAAGCACATCGGCTGGGCCGTGCGCGGCCTGCCCGGCGGTGATGCGCTGCGCCAGCGCATCAACACGCTCGACGACGCGCGGGCGCAGCACGACGCGCTGGCTGCGTACTTCGACGCGCTGGCTGCCACGCACGAGCGCCTGCCGCTGCCGGTGCAGCCGGCCGCGAACGACCAGGCTCACCACCACGACACCGAGGCCCTGGCCGCATGAGTCGCAAAGCCATCGACGAGAGCGTGCGCGCCAGCGTCGAGCAGTACTTCAAGGATCTGCGCGGCGCCGAGCCCGACGACCTGCACCGCCTCTTCATCGCCGCCGCCGAGCGGCCGCTGCTCGACGTGGTGATGCGCCACGCCGACGGCAACCAGAGCAGGGCCGCCGAGTGGCTCGGCATCAACCGCAACACCTTGCGGCGCAAGCTGCTCGACCACAAGCTCATCAAGCCATGAAGACTGCTCTGCTTTCTGTGTCCGACAAGACCGGCATCGTCGATTTCGCTCGCGCGCTGGCGGCCCAGGGCGTGCGCCTGCTGTCCACCGGCGGCACGGCCCGGCTGCTGGCCGATGCCGGCCTGGCCGTGACGGAGGTGGCCGAGGTCACCGGCTTTCCCGAGATGCTCGACGGCCGCGTGAAGACGCTGCATCCGCGCATCCACGGCGGCCTCCTGGCGCGGCGCGACGTGCCGGCCCACCTGGCCGCGCTGCAGCAGCATGGCATCGACACCATCGACCTGCTGGTGGTGAACCTCTATCCGTTTGCGCAGGCCACGGCGCGCGCCGACTGCACGCTCGACGACGCCATCGAGAACATCGACATCGGCGGCCCGGCCATGCTGCGCGCCGCGGCCAAGAACTGGGACGGCGTGACCGTGCTCATCGACCCGGCCGACTACGCGCAGGTGCTGGCCGAACTCGCTGCCGGCGGCGTGCAGCGCAGCACCCGCTTCCGCCTGGCGAAGAAGGTGTTCGCACACACGGCAGCCTACGACGGCATGATCGCCAACTACCTGGGCGCCGTGGCCCCGGGTGCCGAGGACGCCGGCCACGCCGTGCCCACGCGCGAGCCCTGGCCCGCGGTGTGGACGGCGCAGTACGTGAAGGCGCAGGAGATGCGCTACGGCGAGAACCCCCACCAGTCGGCCGCCTTCTACCGCGAGGCCACGCCGCCCGCCGGCACGCTGGCCGCGTACCGGCAGCTGCAGGGCAAGGCGCTCAGCTACAACAACATCGCCGACGCCGACGCCGCCTGGGAGTGCGTGCGCAGCTTCGACGTGCCGGCCTGCGTGATCGTCAAGCACGCCAACCCCTGTGGCGTGGCCGTGGGCGCCACGCTCACCGAGGCCTACCAGAAGGCCTGGCAGACCGACCCCACCTCGGCCTTCGGCGGCATCATCGCCTTCAACCGCCCGCTCGACGAGGCCACGGCCCGGCAGATCGGCGACAACAAGCAGTTCGTCGAGGTGATGATCGCGCCGGCCGTCACGCCCGAGGCTGCGGCCGTGCTGGCGCCGAAGCAGAACCTGCGCGTGCTGGAGGTGCCCGCCGGTGCCGGCGTGAACGCCATCGACACCAAGCGCATCGGCGGCGGCCTCCTGCTGCAGTCGCCCGACAACAAGAACGTCGGCCTGGCCGAGCTGCGCGTCGTCACGAAGAAGGCGCCCAGCGCACAGCAGATGGACGACCTGATGTTCGCCTGGAAGGTGGCCAAGTTCGTGAAGAGCAACGCCATCGTCTTCTGCGGCGGCGGCATGACGCTCGGCGTGGGCGCCGGCCAGATGAGCCGGCTCGACAGCGCGCGCATCGCCCGCATCAAGGCCAATGCCGCGGGCCTGCAGCTGGCGGGCTCGGCGGTGGCCAGCGACGCGTTCTTCCCGTTCCGCGACGGGCTGGACGTGGTCATCGACGAGGGTGCGGCCTGCGTCATCCAGCCCGGTGGCAGCGTGCGCGACGACGAGGTCATCGCGGCGGCCGACGAGCGGGGCATCGCGATGGTCTTCACCGGCACGCGGCACTTCCGCCACTGACATGACGCCGGCCGGCACCCCGGCATGAGGCTCGCCCCGATCACCGGCGCGCTGCTCGCGTTCATCGCGCGGCTGGTCACGGGTGCGCAGGGCCACTGGAAGGGCTGCCCGCCGATGGCCGAGCAGCGCATCTACTTCGCCAACCACCAGAGCCACCTCGACTGGGTGCTCATCTGGGCGGCGCTGCCGCATGAGCTGCGCACGCGCACGCGGCCCATCGCGGCGCGCGACTACTGGGCCGGCAGCCCGTTCCGGCGCTGGCTCACGACCGAGGTGTTCAACGCGGTGTACGTGGACCGGTCGCGGTCTGCCAACCCCGACCAGGACCCGCTGGAGCCGCTGGTGGAGGCGCTGCAGCGCGGCGATTCGCTGGTGATCTTTCCGGAAGGTACGCGCAGCGCCAAGGGCGAGCCCATGCCCTTCAAGAGCGGCCTCTTCCACCTGGCGCAGCAGTTCCCGGGCGTGCGGCTGGTGCCGGCGTGGATCGACAACGTGCAGCGTGTCATGCCCAAGGGCGAGGTCGTGCCGGTGCCGGTGCTGTGCACGGTGACCTTCGGTGCGCCGATCCAGCTGCAGGACGGCGAGGACAAACGCGCCTTCCTCGACCGTGCGCGCGAGGCCGTGATGGCCCAGCGGCCGGGCCGCGCGGGCGCCTGAACCATGATCGACGCCCTGGCCGCGCTGCGCAGCCTGAACACCGACCAGCAGGTCGGCCTGCTGTTCGTCACGCTGTTCGGCGCGCTCGTGCTGCTCAGCGTGGTCATCGTCGCGATCACCTGGCGCGAGGACGGCGAGACGCCGAGCGAGGAACGGCGCGATCGCCGACGAAACCTGCAGCGCGACCTGCGCGCGCTGTGGCTCGGCACGCTGCTGTTCTGGGTGGCTTGGGTCAGCGGTCCGCTGGGCGCGACGCTGGCGCTGGGCATCGTGTCGTTCCTCGCCCTGCGCGAGTTCATCACGCTCGTGCACACGCGGCGGGGCGACCACCGCAGCCTGATCCTGGCCTTCTTCGTGGCGCTGCCGCTGCAGTACCTGCTCGTGGGCACGCGCGCCTTCGACCTGTTCACGGTGTTCGTGCCGGTGTACGTGTTCCTGGCCATTCCGGTGGCCGGCGCGCTGGCCGGCGACCCCGAGCGCTTTCTCGAGCGCAACGCCAAGATCCAGTGGGGCATCATGGTCTGCGTCTACGGCCTGAGCCATGCGCCGGCGCTGCTGCTGCTCGACCTGCCGGGCTTCGCCGGCCGCGGGGCCTTCCTGCTGTTCTTCCTGGTGATGGTGACGGCCGCGGCGCAGCTGGCGCAGGAGATCGCCAGCCGCCACCTGCGCCGCCGCCCGGTGGCGCGGCAGATCGACCGCAGCTTCTCGTGGCGGGCGCTGGGCGTCGGCCTCGTGGCCGCGGCGCTGGTGGGCGCGGCCCTTTTCTGGATCACGCCCACCGGCCCGCTGCAGGCGGCGACCATGGCCCTGGTGGCCGGTGGCTGCGGCTCGCTGGGCGAGCTGGTGATGCGGGCGCTGAAGAAGGACGCCGGCGTGCGCTACTGGGGCAACCGCAGCTCCGTCACGGGCGCGGTCGGCCTGTTGGACCGAGTCGCGCCGCTCTGTTTCGCCGCGCCCGTGTTCTTCCACTTCGTGCGCTGGTACCTGATCTAGCCATGCGAATCCTCGGCATCGACCCCGGCCTGCAGCGCACCGGCTTCGGCGTGATCGACGCTGACGGCCCGAGGCTGCACTACGTGGCCAGCGGGGTGATCGCCACCGCCGAGGCGCCGAAGGGCGACCTGCCGGCGCGGCTGAAGATCATCGTCGACGGCATCGGCGAGGTCACCCGCCAGTACGCGCCGCAGTGCGCGGCGGTGGAGATCGTGTTCGTCAACGTCAACCCGCAGAGCACGCTGCTGCTCGGGCAGGCCCGCGGCGCGGCGCTGGCCGCGCTGGTGACGGCCGGGCTGCCGGTGGCCGAGTACACGGCGCTGCAGATGAAGAAGGCCGTCGTCGGCCACGGCCTCGCAGCGAAGGCGCAGATCCAGGCCATGGTGCAGCGGCTGCTGCACCTGTCGGGCCTGCCCGGGCCCGACGCCGCCGACGCGCTGGGCCTGGCCATCACACATGCGCACGCCGGGGCGCAGCTCGCGGCCGTGCTGGCGGCCGCGCCGGCGCGGAGCGGCCGGCGCGGCGCCTACCGCGGGGGGCGCACACTGTGAGCGCGATGGACACCCCGCCACCCCCGCCCGAGTTCGAGCCGACACCCTGGCTCGAGCAGCATCCGCTGCCGCACTGGGCGTTCGATCTCGAGACCGAGCGCATCGTCTGGGCCAATGCCGCCGCGGGCGTGCGCTACGGGGTCGAGCCGGCCGGCCTGCTGGGCCTGAGCCGGACCGACCTGCTGCAGCCGGACGAGTGGCCCCGCGCGCGCGCCTTCATGGCCGCGCTGCCGGCCTTGCCGCCGGAGCAGCCGGTGTGGCGCGAGCGCACGCGCGACGGGCAGCTGCTGACGGCCGACATCCGTGGCGTCACGGTGCGCTGGAACGCGCGCGCGGTGCGCCTGCTGACGGTGTTCGATGCCGCCGGCCGCGAAGCCCTCGTGCGCGAGCAGCGGCAGACCCGCGGCCAGCTGGCCGCGCTGGTGGCCGCCATCCCCGACCTGTGGATGATCTACGACGCCGACATGCGCTACCTCGAGGTCAGCGACCCGGCCCACCCGGGCCTGTCGGCTCCCTGGTCGGAGAAGCTCGGACGCCGCGTGCACGACACCGTCGACCCGGCACTGGCCGGCACGCTCGTCCGGCTGTCGGCCGAGGCGCGGAAGACCGGCCAAGCCCAGTCGCACCATTACGCTCTGCAGGTGGCCGACGGCCGAAGGCGCTGGTTCGAGGCTCGCTACGTGGCGATGAGCGAGGGGCGCACGCTGGCGCTGATCCGCGACGTGACCGAGGCGCGCGAACTCGAGCGCCGCTTCGAGAGCCTGGCCGAAGCGGCACCGATCGGCATCTTCGTGGCCGACGGCCAGGGCTGCATCAGCTACGCCAACCCGGCCTGGCGGGCCCTGATGTCGCTGTCGGTCGAAGAGGCCCGCGGCCTGGGCTGGGCCACGTCCGTGCACCCCGAGGACCTCACGGCCGTCGCCGAGGCCTGGCGGCACTACGCCGCTGGTGCCGAGCTCTTCGAGATCGAGTTCCGTGTCCGCGCCACCGCCACCACGCCCGAGCGCAGCGTGTGGGCGCAGGCGCGCCCGATGGCGCTGGTCAGCGGCGGCCCGGCGCAGCACGTGGGCTGCGTGGTCGACGTCACGCCGGTGCGCGAGCTGCAGCGCGAGCGCGAGGCGCGCGCCGTCGCCGAGGAAGCCGGCCGCCGCCAGGGCATCTTTCTCTCGCGCGTGAGCCACGAGCTGCGCACGCCGCTCAACGCCATCCTCGGCTTCGGCGAGCTGCTGCGCCGCGATCTCGCGCAGGCGCCGCGGCAGGCCGAGTTCCTGGGCCACATGGTGCAGGCCGGTCGCCACATGCTGGCCCTGGTCGACGACCTGCTGGAGCTGCAGCGCATCCAGCAGGGGCGGCTCGAGCCGGTGCGCGTGGCGCTGCAGCTGCAGCCGCTGCTGCAGACGGTGGTGCAGATGCTGGCCCCGCTGGCGCAGGGGGCGGGCATGGCGATGCACCTGCAGGTCGACGCGGCGCTGACGATCGACAGCGACGAGCGCGCGCTGCGGCAGATCCTGCTCAACCTCGCGGGCAACGCGCTCAAGTACGGGCGCCGCGGCGGCCAGGTGTGGCTCGAGGCCGAACCCGTGGACGGCGGCTGCCGCCTGCGCGTGCGCGACGACGGCCCGGGCATGGACGAGGCCCAGCTGCAGCGCCTGTTCCGGCCCTTCGAGCGCCTGGGCCAGGACCAGGGCGGAGTCGGCGGCAGCGGCCTGGGCCTCGTCATCTCGCGCCAGCTCGCGCAGGCCCTGGGCGGCACGCTGGACCTCGCCAGCGCGCCCGGCGTCGGCACCACCGCCACGTTGGTGCTGCCGGCCGCCTAGGCTGCAAAAAAGAGGCCCCGGCGAGGAGGGGCTTCGCCGGGGCCACAAGCCCGGTTGCCCCAGGCACAGGAGGAACCGCGGCCACCGCGCCGGGGAGCGCGTCAGGAGGAGAAGTGGCCACGGCAAGCCACTGTAGGCCGCGGCCCGCCACGGCAGGGGCCCGTTGAGATGACCTGCAGCCCGGGCCGATCGGCTGCCGGCACAGCGCGATGGACGGCGCCTGCCACGGATCTTGGCGCTGGCAGCCCGCCATGCCGAGTGCTGCCGTCGCGAGCCACATGTCGGCGAGCGGCCACAGCGTCGAAATGCACCGGGTCCGGGGTCTTGCTCCGCGGGCCGTTTGTGGCAGGCTTGTGCCCTACTGAACGCCAGCGTCCTGCAACTTCCGGGGAGTGAAGGGATGAGTGAACAGAGTTCGTGGGGCTTGTCGACCTGCGGTGCCATGCCGATTGCGCGCATGCGTTCCGTGTACCGGCTCGACGAGGTCGAGAAGCGCCTGGACAAGCTGCCCCCTCGCGACCACGAGACGCTGCGCGCCACGTACGAACGCATGCTCGAAAAAGGCGGCGAGCGCTTCCAGGTCAAGCCCTCCGGCCTGCCGGCGATGGACCACCTCTACGACGAGCTGCCCAACTTCCACGCCGTGCTCGATGACGTGCGGCGCCAGCTCGCGCTGTGCCACGACAGCCCCGATGCGCTGGAGATGACGCCGATGCTGCTGCTGGGCCCGCCCGGCATCGGCAAGACGCACTTCGCGCGCGCGCTGGCGCACCTGCTCGGCACCGGCCTGGGCTTCATCAGCATGAGCAGCCTCACCGCGGGCTGGGTGCTCTCGGGCGCCAGCAGCCAGTGGAAGGGCGCGCGGCCGGGCAAGGTGTTCGAGACGCTGGTCGACGGCGCCTACGCCAACCCGGTGATGGTGGTCGACGAGATCGACAAGGCCCGCGCCGAGCACGCCTACGACCCGCTCGGCGCCCTGTACAGCCTGCTCGAACACGACACCGCCGGCACCTTCACCGACGAGTTCGCCGAGGTCGCCATCGACGCCAGCCAGCTCATCTGGGTGGCCACCGCCAACGACGAGCGCGCGATCCCCGAGCCCATTCTCAACCGCATGAACGTGTTCGAGGTCGAGGCGCCCGACGCCGACGCAGCGCGCGCCATCGCGCTGCGGCTGTACCAGCAGATCCGCGGCTCGCACGACTGGGGCCGCCGCTTCGACGAGCAGCCGTCCGAGACCGTGCTCGAGCAGTTGGCCGGCCTGGCGCCGCGCGAAATGCGCCGCGCCTGGATGACGGGCTTCGGCAACGCGCGCCTGTCAGGCCGCGACGCCATCGACACGGCCGACCTGCCGGGCAACGGCCCGCGCCGCACACCCATCGGCTTCATGCAGTGAGGCCGCGCGGCGCGGTTCAGCCGCCGAGGCCGGCGATCGCCGCGCGCGCCGCCGCGAGGCCCTGCTCGACGATGGCCTGCTTCCAGGCCGGCGTGTCGGTGTAGAAGGCGTCGCGGAAGCGCTGCTTGATGGCCGCACGCGTGGCGGCGTCGGCCTCGGGGTGCAGCTCGAGCCACTGCTCCGCACGCAGGCAGGTGATCACCTCGTCCATCGGCTCGGTGCCGTACTCCAGCGCGATGCCGGTGTACTCGGCCTGCGGGCACTCTTCGTACACGCTGTTCCACATCAGCCCCGTCAGCAGCGCGCTGCTGGACGAGCCGTCGTAGATCGACGTGACCTCGGCGCCCCACCAGGCGCGCGCGCGGGCCAGCGCGGCGGCGTCGTCGCGGCAGGCGAAGATGCGCTCGCCGTGGCCGCTGGGGCCGAGGCCGGTGTGCAGGTCGATCCAGGCCAGGCGCGTGCAGCGCCGTCCGTGGTCGCGCAGCACGCAGCGCAGCGTCTGCTGGCTCCACGTGGGTGCGCGTCCGCCGAAGAAGAGGCCCTGGGGATGGTCGTACTGGCCGCCGCTGACGGCGGCCTGCAGCGCCTTCGGGCCCCGCTCGGCGACGAAGGCGGCGAGCTGCTGCTCGTTCGCGGCCGACGGCGGCCAGCCGGACGGGATGAGCGGCGCGGCGATGGCGTCGTAGGCCGGGTTGGTGGGCAGCGGCCGGGTGAAGTCGTGCCAGTTGCGGTTGAGGTCGACGTTCTCGTGCGTGACGCGCCGCCACCACGAAAAGCCGTAGGGGTTGAGCGCGTGGATGTAGAGCACGGCCACCCCCGCGGCCCGCGCCGCGGCCGCAAAGCCGGCGTCGGCCAGCAGCGCGCCCTGCACGCCCGAGCCGCAGTAGCCCTCCACGCCATGGCAGGCGCTGCTCACCAGCAGCAGGCGCTCGGCGTCGGCGTCGCCGGCCAGGGCCACGTCCATGGCCAGCGTCTCGCCGTCGCGGCCCTTCAGCGGGTGCTCGTGGCTCTGCACCGGCAGGCCCGCGGCCTGGCAGGCCGCCAGGAACTTGCCGCGCGCCTCGGCGTAGCTCTGCGCGAAGAAGCGTTCGGCCTGCACCGCCGCGTTCACTTCGGTGCCAGCCAGGCTTCGGCCAGCTTCACCCAGCAGCTCGCACCCACCGGGATGAGCTCGTCGTTGAAGTCGTAGCTCGGGTTGTGCAGCATGCAGGGGCCGAGGCCGTGGCCGCCCTCGCGGTGCGCGCCGTCGCCGTTGCCGAAGGTGAAGTAGCAGCCGGGCCTGGCCTGCAGGAAGAAGCTGAAGTCCTCGGCGCCCATGGTCGGCTCGAAGGGCACGACGTTGGCCTCGCCCACCACCTGCGCCAGCGTCTTGCGCACGAACTCGGTCTCGGCGGGGTGGTTCACCGTGGGCGGGTACACGCGCGTGAACTCGAAGTCGCAGGTGGCGCCGAAGGTGGCGGCCAGGCCCTGGGCGATCTCGCGCATGCGCGTCTCGATGAGGTCGAGCGTCTCGATGCTGAAGGTGCGCACGGTGCCGCGGATCTCGGCCGAGTCGGGCACCACGTTGATGGCCTCGCCGGTGTGGATCATCGTGGCGCTGATGACGCCCGGGTCGATGGGCTTCTTGTTGCGCGTGAGGATGGTCTGCCAGGCCATCACCATCTGGCAGGCGATGAGCACCGGGTCCACGCCCAGGTGCGGCAGCGCGGCGTGGCTGCCCTTGCCGCGGATGACGGCCTTGAAGCCATTGCTCGAGGCCATCATCGCGCCCGGGTTCAGGCCCACCATGCCCACCGGCATGCCGGGCCAGTTGTGGGCGCCGAACACGGCCTCCATCGGGAACTTCTCGAAGAGGCCGTCCTTGATCATCTCGCGCGCGCCGCCGCCGCCTTCTTCGGCCGGCTGGAAGATCAGGTAGACGGTGCCGTCGAAGTTCCGGTGCCTGCTGAGGTGCTTGGCCGCGGCCAGCAGCATCGCGGTGTGGCCGTCATGGCCGCAGGCGTGCATCTTGCCGGGGTGGCGGCTGGCGTGCGCGAAGTGGTTGTGCTCGGTCATCGGCAGCGCGTCGATGTCGGCGCGCAGGCCCACGGCGCGGGTGCTGGTGCCGGCCTTGACGATGCCCACGACGCCGGTCTTGCCGAGGCCGCGGTGCACGGGGATGCCCCAGTCGGTGAGCGCCCCGGCGATGACGTCGGCCGTGCGCTCCTCCTGGAAGCACAGCTCGGGGTGGGCGTGCAGGTCGCGGCGGATGCGCGTGATCTCGGCCACGTCGGCCAGGATGGGTTCGAGCAGGTTCATGGCGGGCTGCCGGCAACGAGGACCGGATCAGTGTACGCGCCGCCCCGGGCGCCGCCGAGGTCAGGGCAGCACGCGCCGCCGCGGGTAGATCCAGGGCGCCAGCCAGCGCGTCAGCCGCGGCATCAGCCACCAGGTGAGCAGCGCCACCTCGAGCGCGATCGTCAGCAGCAGGCGCAGCGCCGGCGGCACGCCGGGCAGCAGGGCGGCCACGGCCCCGCCGATCAGCGCCACGAGCGCGTACACCACCACCACCATCACCAGCGCCATGCGCCAGCGCACCGGCTGCGGCACCACGGTGCCGGCCGGCGGGCTGAACCAGAACTCCAGGCCCGTGTGCTCGGCCCAGGCGGCGTCGGCCAGCACGTGCGGTGCCACCTCGGCGGCGAAAGCGGCGCGGCGCTCGCTGCGCTCGAACTCGCGCAACTGCGCCACGCCGTTGAAGCGGATCACGCTGGTGTAGACCGGCTCGCCCGCGCCGGCCGGCGGCCGCTGCGTGGTGGCGCCGAGGTAGCCCTCGAACTGGTGGCCGTCGGCCTGCAGCGCCGCCAGGGCCGCCTCGTAGGCCGCCTCGTGGCCGGGCCTGACGCGGCGCGTGATCACCACCGTCACGCCGGCCGCGGCCACATCGGCCGGCAGCGCCGCGCGGGCCTCAGTCACGCGCGGCCTCCACCAGTGCACGGGCCAGGGCCTCGGGCTGGCTCAGGAACGGCGAGTGCCCGCTGTCGACTTCGAGCACGCGCTTCACCGGCGTGCGCTCGAGCATCAGCTGCTGCATCTGCGGGCTGATGGCGCGGTCGCGCAGCGTCTTCACGTAGACCTTGGGCACGCGGCCGTAGCGCTCGGCCGTCACCACCACCGGCGTGCCGGCGGGCTTGAGCGGCTCCTTCTGGTGGAAGTCGCGCAGCGTGCGCGCCTGCAGCTCGGCGCTGCAGTCGCCGCAGAAGATGGCCACGACGTCGCGCTCCAGCACGCCGGCGGTCTGGTAGTCCTTGGCGACGACGAAGTTCTCGCGCGTGAAGCCGTTCCAGCGGTCCAGCTCGGCCAGCTTGGCCATGCTCTGGTCGGGCGCGCCGGCCTGCGGCAGGAAGGCGCCCACGAACACCAGTGCGCGCACGCGCTCGGGCAGCTTCTCGGCGACGTTGGCGATGGTGATGCCGCCGAAGCTGTGGCCCACCAGCACCACCGGCGCCGGCTCGGCGGCCACGACGGCGGCCACCTGCTCGCGGTAGCTGTCGAGCGTGATGCCGGCCAGCGGCGCGGTGTCGCCGGCGCGGCCGGCCAGGCGCACGGCCACGACCTTGTGGCCGGCGGCCTGCAGGCGCGGCGTGAGCTCGCTCCAGGCGCGCTCGTCCTGGAAGGCACCGTGCACCAGCACGACGGTGGGCTTGGGCGGCGGCGGCGCCGTCGTGCCGCAGGCGGCGACCAGGGCCAGCAGGGGCAGGGCGGCGAGCCCTCGGCGGAAGCGGTTCATCGGGGTCTCCTTCGGGGTGGGGGAATCAGCGGCCCAGCGCCTCGATCACCAGCGCCGCCGCGGCCGCGCCGGAGCACTGCTGCTGGCCGGTGACGAGTCGCCCGTCGCGCACGGCAAAGGCGCGGAACTTCTGGTCGACGACGAAGTTGGTGCCGGCGATCTGGCGCGCCTCGTCCTCGATCCAGAACGGCTGGATGCGCATGCCGACGAAGCTGTCGGCGTAGGCCTCCTCGCTGTTGGCGAAGCCGGTCCAGGTCTTGCCGTGCACGAGCAGGCTGCCGTCCGACAGGCGCGTGCGCAGCAGCGTGCAGGTGCCGTGGCAGACGACGGCCAGCACCTTGCCGGCCTCGTACACCTGGGCGAGCGTGCGCTGCAGCGGCTCGTTGTCGATGAAGGTGACCATCGGGCTCTGGCCGCCGCACACGAACACGGCGTCGAAGCGCGCCAGGTCCATCTGCGCCAGCGGCTTCGTGCCCTTGAGCAGCGCCGCGTGGGCGGGGCTCGACACGAAGCCCAGGCTGATGAGGTCGTGGGCCGAGTAGCCGCTCTCGTGGCGCGGGTCGGAGAAGCTGTCGAGCAGCAGGTCGCCACCGTCGGGGCTGCAGATCTCGACCTCGTAGCCGGCTTCGGTGAAGGTCCAGTACGGGTGCGTCAGCTCGGCCGCCCACACGCCGATGGGCCAGCCCGTAGTGGGGCTGGTGGCGGCGTTGGCCGCGATGATCAGCACGCGGCGCGGCGTGGCGCGGCTGGGGTTGGTGTCGGTGGCCATGGGGTCTCCTCGGGGCGGTGGTGCTGCGGTGGCCGGCATGTTCGTCGTCGGCAGATCGCTCATCAATCGGCCAGAATCGAACTCATCGTTGCTTCGAAAGACAACAATGGATTTCGGGCGCCTCGAGGCCTTCTGCAAGGTGGTGCAGGCCGGCAGCTTCACGGCCGCGGCCGAGGTGCTGGGCACCGACAAGGGGCGGCTGTCGCGCACGGTGGCGGCGCTGGAAAAGGAGCTCGGCCTGCGCCTGCTGGAGCGCAGCACGCGCAGCCTGCGTGTCACCGACGGCGGGCAGGCGGTGTACGAGCGAGCGCTGGCCATCCTGGGCGCCAGCGACGAGTTGCTGCAGTTCGCCCATGCCCAGCAGGCCGAGCCCAGCGGCACGCTGCGCCTGACCTGCAGCCCCGACTTCGCGCTCGTGGCCGCCAACCGCTGGGTGACGGGCTACCTGCAGCGCTGGCCGCAGATGAGCGTGGACGTGGACTTCAGCAGCCGGCTGATCGACCTGGTGCACGAGGGCTTCGACCTCGCGCTGCGCGTCGGCCCGCTGGAAGACTCGCGCCTGGCCGCGCGGCTTTTGGGCCCGATGCGCTACGGCCTCTTCGCCAGCCCCGCCTACCTGGCGCGGGCCGGCGTGCCAGCCACGCCGGCGCAGCTGCGCGAGCACACGCTGCTGATGTTCTCCACCGGCAGCGGCCGAACCGAATGGACGCTGCTGCCGCCCGAGCCCGGTGGCGCGGTGGAGCGCATCGAGCGCCGTGGCGGCGCGCCGGCGCGCGTGCGCGCCGGCAGCATCTCGCTGCTGCTGGACACCTGCCGCGCCGGCCTCGGCGTGGCGCGCCTGCCGCTGCACACGGTGCAGGCCCACGCCGCGGCCGAACTGGTGCCGGTGCTGCCGGCCTGGACGCCGCAGCCCGTGCCGGTGCACGCGGTGTTCCCGAGCAGCCGCTTCATCGCGCCCAAGGTGCGGGCCTTCATCGACCACGCCGTGGCGCACTTCGAGCCGCCCGCGGGCTGAGGCTCGCGGCCGGCGGCGGGTTGGCGGTCCGCCCCGTCAGGCGTCCGGCTGGCGCGCGGCCTGTGCCAGCAGCCGCCGGTTCACCGGGTTGCGCTGCAGGAACGAGTCGATGAAGGGTGCCGGCACGCGCGGCAGCGCCTGTGCCTGCACCCAGGCCACGCCGGCGCTGCGCGCGCGCCGCGCGGCGGCGTGCTGGCCGACGTGCTCGTAGGCCTCGGCCGTCACCAGCCAGGCCTCGGGCAGGTAGGTGAACTCGGGCGCGTAGCCCTCGTCGAGCAGGGCCGTCAGCGTGTCGGCGGCCTGCCGCGCGCGGGCACCGTCGCCCAGGGCGACGGCGGCGCGGGCTTCGTGCAGCTGCAGGGCGGCCAGCACGCCGAACTGCTCGTGCTGGCGTGCCTGGGCGCCCAGCGCCGCGGCCTGCTCCAGCACGGCCGCCGGCGCCTCGAAACGCAGCCCGCGCACGCGGTTGCCGTTGCGGCGGTTGGGGTCGGCGTCCAGCAGCGCGAGCGCCTGCTGCACCGGTGCGGCTTCCACGCGCTGTTCGCGCCACTGCGCCACCTCCAGCGCCACCCACTGCAGCCCCGCGTGCATCCAGGCGGGCAGGCCCTCGGCGGGCGGGTCCTGCAGCGCCTGCAGCGCGCGCGCGTGCTGGCCCAGGTGCTGCCACAGCCGTGCCAAGGTGCCGCGGGCGGCCCACACCCAGAACGGCGTGCCCATGGCCTCGAACTGCGGCATCAGGGCCTCCAGCGCCGGCAGGGCCGCCGCGAAGTCGCCGGTCTCGGCCTGGTTGCGGGCGTGCATCAGCCGGCCCAGGCCGTGGTGGGCGTTGCCGGGTTCGTCGGACATCAGCGCCAGGCCGCGGCGCGAGGCCTCGCAGGCGCGCTCGAGCGCGCCCATCGTGCGCAGCACCACGCACTGGTTCATCAGCGCCATGCTGTGGCCGGGGCGGTCGTGGGTGCGCTGGGCGGCGGCGATGGCGGTGTCGTAGGCCGCCACGCCTTCGCGCAGGCGGCCGATGTGGCCCAGCGTGGCCGCCCAGTAGCCGTGCCAGACGAAGCGCAGGTTGTCGTCGGCCTCGGCCTGCACCCAGTCGCGCAGCGGCAGCATCAGCGTGTAGGCCTCGTCGGCGGCGCCGGTCTTGCACAGGTTGCCGGCCGTCAGCGCGCACAGGCGCACCAGCTCGGCCTGCGCCCCGATGCGGCGCGCGAGCGCGATGCCCTCGCGGCCCACGGCCAGCGCCTCGTCGAAGGGGCCGCGCTGGCCCAGCAGATCGGTCAGCACGCGCGCGGCGCGCACGCGCTGGATGTCGTCGTGGGCATGGCCGGCCAGCGCACGCGCCTCGGCCAGCGCGGCGGTGTCGGCGCTGGCGCCGATGAGGGCGGTCACGCGCGCGGCCAGCGCCTCGAAGCGCTCGTCGCCCAGGCCCGCCTCGCCGAAGGCCGCGGCGGCATGGCCGTGCAGCTCGGCCTCTTCGGCCTGGCGCGCGGCGGCGCGGGCGCGCAGCGCGGCCTGCGCGAAGGCGCGCGCGGCCTCCATCGGCCGGCCGGCGCCGTGCCAGTGCCGCGCCACACGTGCCGGCTCGCCGTCATGGGCCTGCAGCCAGCCTGCGCACTGCGCATGCACGCGCCGCGCCACCGCGGCGGGCAGGCCGCGCAGCACGGCGTCGGCCACGAGGTCGTGCGCAAAGGCCTCGTCGCGCAACACCTGGGCCTGCTGCAGCTCGTCCCAGGCGCTGGCCAGCTCGACGGCGCGCAGGCCCATGGCCTCTTCGGCCAGTTCGATGCGGAAGTCCACGCCGGCCACCGCGGCCACGCGGGCCAGCGCCAGCGCGCGTTCGCCCAGGCGCTGCAGCCGGCGCTCGATCAGTGCGCCCACGCTGCCGGGCCGCGGCAGCGCGCCACGCGCCAGGCTGCCGTCGAGCAGGCCCTGCTTCAGCGTCTCCAGCACGAAGAGCGGGTTGCCGCCGGTGTGGTGCTGCAGCGCGTCGCACACGCCCTCGGCGTCCAGCCCGGCGACGCCCAGGCCCTCGACCAGCTGGCGCGTCGCGCCCTTGTCCAGCGGCGACAGCGCGATGCACCGCAGCCGCCCTTGTTCGAGCAGCCCGTCGCGCAGCGCCTGCGCCGTGGGCGAGACCTCGGCCGGGCGCTGCGCGAACAGCCAGCGCCGCACCGGGCCGGCCTCGGCGGCCAGGCCGGCCAGCAGCTCCAGCGTGGCGTCGTCGGCGAAGTGCAGGTCGTCAAGCACCAGCGTGTGCACGCCGCGTTCGGCCAGCAGCGCGGCGAGCCGTGCGGCCACCACGCCCGGGCGCAGCGGCTCGGCGAAGAGCACCGCGCCGGCGGCCAGCGGCCGCAGCAGGCGCTCCAGCGTGGCGTAGGGCGTGCCGCCGTCGCCCGGGCGCCCGGCGCTGGCCAGCAGGCCGGCCGAGTCGGCCGAGCCGGCCAGGCTGGCCGTGAGCTCGGCCAGCAGGCGGCTCTTGCCCAGGCCGGCCTCGCCTTCCAGCAGCACCGCGGCGCCTGCGGCCCAGGCGCGCAGCGCGGCGGCGTGCTCCTGGTCGCGCCCCACCAGGCGCGGCGGCCGCTGCAGGGTGACGGGCAGCGCCGGCGCGCGGTGGGCGCTGGCGGCCACGACTCGGCCGCGGGTCAGCGCCTCGGCCAGTGCGCGGGTGTCGGCCGTCGGGGTGTCGCCGCTGGGGGCCAGCGCCGCCACCAGGCGGCGGTAGACGTCCAGGCCCAGGTCGGCCTCGCCACGCAGGTAGTGCAGCCGCATCAGCCGCGCCTGCGCGGGCTCGTCGACCACGCCGGCCTGCCCTGCCAGGGCGGCCAGCGCCAGGGCGTGCTGGAGGGCTTCGTCCAGCGCGCCGGCGGCCTCGGCGGCCTGCAGCGCCGCCAGCAGCGGTTCGCGCCGGGCCTGCCGCTCGGCCTGGCGCTGGCGGGCCAGCCAGAGGGCGAACTCACTGTCGGCCACGTCGGCGCCGCCGCCATGGTCGGGCAGCAGTTCCAGGCCCGGCGGCCCGGGCACCAGCGTCACCCCGGCGGCCAGGTGCAGCGCGCTCTCGCCCTCGACCAGCGGCTGCCCGAGCGCGCGCCGGAAGCGCAGCAGTTGCTGGCGCAGGCTCTGCCGCGGCCCCTGGTCTGCGGGCCACAGCAAGGCGGCGGCGCGCTCGCGGCTGACGCCCGGCTCGAGCGCCACCAGCGCCGCCAGGCCGGCCGCCGCGCCGCGCAGCGGCAGCAGCAGGCCCGAAGGCCCGTGCACGCCGATGTCGGCGTGCAGCTGCAGGCGCAAGGGGTGTGCCGGGCCGGGTGCAGGGTGCATGGGGGAATGATCGGGCATCGGGCTCAGACCGGGTGTCGGGTCGCTCCTGGCGTGGCCCGGCCCGTCGCGGCGCGGCGCCTCACGGCGTCTCCTTCCAGCCCAGGCTGCGCCGCACGGCGGGCCAGTCCAGGTCGCGCAGCGTGGTGGTGATGCGGCTGCAGACGTGGTCCTGCGGCGGGCGGTCCCAGGCCTTGCCGCAGGGGGCGTCGCGCAGCCACGCGGCCAGCACGCGCACCTCCTCCGGCCTGCCGGGGGTGAGCAGGTTGGCCCGCAGGCGCACCATGGGCTGGCAGTCGGCCGGCGCGTCGGTGCCGACGGCGTGCCAGCGCACGTTCAGCCCCGGCTCGAACGCGGGGTCGAGCGCGCCGCAGGCGGGCGCCTGGCGGCCGGCGGCGTCCAGCGAGGCCAGCTTCTGCTCCAGCGCCTGCAGCGCGAGCCGGGCGCTCCAGTGCGGGCTTTTCGGGTCGGGCACGGGCGGTGGCGTCAGGCGCGCCTTCTGGCGCTCGTAGTCGCTCAAGTCGGTGCGTTCGGCGGCGTCCAGGCGGCGGGCCATTGCGGCGGGATCCTTGGTCTCGCGGGCCCAGGCGGCCTCGCGCCGCGTACGGCGCGCGGCGGCGGCCTCGGGCGTCATCGAGGCTTCGAGTTCGCGCAGGCTGTTGGCGAAGAGGCGCTCGCTGTCGGCGGCGCGCTTCTTCAGCTGCGCGATGTCCATCTCCAGCAGCAGCGCCAGCGGCACGGGCGCCAGCGCCGGGCTGCCGTCGCGCGTGGCGATGAACCAGTTGCTGTAGACCACGCCGCCACCGGCCCGGCCGTGCACGCGCGGCTCGGCATACAACGCCACGGGCATGCCGCCTTCCTCGATGCGGCGGTCGAAGTCCTGGCGGCCTTCGGCGCCCAGCTTGTCGGCCATCGGCACGCGGTTGGTGTCGATGAACAGCAGCTCCAGCGCGCCGCCCATGACGCCGAAGTAGGCGCCGTCGGCGCGCCGGCGGGTGTCGCGCGGTTCGCCCCAGTAGACGACGAAGCGCTGCGTCAGCACCGGCCCGCGCTCGAGGTGGGCCCAGCTGGTCATGAAGGTGGCGTGGCGCACCGGCTGCGCAAACACGGGCACGGCCTTCAGCGCCTGGAAGAAGACCTCGGCCCGCTCGCGCGAGAGCTTCAGCTCGGCAGCGGTCATCGGCCGCAGCGTGGCCGGGCGGGCGACGCCGCCGTAGACGAGTTCCGGGTCCCAGGTGACGATGGGGCTGATGCCGGGGCCGGGCACGTCCTGGCCGGGGGTGGTGGCCGTCGCGGGCAGCGGGCCGGCACCCAGGCACAACAGGAGGAGGGCGGTTCTGGTGAGCATGGGCAGAGCCTAGTGAGGCCGGCGTCACGCGGGCGTGACGCCGGCGGCGGCCCGGTGCCGGCCAGCGCGCTGTGGCACCATGCCGCGCATGCCAGAACCCGCTGCCAGCACCGCCGTTTCGGCACCCGAGGCCGCCCCCTCCCGCACCGTGCAGGCCGTGTGCCCGCACGACTGCCCCGACACCTGCGCGCTGCACGTCACGGTGCAGGGCGCGCCCGGCGCCGAGCGCGTGGTGCGCGTGGTTGGCGACCCCGCCCACCCGCCCACCCACGGCGTGTTGTGCACCAAGGTCAGCCGTTATGCCGAGCGCACCTACCACCGCGAGCGTGTGCTCACGCCGCTCAGGCGCGTGGGCCGCAAGGGCGAAGGGCGCTTCGAGGCCATCGGCTGGGACGAGGCCCTGGACACCATCGCCTCGCGGTTGGGCGCCATCGCCGCGCGCAACCCCGAGGCCGTGCTGCCCTACAGCTACGCCGGCACCATGGGCCTGGTGCAGGGCGACGGCATGGCGGCGCGCTTCTTCCACCGCCTGGGCGCCAGCCTGCTGGACCGCACCATCTGCGCCAACGCCGGCGGCGAGGCGCTGGCCGCCACCTACGGCGGCAAGCTGGGCATGCGGGTCGAGCACTTCGTCGACAGCAAGCTCATCCTCATCTGGGGCAGCAACCCCATCACCAGCAGCGTGCACTTCTGGAGCTTTGCGCAGCAGGCCAAGCGCGCCGGCGCCAGGCTGATCTGCATCGACCCGCGGCGCACCGAGACGGCCGAGAAGTGCCACCAGCACATCGCCATCCTGCCCGGCACCGATGGCGCGCTGGCGCTGGGCCTGATGCACGAGCTGATCCGCACGGACGCGCTCGACCACGACTACATCGCCCGCCACGTGGACGGCTGGGAGAAGTTGCGGGACAAGGCCCTGACCTGGACGCCCGAGCGCACCGCGCAGGTCTGCGGCATCACCGCCGACGAGGTGCGCGGCCTGGCGCGCGACTACGCGAGCATCAAGCCGGCAGCCATCCGCCTGAACTACGGCATGCAGCGCGTGCGCGGCGGCGGCAACGCCGTGCGGCTGGTGGCGATGCTGCCCTGCCTCGTCGGCGCGTGGCGCCACCCGGCCGGTGGCCTGCTGCTGAGCACCAGCGCCAGCTTCCGTGCCGCGCGCCGCGACGCCTGGCTGCAGCGGCCCGATCTGCTGGGCGCCCGCCGCCCGCGCACCATCAACATGAGCACCATCGGCGATGCCTTGCTGCACCCCGGCGGTGGCGAATTCGGCCCGCGCATCGAGGCCGTCGTCGTCTACAACAGCAACCCCGTGGCGGTGGCGCCCGAGAGCGGCCGGGTGAGCCGCGGCTTTGCCCGCGACGACCTCTTCACCGTGGTGCTGGAGCACTTCCTCACCGACACCGCCGACCACGCCGACATCGTGCTGCCCGCCACCACGCAGCTGGAGCACTGGGACGCGCACACCACCTACGGTCACACCTACGCCATGCTCAACCGGCCGGCCGTGCCGCCCATCGGGCAGGCGCGCAGCAACGCCAGCGTCTTCCGCGCGCTGGCCGCGCGCCTGGGCTTCACCGAGCCGTGTTTCGCCGACAGCGACGAGGCGATGGCGATGCAGGCCTTCGACCCCGAGCACGTGGACCTGGCCGAGCTGCAGGCCCGCGGCTGGACGCGCCTGAAGCTGCCCGAGGCGCCGTTTGCCGACGGCGGCTTCGCCACGCCCAGCGGCAAGGTGGTGGTCGACGCGCCCGGCCTGGGCGTGCCGGACTTCGTGCCCAACTACGAGAGCGTGGCCTCGGCACCGGAACTCGCGGCGCGCTATCCGCTGGCGATGATCTCGCCGCCGGCGCGGCACTTCATGAACAGCACCTTCGCCAACGTCGACAGCCTGCAGGCCGCCGAGAAGGAGCCGCGCCTGGAGATGCACCCGGAAGACGCCGCCGCGCGCGGCATCGCGCCCGGCGCCACCGTGCGCGTGTTCAACGACCGCGGGGCCTACGTCTGCAAGGCCGACATCAACGGCGCGGCGCGGCCGGGCGTCGTCAACGGCCTGGGTGTGTGGTGGCGCAAGATGGGCCTGAACGGCACCAACGTCAACGAGCTGACGCACCAGCGTCTCACCGACATCGGCCGCGCGCCGGCCTTCTATGACTGCCTGGTCGAGGTCGAGCCCTGCTGATCGCTGGAGACGCGTGGTGAAGTGGGGCCTGCTGGGCTCGCTGCTGGCCGCCGCCGTCGCGTTGGGTCTGGGCGGCTGCAGCACCGTGGGCTACTACGCGCAGGCCGTCAACGGCCACATGGATCTGGTGCAGCGTGCCCGCCCGGTGGCCGAGGTCGTGGCCGACCCGTCCACGCCCGAGCCGCTGCGCGAGCGCCTGCGCTTGAGCCAGCGCATGCGCGACTTCGCCGTTGCCGAGCTGAAGCTGCCCGAGGGCGGCAGCTACCGCCGCTACGCCGACCTCGGCCGCAATGCCGTCGTGTGGAATGTGGTGGCGACGCCCGAGCTCTCGCTCACGCTCAAGACCTGGTGCTTTCCGGTGGTGGGCTGCGTGGGCTACCGCGGCTACTACACGCAGGCCCGCGCCGACGAACTGGCCGCCGAGCTGCGCGCACAGGGCTACGAGGTCATGGTCTACGGCGTGCCGGCGTACAGCACGCTGGGCAAGCTCGAGTGGATGGGCGGCGACCCGCTGCTCAACACCTTCGTCAATGGCACCGAGGCCGACCTGGCGCGGCTGATCTTCCACGAGCTCACGCACCAGGTGGTCTACGTCGACGACGACACCACCTTCAACGAGAGCTACGCCACCGCGGTGGAGCGCATCGGCGGCCGGCTGTGGATGGAGCGCCACGCCACGCCCGAGGCGCGCGCCGCCGACGCGCAGCGCCAGGCGCGCGCGGTGGCCTTCCGCGAGTTCACGCGGCGCTGGCGCGGCGAGTTCGAGGCGCTGTACCGCAGCAGCCAGCCCGACGCGGCCAAGCGCAGCGCCAAGGCCGCGCTGCTGGCGCGCCTGCGCAGCGAGTACGAGGCGCTGAAGGCCGATCCGGCCAGCCCGCTCGCGGGTTTTGCCGGCTACGACGGCTGGTTCGCGCGCGCCAACAATGCGTCGTTCGCCGTGCTTGGCGCCTACAACGACTTCGTGCCCGCCTTCGAGCGCCTGTTCGAGCAGTCCGGCCGTGACTTCGCCCGCTTCCACGACGCGGTGCGCACGCTGGCCGCGCTGCCGCGCGCCGAGCGGCGGGCGCGGCTCGGCCTGGCGCCCTGATCCCCACCGCCCACCGACGGAGCTGACCCCGTGCCCGACATCAAGATCCACCGCGACCATTCGCTCGGCCTGAAGCGCGCCCGCGAGGTGGCCTGGCAATGGGCCGAGCAGGCCGAGGCCAAGTTCGACATGGAATGCACCGTGCTGGAGGGCGAGACCAGCGACACGGTGGAGTTCACGCGCAGCGGCGTCAGCGGCCGGCTGATCGTGGCCGCCGACCACTTCGACCTCGAGGCCAAGCTGGGCTTCCTGCTCGGGGCCTTCGCCAAGACCATCGAGGCCGAGATCACGAAGAACCTCGACGCGCTGCTCGCCGCGCCGGCCGCGGCCGACAAGGCCAAGCCCAAGGAGCGCGCCGCGGCCCGCAAGGGCACGCGCTGAGCCCGCCCGACGGCGGTGTGCCGTCAGCGTCCCGTGGACTGGCGGTTGCTGGTCGGGCGCGGAGCCGCCGTGCCCGGCACGCCCCGCGAAGGCGCCTCGCGCGCGGCTGCGGCCCAGGCGATGGCCTCGTCGGGCAGGCAGTCCCAGTCCTTGGCGAACAGCGGCAGGCCCTGCTCGCACATCCACAGCGCGTAGCGGGCCGAGGCCGGATGCCCCAGGTTCGCCAACTCGACGAAGCGGCCATAGGCCTCGGGGAAGCGACCCGCGCGAAACGACTCCAGGGCGCGGGCATGCATCCGGTCGGCATAGGTCGGCTGGGCGGCCGAGGCCGGCGCGCTGCCGGTCGACAGCATCGCCAGCAGCAGCGGCAACAGCAGCAGCCCGGCCGCACGGCTCCACGGCCGGGCGGCGTGCCGCGCAGGCCGTCTGCCAGGGCCATCGGCTGGCCGGCGCCGTGCTTCGTGGAGGCGTTGCAGGTTCAGCGGCAACAGCACCAGGTGCAAGGCGAGCACCGGCCACGCCGAGGTGGCCGCGCCGTAGGCGATGAAGCACAGGCTGGCCCCGACCGCGGCGGCTCGCAGCACGCGGAGGTCGCGCATCGTGAAGGCGGTCAACGTGAGCGCGGCAGCGCTCCATCCAAGCAGTTCGACGCCATCCATGGCGGCTCCTTCCGTCAGTTCGAGAAGCGGAACACCGCGATCAACGCCACCGTGGCGCCGCACATCGAGGCGTTGGCCAGGTTCACGGCCACGGCGCGGTTGAAGCGGCGGCCGTTGTGCTCGTGCAGCCAGGCCGCCATCGTGAGGTTGGCGCCGAGCCAGGTGCACCAGGTCAGGAGCGAGTGCTGGCTGGAGTCCTGCGCCTGCCAGATCACCCACAAGGTCGGCAGGTAGGACAGCACGCGCACCGAGCTGAACAGCGTGAAGGCCCAGGTCAGCGCGACGAGGTAGCGCTCCCGCGTGAACAGCGCCGGCCGCGGCGTGCGCAGCGGCCGGCCGTCGCGGCCGGTGGTGTGTTCGACAGGCAGCATGCGAGCCTCCGGATGGAACCGCGGATGCGCGGTCCTCACCCTCCGATACGCCGCCGCGGGCCCGGCGCGGACATCGATGGCCTCCCCCCGATGGCTGATGCCGAACGGTCGGGTCCGTGTGGTGCGCCCAGGCTCGATACGATTGGCGTCACACCAGAAGGATGACGGCCCATGGGCGACATCACGAGTTTGCTGGCGCGGGCGCGGGACGGCGACCGCCCAGCCTTCGACACCCTGTTCCAGCGCCTCTACCCCGATCTGCGCCGGGTGGCCCACGCGCGCCTGGCGGGGCACCAGCGTGGCACCGGCATGGAGACCACCGTGCTGCTGCACGAGTGCTACCTGCGTTTCCTGAAGGCCGGCAACCTGACGCCGGCCGACCGCGGCCACTTCGTCGCGTACGCGTCGCACGTGATGCGATCGATCATCGTCGACACGGTGCGGGCCGCCGGGCGCGGGCGCCGCGGCGGCGACGCCGAGCACGTGACGCTGGACACCAGCGCCGCCGAGTCGCTGCCGCAGCCGCACGAGGAACTGCTCGACGTCGACCGTGCGCTCGACGATCTGTCGCGGCTGGAGCCGCGCCTGGCCCAGGTGGTGGAGATGCGCTACTTCGCCGGCATGACCGACGCCGAGATCGCCGAAGCCCTGGACGTGACCGACCGCACCGTGCGCCGCGACTGGGAGAAGGCGCGGCTGCTGCTCGCACACGCGCTGAAGAGCTGATGTCCGGATCCGGTCCGGCCTGACATCAGGGACTTCAAGATGCCCCGTCCCGCCCGCCCATGAAGCGCCTGCAAGACCTGGCCGCTGACTGGCCGCGCCTGAACCGCCTGCTCGACGAGGCGCTCGAGCTCGAGCCGGCCCAGCGCGCCGGCTGGCTGGAGGCCCTGCCGGCCGAACATGTCGGCCTGCGCGACACCCTGGCGCAGCTGCTGCAGACCCAAGGCGGCGTCGAGACCAGCCAGTTGCTCCAGACCCTGCCGCGCATGGACGGGGCGGTCTCCGCACCGGCCGGCGACGGACGCGACCCGCAACCCGGCGACGATGTCGGCCCCTGGCGGCTGCTGCGCGAGCTGGGCCAGGGCGGCATGGGCAGCGTCTGGCTGGCCGAGCGCGCCGACGGCCAGCTGACGCGCGAGGTGGCGCTGAAGCTGCCACGCTGGACCTGGGTGCCGGGTCTGGCCGAGCGGCTGGCCCGCGAGCGCGACATCCTGGCGGCGCTCACACACCCGCACATCGCGCGCCTCTATGACGCCGGTGTGGACGCCGTCGGCCGCCCCTGGCTGGCGATGGAGCACGTCGACGGACTGCCGCTGACCGACTGGTGTGCGCAGCGCGGCAGCGACGTGGCCGAGCGCCTGCACCTCTTGCTGCAGGTGGCCGATGCCGTCGCGGCGGCGCACGCGCGTCTTGTGGTGCACCGCGACCTCAAGCCGGCCAACATCCTCGTCACGCCGGACGGCCGCGCGATGCTGCTGGACTTCGGCATCGCCGGTGTGCTGCGGGCGGACGGCGCCGCCGGCGTCACCTTGGTCGGCCCCCGCGCACTGACCCTCGAGTACGCGAGCCCGGAGCAGGTGCGGGGCGAGCCGCTGGGAACCGCCAGCGATGTCTACAGCCTCGGCGTCGTGGCGTTCGAGCTGCTCGCTGGCGCTCGGCCCTACCGGCCACGGCGCACCAGCGCCGCGGCGCTGGAAGACGCCATCGAGCACGAGGAGACGCCGCGGGCCAGCCGTGTCTGCAGCGATCCGACGAGGGCCCGCGCGCTGCGCGGCGACCTCGATGCGATCCTGGCCAAGGCCCTGCAGAAACGAGCAGCCGACCGCTACCCCAGCGTCGAAGCCCTGTCGCGCGACTGGCGCCGTCACCTCGCGTTCCAGCCGGTGCTGGCCCAGGCCCCGTCGCCGGCCTACGTGGCGCTGAAATTCCTTCGGCGGCACCGATTGCCGGTGGCCGCCGGCGTGCTGGCCACGGCATCGCTCATGGCCGGCCTGGTGGTGGCCCTACAACAGGCCCGGGCGGCCGAGGCCGCACGTGCCGTGGCCGATGGCGCCCGGATGGCGGCCGAGCAGGCACAGCAGGTGGCCGAGGCCGCGAACGCCCAGGCCCTGGCAGCACGCCAGGAGGCCGAACAGCAGGCCCAGGCCGCGAAGCAGGCCCAGGACGAGGCGCTGCGCGCCGCCGAACGGGCGCGCGCGGAGTCGCTGCGGGCGCGCCGGGCGGCCGACCAGACTGCCGCGGTGCGCGACTATCTGGTGGAGGTCTTCCGCAAGGCCGGGACCTCGCAAGCGGGTGTCGCGGAGGCGCGCACCCTGACGGCGGCCGATCTCGTGCTGCGGGGCGCTGACAGCGTCGAGAGCCTGTCTGGCCGTGCGCCCGAGGTGCAGATCGAATTGCTCGACGTCTTCGGCTCGGTGCTGATGCAGACGGGGCAGTTGCAGCGGGCGGTGGCACTGCGGCGGCGTGCGGTGCAGCTGGCCACGGCGCACCTCGGACCCCGGCATCCGGATACCTTGTGGCTGCGTGTCAGCCTCGCGCAGGCGCTGGCGGCCGCCGGCGACAGCGCGAGCGCCCGCGAGCAGCTTCACCCGGCCCGACAGCAACTGGCGCAGGTGGCGCCGCAATCGGTGGCCATGGCGCATGCGCTGATCCACACGGCCCGCCTGGAAGTGCTTCGTGACTCCTCACTGGCCGAACGCAGCGCCCGCGAGGCGATGCGCCTGATCGACGTCTTGCGCAAACCCCGCAACGGCCGGCCGGTCGATCCCTGGCTCGACGACAACCGGGCGCACGCCCTCGTGTTCTGGGGGCGCGCCCTGGTGGGTCTGGGCCGTCACGACGAGGGGCTGCAACGCCTGCGCGAGGCGACGGGCCAGTTGAAGGCGCTTTATGGCGATTCGACGGTCGATGTGGACGAAGCGCTGTCGTGGCAGGTCGAGGCTTTGTGGGCTCGAGGGCGGGTGGCCGAAGCCGACGCCCAGGCCCGCGAGCGCATTGGCAGGCTCGAGTCCTTTGCCGTGAGGCGCCCGGAATTGGTGGCGGCTGCCCATCTCCAGCGGGCCCGGCTGCTGCTGGACGCGGGTCGCCGCGTCGAAGCCCGGGACGCGATCGGCCGGGCCCAGGCGGTGCGGCGCGAGCTGGAAGACCCGCTGCCGCACGCCCGCTCGGTGACGCTGGAGGCCTTTCGCCACCTGGTCGCGATCGAGGACGAAGGCCCGCCGGATGCCACCGCTGCGCTGGGCGTGCTGCTACGGCAGAACCAGGTGCCGGCCAGCCTGCGGGGCGAACTGCACCTCTTGCTAAGCCGGGCCTTGGCACGACAGGGCGATGCCGATCGCGCACGGGCGCACCTGGACGCCGGCCGGCGGATTGCCCAGGACCTGCCGGGCTCCTGGCGGCTGCAACGGCTGCTGGCCGGGCAATGACCCCGCGCGGCGCGCGGCGCCGACGGGCAGGCAACATCGGGCTCATGAACACTCGGCTCAACCCATCGAGCGTGGCGCTGGCCCTGTTCGGCGCTGTGCTGCTGGTCTCGCCCTTGTCCGCACGGGCCCAGGCCTCCGCCCAACCCGCCACGGCCACGCCCGCCGCCTGCCCGGCCCTGCTCAACCAGACGGTGCCGCGCCTGCAGGACGACAAGCCGCAGAACCTGTGCCAGTACGCCGGCAAGGTGCTGCTGGTCGTCAACACCGCCAGCTACTGCGGCTTCACCTCGCAGTTCGAGGGCCTGGAGGCGCTGAACGCGAAGTACGCCGCGCGCGGCCTGGTGGTGCTGGGCTTTCCGAGCGGCGACTTCAAGCAGGAAGACGCCGATGCCAAGAAGACCGCCGAGGTCTGCTTCAACACCTACGGCGTGAAGTTCCCGATGTTCGCCACCGGCCCGGTGCGCGGTGCGGATGCGCAGCCGCTTTTCAAGCAACTGGCCGCGGCCACCGGCCAGCAGCCGAGCTGGAACTTCAACAAGTACCTCGTCGGCCGCGACGGCAAGCCCGTCGCGCACTACGGCAGCATGACGGGCCCGACCAGCGGAACGATCACCAGCGCCATCGAGAAGGCGCTGGCCCAGAAGTAGCCGCTACTTGAGCGACTCGATCAGGTCGACGTACTGCTGCATCGCGTCGTCGGCGCTGGTGCCCTTCACGGCAGCCCAGGCGTCGTACTTGGCGCGGCCCACCATGTCGGTGAAGCCTGGGCGCTTGCCCTCGACGTCGCCTTCGGTGGCCTGCTTGTACAGCGAGTAGATCTTCAGCAGCGTCATGTTGTCGGGCTTCTCCGGCAACTGCTTGCTGGCGGCGACGGCGGCTTCGAAGGCGGCTTTGAGGTTGGCCATGGGTGCACCCGGGTGAGTCTGAGCTTGACGCTGACGATGCTACACAGCATCGTCGCCCGTCCCGGCGCCCTCGGTGGCGCCCGTTGCCGAGGAGAAACCCGATGAACGGCGTCGCCAGCGCGCCGCAGACCAGCCCCCCAGCCGCCGTGCGTGCCGAACGCATGTCGCGCGTGGACACCGCCTGGCTGCGCATGGACAACGACGTCAACCTGATGATGATCGTCGGCGTCTGGCTGCTCACCCCGGCCGTCACGCTCGACGCGCTGCGCGAGCGCATCGGGGCCAAGCTGCTGCAGTACGACCGCTTCCGCCAGAAGGCCGTGGCCGATGCCATGGGTGCCTCGTGGGTGGACGACGAGCACTTCGACATCACGCAGCACGTGCTGCCGATGACCCTGAAGCCGCAAGCCGGCGAGAGCGAGCGCCACGCACTGCAGCGCGCCTGCGGCGAACTGGCCACCACGCCGCTGGATCCCGCGCGCCCGCTGTGGCAGATGCACCTGGTGGAGCACTACGAAGGCGGCAGCGCCCTCGTGGCGCGCATCCACCACTGCATCGGCGACGGCATCGCGCTGATCAGCGTGATGATGAGCATCACCGATGGCGGCGCCGATCCGCCCCGGCGCCGGCGCAAGCAGCCGGCCGAAGACGCCGCCGAGCCCGACTGGCTCGCCGACGCCGTGCTCAAGCCGCTGACCGATCTCACCATCAAGGCCATCGGCATGTACGGCAGCGGCGTCGGCAAGTCGATGGAGGCGCTGGCCAACCCGACGCAGCCGCTGCTGTCCAGCCTGGGCATGGCCAAGGGCGGCCTGCAGGTGGCGCAGGACGTGGCCGCGCTGGCGCTGATGCCCGACGACTCGCCGACGCTGCTCAAGGGCAAGCCCGTGGGCCGCAAGGTGGTGGCCTGGAGCGAGCCGATGCCGCTGGACACCGTCAAGGCCATCGGCAAGGGCCTGGGCTGCACCGTCAACGACGTGCTGCTGGCCTGCGTGGCCGGCGCCATCGGCGGCTGGCTGCAGGCGCAGGGGCAGGATCCGGCGGGCAAGGAGATCCGCGCCATGGTGCCGGTGAACCTGCGCCCGCTCGACAAGGCCTGGCAGCTGGGCAACCGCTTCGGGCTGGCGCCGCTGGTGCTGCCGGTGGGCATCGCCAACCCCATCGAACGCGTCTACGCCGTGCACCGGCGCATGAACGAGATGAAGGGCAGCTACCAGCCGCTGCTGGCGTTTGCGGTGCTGTCGGTCAGCGGCCTGTTCATCAAGCCGGTGCAGGACATGATCCTCGGCCTCTTCGCCAAGAAGGCCACCGCGGTGATGACCAACGTGCCGGGCCCCGGCGTGCCGCTCAAGTTCTGCGGCAGCACGCTGCGGCAGACGATGTTCTGGGTGCCGGCCTCGGGCGACATCGGCGTCGGCGTCAGCATCCTCAGCTACGGCGGCGGCGTGCAGTTCGGCCTCATCACCGACGAGAAGCTGTGCCCCGAACCGCAGCAGATCATCGACCGCTTCGAGCCGCAGTTCGAGCAGCTGACCTGGCTGACGATGATGCTGCCCTGGGCCGGCGAGCCCGATTTCTGAAACCCTGATCCAAGGAGCCAGACCATGGCCGTGAGCGTCGACATCGACCTGGGCTACGAATTCACCGTGAAGGCGGCCTACGACGAAGTCTTCGACGTGCTGTCCGACGTGCCCACCTCGGTGAGCCACTTTCCGAAGGTCGACCAGCTGGTCGACATGGGCAAGGGTGTCTACCGCTGGGAGATGCAGAAGGTGGGCACCGCGCAGGTGAACATCCAGACCGTCTACGCCAGCCAGTACGTGTCGGACCGCAAGAAGGGCAGCGTGGTCTGGACGCCCGTCAAGGGCGTGGGCAACGCGCTCGTGGGCGGCAGCTGGAAGATCACCAAGGCCAAGAAGGGCACGGCGCTGGAGCTCAAGATCGAAGGCACCGTGGAGGTGCCGCTGCCGGGGCTGATGAAGATGGTCGTCGTGCCGGTGGTCAAGGGCGAGTTCGAGGGGCTGGTCGACAAGTACATCGAGAACCTCGTCAAGCGCTTCGGCGGCGAGGTCGAATAGCCGGGCGCGGCCCCTCAGCGCGGCGACAACCAGCGCACCTGGCCGGCCACCGGCTGGCGCTGCTCCAGCCGCAGCGTCGCGCGCTGCGGCGGGCTCGTGTCGACGAAGCCATGGCGCGCGGCCAGCGCGTCGAGGTGGGCCGCGGACTGGGCGTAGCGCGCCGTCGGGCGCAGTTCCACGCCCAGGCCGGCCGGTGCTTCCTCGACGGTGAACGCGAACACACCACCGGGCGCCAGGGCCCGGCGCGCGGCAGTGAACACCGGGTCGAGATCGCCGATGTAGATGAACACGTCGGCGGCGAGCACGAGGTCCAGGCCGGCCGGCGCCTGCGCGAGCAGGTGCGCGACGAGTTCGGCGTGGTGCAGCGCGTCGTAGGCGCCGGTGGCGTGCGAGGCCTCGAGCATCGCGGTGCTGAGGTCCAGGCCCTCCAGCCGGTCGGCCAGCGGCCGCACGACACGGCCGACGAGTCCGGTGCCGCAGCCCAGGTCCAGCGCCGTGGCGTAGCGGCGGTGCACGAGGCCCGGCAGCAGCAGCTCGGGCGCGCGGTACTCCAGCGTCTCGAGGTGGCGGTCGAAGTCGGCGGCGTAGCCGTCGAAGAGCTCTTCGACATAGCCCGGCGGTGGCAACGGCGGCGCGTCGGCGTCGCGGGCGTTGCGCAGGCCGGCCAGCAGCCAGTGCGCCAGGGCCGGGCGGGCGCCCAGGTCGGCGGCGCGCTGCAGCGCACGTGCCGCGGCGCTGGCGTGGCCCAGGTCCTTGTGCAGCGAGCCGGCCAGCAGCCAGGCCTCGCCCCAATTGGCGTGGCGCGTGGTCAGCGCATCGGCGCCGGCCAGCGCCTCGTCCAGGCGGCCCAGGCGCGCCAGGCATTCGGCATGGCGCAGCGCGGCGCGCGGTGGCGGCTCGGGCAGGGCCAGGCGCCGTGCGTAGGCCGCCAGCGCCTCAGCCGGCCGGCCGGCGGCGAGCAGCGCCTCGCCCAGGTGAGCCCAGGCTTCGGCGTGCGCCGGCGCGGTGGTGGTGGCCTCGTGCAGCAGCGGCAGCGCCTCGGCCGGGCGGCCCAGGGCCAGCAGCGTGGCGGCCAGGTTCGTCAGCGTCGAAGGGCGGCCGGGCAGGGCGGCCAGCGAGGCGCGGTAGTGCGCCTCGGCTTCGTCCAGCCGGCCGGCCTGCTGCGCGGCAAGGCCGGCCTCGAAGGCCTGACGGGCGGTGTCGAAGGGGCTGGTCTGCATGGCCGCGGATTGTGGGTGCCAGGCGCGACAATGCCGGCGTGACCGAGCCGACGCCACTCACCGATACGGCCAGCGACCCCGCGCTGCAACGCTTCATCGAGCTGCTGCGGCAGCAGCAGCGGCAGGGCGGCTGGCGCAAACTGGTGCTCTCGGGCCCGCGCCCCGGCGGCGCCGCCGAGGCCGATCTGCAGCGCGTGACGGTGCGCCCCGTGCTGCTGCGCGGCGGCCCGGTGCTGAGCTTCGTGAGCCGCCACGCCACCAAGGACCTGACGCACAACCACGCGCCCGACGCGGGCCTGGCGCTCATCGCCGCCTGGCTGGGCCCGCGCTTCCGCCACGCCCACTTCAGCGGCAGCGACACCGAGGCCGAGCTGCGCTTTGGCAAGCGGGGCGGCGGGCATCTGTCCACCAAGACGCTGGCCGCGGCCGCGGCAGCCGCCGAAGCCCAGGCCCACGACCGCGCCAAGCCGCGCCCGCTCGAAGCCGACAGCCCCTACCTCGCCGCGCTCGGCATCACCACGCCCGACGGCCAGCCGGTGCCGGCGATGGCGCGCAAGTGGAAGCAGATCAACCGCTTCGTCGAGATCGTCTCGCAGGCGCTGGCGCGCACGGCGCTGCTGGAGTGCGGCCAGCCGGTGCGCGTGGCCGACTTCGGCGCCGGCCGCGCCTACCTGACCTTTGCGCTGCACGACTGGCTGCAGCGCCAGGGCCTGGCGGTGGACGTGCGCGGCATCGAGCAGCGCGCCGATCTGGTGGCCGAGGGCAACCGCATCGTCCAGGGCCTGGGCCTGCAGGGCCTGCAGATGGTGCAGGGCGATGTCGGCGACGCCGACGCCGCGCCCGAGCACTTCGACGTGATGATCGCGCTGCACGCCTGCGACACGGCCACCGACGCCGCCATCCACCGCGGCATCGTGGCCGGCGCGCAGCTCATCGTCTGCTCGCCGTGCTGCCACAAACAGCTGCGGCCACAGCTGCTGAGCCCAGGGCCGCTGAGGAGCGTGTTCCAGCACGGCATCCACGCCGAGCAGCAGGCCGAGATGCTGACCGACACGCTGCGCGCTCTGCTGCTGCAGGCCAGCGGCTACGAGACGCAGGTGTTCGAGTTCGTGGCGCTGGAGCACACGCGCAAGAACAAGATGATCCTGGCGGTGAAGAAGCCGGCCGCGGCATCCGCCGATCGGGCGGCCGCACTGGCTGAGGCCGACGAGCTGCAGCGCTTCTTCGGCATCCGCGAGCAGGCCCTGCGGCGGCTGCTCGCGGTCTGACCCGGCAGGCTCAGGCCGCGGCTTCCAGCCCGTGCGCGAAGTGCTCGCGCATCAGGGCCCCGGCTGCCGGGGCATCGCGCCGCTCGATCGCGGCCATCAGCTCGCGGTGCTCCGCCAGGCTCTCTGCCAGCCGCCCGCGCTTGAACAGCGAGTGGTGGCGGTTGAGCTTCATCACCTTGCGCAGGTCGAGCACCATCTGCTCGGCCCAGCGGTTGCCGGCCAGGCGCAGCAACGCCAGGTGGAAGCGCTCGTTGGCGGCGAAGAAGGCGTCGCGCTGGCGCACGCGGCGCTCGAGCTCGTCGTGCAGCGCGCGCAGCTCGGCGCGGCCGGCGTCGTCGGCCCGCTCGGCCACGCGCGCGGCGGCATCGCTTTCCAGCAGCGCGAGCAGGTGGTACACCTGCGCCACGTCGTCACGCGACATCTCCGTCACGTACGCACCGCGCCCGGCCTTCAGCGTGACCAGCCCTTCCACGGCCAGCACCTTGAGCGCCTCGCGCAGGGGCGTGCGGCTGATGCCGAAGGCGGCGGCGAGCTTGAGCTCGTCGATCCAGCTGCCGGGCTCCAGCTCGCGCGCGAAGATCTGCTGGCGCAACCGGTCGGCGACGTCCTGGTAGAGGGCGCGGCGCGGCAGTGGCGGTACGGGCGCGGGGGCAGGGGCGCTCACGGTGGCGAGTGGCTGTCAGATCGGTGACGGTTTTGCATTCATAATTATGCCGGTGGGGCGCGTGGCCGCAAGGCCGGTGATGCAGTGGCCCCGAGGCCGTGGAGCGAGACGATGAGCGAAGCCGACCAGACCCCGAGCGCCGACGCGCTGGCCGCGTGGCGCCGTGCCGCCGCGAAGAGCGCGCCCGGGGGCGACCTCGAGGCGCTGAACTGGACCACGCCCGAGGGCCTGGTGGTCAAGCCGCTGTACACCGCGGCCGACCTGCAGGGCCTGCCGCACACCGACACGCTGCCCGGCTTCGAGCCCTTCATCCGCGGCCCGCAGGCCACGATGTACGCGGTGCGGCCGTGGACCATCCGCCAGTACGCGGGCTTTTCCACCGCCGAGGACAGCAACCGCTTCTATCGCCAGGCGCTCGCGGCCGGCGGCCAGGGCGTGAGCGTGGCCTTCGACCTGGCCACGCACCGCGGTTACGACAGCGACCATCCGCGCGTGACGGGCGACGTCGGCAAGGCCGGCGTGGCCATCGACAGCGTCGAGGACATGAAGATCCTGTTCGACGGCATCCCGCTGGACAAGGTCAGCGTCAGCATGACGATGAACGGCGCCGTGCTGCCGGTGCTGGCCGGCTATGTGGTGGCGGCCGAAGAGCAGGGCGCCGCACAGGAGCTGCTGGCCGGGACCATCCAGAACGACATCCTCAAGGAGTTCATGGTCCGCAACACCTACATCTACCCGCC
>JAIXTY010000238.1 GCA_027483705.1 Rubrivivax sp.
CACGGAGGCGGCCGGCCGCGGCGGTGCCACGGCGGCGGGCACGGAGGCGGCAGGCGCGGGCGCGGGCGGCGCCGAGGCCGAGGCCGCCTGCACCGGCTCGACACCGGCGTCGGCCGGCAGCACCGGCAAGGGCCTGGTGGCCGGCGCCGGCGCTGGCGCCGGGGACGGCGCCGTGCGCGACAGGGCCTCGGCGGCCACCACGATGGGCGTTTCGCGCGGCAGCGGCCGGGGTTGCGTCTCGAACAGCAGCGGGAAGCCGATCACGCCCACCGCCAGCAGCACCAGTGCACCGACGAGGCGGCGGCGGGCCTGCGTGCGCGCGGCGGCGATGGCGGCATCGTCCGGGGCCGGCGCCGGGCCGGCCGGGCGCGCGGGCCGCTTCGGCCGCTGGGGGGCGTCCGGCTCGGAAGCCGCGTCCTTGGCACGGAAGAACGGCAGGCGCATGCAGGGGGTGGATCAGGCGGGCGGTGAGGCCGCGTGCGGGGCTCCGAGCCGGGGCAGGCCGGCCTTGAGCACGCCACCCACCGTGTAGAAGGAACCGAAGACGACGATTCTATCGGCGGGGTCTGCCGAGGCCACCGCGACGGCCAGCGCCTCGGCCGGGCCGGCATGGCGGTGGACTGCCGGCGCGCCACCCACGCGGCCGGCGGCCGCGGTCGAGACCATGGCGTCGAGTGCATCGATGGTCGCCGAGCGCGGGTTGGGCAGCGGGCACAGGTGCCAGGCGTCGACCAGCGGCACGATCTTCGCCAGCAGCCCCGGGATGTCCTTGTCGGCCATCGCGCCGAACACGGCGTGCGTGCGCGGGTAGAAGCCCATCGCGTCGAGGTTTGCGGCCAGCGCGGCCACCGACTGCGGGTTGTGCGCCACGTCCAGCACCAGCGCCGGCTGCCCGGGCACGATCTGGAAGCGGCCCGGCAGTTCCACCAGCGCCAGGCCCGTGCGCACCGCCTGTGCGTTGATCGGCAGACGGTCCTTCAGCGCAATCAGCGCGGCGATGGCGCCCGAGGCGTTGATCAGCTGGTTGGCGCCGCGCAGCGCCGGATAGCTCATGCCGCTGTAGCGGCGGCCACGGCCGCTCCAGCTCCACTGCTGGCGGTCGCCCTGGTGGTTGAAGTCGCGGCCCACGAGCCAGAGGTCGGCGCCGATGGACTCGCCGTGTTTCACCACGCTGGCCGGCGGCAGCGGGTCGCTCACGATGCAGGGGCGGCCGGGGCGCATGATCTGCGCCTTCTCCAGGCCGATGCTCTCGCGGTCGGGGCCCAGCCACTCCATGTGGTCGAGGTCGATGCTGGTGATGACGGCGCAGTCGGTCTCGAAGGCGTTGACGCTGTCGTAGCGGCCACCCAGGCCGACTTCGAGGATGACGACATCGACCTCGGCCATCGACAAGGCCCGTGCGATGGCCAGCGTGGTGAATTCGAACTGCGTCAGCGTGGTGTCGCCGCGCGCGCGCTCCACGGCCTCGAAGTGCGGCAGCAGCACGGCCTCTTCGACCGGGTGGCCGTTGATCTTGCAGCGCTCGGTGAAGTGCACGAGCTCGGGCTTCTGGTACAGGCCCGTGCGGTAGCCGGCGTGGCGGCAGATGCTCTCCAGCATCGCGCAGGTGCTGCCCTTGCCGTTGGTGCCGGCCACCGTGATGACGGGCACGTCAAAGTGGATGCCGAGCGCGCGCGCCACCTGGACCGTGCGCTCCAGCGACAGGTCCATGGTCTTGGGGTGCATCGCAGCGCAATGCGCAAGCCAGTCCGTGAGCGTTTGCGGTGTGGGCATCAAAGCGAACCGGGCCCACGCGGGGCCCGGTGGATCATCGTGAGTGAAGGTTAGGCCACAGCGTCGGCCGACTGGCGCTGCAGCAACGCGATCAGCCGCGCCACCGTCGGCCGCAGCTGGCGCCGGTCGCAGATCATGTCCAGCGCGCCGGTGCCCAGCAGGAACTCGCTGCGCTGGAAGCCCTCGGGCAGCTTCTCGCGCACGGTGTTCTCAATCACGCGAGGGCCGGCAAAGCCGATCAGCGCCTTGGGCTCGGCGATGACGACGTCGCCCATGAAGGCGAAGCTGGCCGACACGCCGCCCATCGTGGGATCGGTCAGCACGCTGATGTAGGGCAGCTTGGCCTTGGCCAGCCGCGTGAGCGCGGCGTTGGTCTTGGCCATCTGCAGCAGGCTCAGCAGGCCCTCCTGCATGCGCGCGCCACCCGTGGCCGCGAAGCTGACGAACGGCACCTTCTGTTCCACCGCCGCCTCGACGCCGCGCGTGAAGCGCTCGCCGACGACGCTGCCCATGCTGCCGCCCATGAACTCGAACTCGAAGCAGGCGGCCACCACCGGCACGCTCATCACCGCGCCGCCCAGCACCACGAGCGCGTCGGTCTCGCCGGTGAGCTCCAGCGCCGACTTCAGGCGCTGCGGGTACTTCTTGCTGTCCTTGAACTTCAACGCATCGACCGGCAGCACCTCCTGCCCGATCTCCCAGCGGCCCTCGGGATCGAGGAAGGTGTCGAGACGCTTGCGCGCGCCGATGCGGTGGTGGTGATCACACTTCGGGCAGACGTTGAGGTTGCCCTCGAGGTCGGTCTTGTAGAGCACCGTCTCGCACGAGGGGCACTTGATCCACAGGCCCTCGGGCACCGCGCGGCGCTCGGCCGGGTCGGTGGGCTGGATCTTGGGTGGCAGCAGTTTTTCGAGCCAGCTCATGGGGACAGCTCCTGTTCAGGCACGAATCAGTCGTCAAGGGCAGCGCGGATCTCGGCCATGAAGGCGTGCGCTGCAAGGGGCGCATTCTCGCGGGTTTCGGCTTCGATCAGCTGGATCAGCCGCGAACCGATCACCACGGCATCGGACACCTCGGCCACCGCACGGGCGCTGGCGGCGTCGCGGATGCCGAAGCCCACGCCCACTGGCACGCTCACGTGCGCGCGGATGCGCGGCACCATCTGGGCCACCGCGGCGGTGTCCAGGTGGCCGGCGCCCGTCACGCCCTTCAGAGACACGTAGTACACGTAGCCGCTGGCCACGCGGCCGACCTGGGCCATGCGCGCGTCGGTGCTGGTGGGGGCGAGCAGGAAGATCAGGTCGAGGCCGGCGTCCTTCAGGCGCGCCGAGAAGGCTTCGCACTCCTCGGGCGGGTAGTCGACGATCAGGAGGCCGTCGACACCGGCCTCGGCCGCCGCGCGCACGAAGGCATCGGCGCCGTGCTTCTGGTCGTAGCGCTCCACCGGGTTGGCGTAGCCCATCAGCACCACCGGGGTGGCCTGGTTGGCGCGGCGGAACTCGCGCACCATGGCCAGCACCTGCGGCACGCCGATGCCGCGCGCCAATGCGCGCTCGCTGGCCTTCTGGATGACGGGGCCGTCGGCCATGGGGTCGGAGAAGGGCACGCCGAGCTCGATGATGTCGGCGCCGCCCTCGGCCAGCGCCTGCATGATCTGCGGCGTGGCGTCGGCGAACGGGTCGCCGGCGGTCACGTAGGGGATGAGTGCCTTGCGGCCCTGGGCCTTGAGCGCGGCCAGCGTGCTTTGGATGCGGCTCATTGCTTCACCGTCTGGCCACGGCACGAGGGGCGGCAGTAGAACTCGGCGCCGGTC
>JAIXTY010000159.1 GCA_027483705.1 Rubrivivax sp.
CAAGCATCCCGGCCGTGCGCTGGAGAAGGCGGTCAAGGGCATGTTGCCCAAGGGCCCGCTGGGCTACGCGATGGTCAAGAAGCTGAAGGTCTACGCCGGTGCCGAGCACCCGCACGCCGCTCAGCAACCCAAGGCGCTGGAGATCTGACGCGATGATCGGAACCTGGAACTACGGCACCGGCCGCCGCAAGTCGAGCGTGGCACGAGTCTTCATGAAGAAGGGCTCGGGCCAGATCGTCATCAACGGCAAGCCCATCGACGCCTACTTCGGCCGTCAGACCTCGATCATGATCGTCCGCCAGCCGCTGCTGCTGACGGGCAACAACGAGGGCTTCGACATCAAGATCAACGTGCACGGCGGCGGCGAGAGCGGCCAGGCCGGCGCGGTGCGCCACGGCATCACCCGGGCGCTGATCGACTACGACGCGGCGCTGAAGAGCGAACTCAGCCGCGCCGGCTTCGTGACGCGCGATGCGCGCGAGGTGGAGCGCAAGAAGGTCGGCCTGCACGGCGCCCGCCGCCGGAAGCAGTTCAGCAAGCGCTGATCCCCGAATCGAGGCCACCTGCGGGTGGCCTCGTGCATTGCGGGGTCTGTTGCCGGAAGTCAGCAAGATGCGCTGGAAGTTGCTGCGTCGCCGCCTGTCGGTGAGTGCGCCGCGCATGATCGTGCGCAGCCACCTGCCCTGGCCGCTGCGCTGGGCGGCGCTGGCGGTGATGCTGGGCTTCTCGGCGGCGATCGCCCTGTGGGCCTTCGAGTTCGGCAAGGAGATCGCGGGCCTCGACCGCGGCGCGAAGGAAGAGCTGGCCGCGCTGCGTACCGAGCTGTCGTCGCTGAAGGAGCGCCACGGCCAGGCGCAGCAGATCGCCAACACCGCCGACAGCCTGCTGAAGGCGGAGCGCGCCGCGCAGGAGCGGCTGGTGCAGCAGGTGCGGCAGCTCGAGGTCGACAAGCAGGCGCTGCAGGACGAGCTCGGCTTCTTCCAGCGGCTGATCCCGGCCAGCGGCGAGGGCCTGCAGGTGCGCGGGCTGTCGGCCGAGCCGCAGTCGCAGGGCCAGTTGCGCTACCAGATGATGCTGGTGCACCAGGCCAAGGGCCAGGACGAGTTCCGCGGCCGCTACGAGGTGCTGCTGAGCGGCCAGATCGAGGGCAAGCCCTGGCAGCAGGCGCTGGCCGGCGGGCCCAAGCCGCTGCAGTTGCGCCGCGTCACACGCGTCACCGGCCTGATCGACCACCCCCCGGGGGCCGTGATAAAAAGCCTGCAGGTCCGGGTCATGGACGCGCAGGGGGCCACGCGGGCCACCCAGACGGTGCGGCTGTAGCCGCGCCCACCCAGAACAAGGAGTCCCTCGCATGAGCTGGTTCGGCAAGAAGCGGCCGCCGCCCATCCGCAGCCTGGTCGGCGACGGCATGGTGGTGAACGGCTCGCTGCGCTTCCGCGAAGGTCTGCGCATCGACGGCCACGTGCACGGCGACGTCATCGCCGAGGGCGACGGCCGCAGCATCCTGGTCATCAGTGACAATGCCCGGGTCCACGGGAGGGTGGCGGCCAGCCATGTGATCATCAGCGGCGAGGTGCGCGGTCCCGTGCACAGCACCGAGATGCTCGAACTGCAGCCCAAGGCCCGCGTCGTCGGAGACGTGCGCTACGAGTTGCTCGAGATGCACCCCGGCGCCCTGGTGGACGGCGAGTTGAAGCCGCTGAAGAGCGTCGACAAGCCCGCCCTCAAGCTCGCGGCGTCCAACGACGCCTGAGCCGAACGCTGATCGCTGTAGAAGGAAGCCTCATGAACGCCATCGCCGAAGCCCTCACCCCTGCCACCGACGAGATGCCGGTGCCGCTGATCTTCACCGACAGCGCCGCCACGAAGGTGGCCGAACTGGTGGCCGAGGAAGGCAACCCCGACCTGAAGCTGCGCGTCTTCGTGCAGGGCGGCGGCTGCTCGGGTTTCCAGTACGGCTTCACCTTCGACGAGGTCGTCAACGAGGACGACACGCCGATGACGAAGAACGGCGTGACGCTGCTCATCGACGCGATGAGCCTGCAGTACCTGATGGGCGCCGAGATCGACTACAAGGAAGATCTCCAGGGTGCGCAGTTCGTCATCAAGAACCCGAACGCGACCACGACCTGCGGCTGCGGGTCGTCGTTCTCGGTCTGACGTTCTTCAGCGGGCCGGGTACAGCGCGCCGAGCACGCGCGGGCCGGCCGCACCCGTGACCGCGGGCACGTTGCCCGCCTCGCGCCGCACGGCGGCCCGCGCCAGCCACGCGAAGGCCATCGCCTCCACCTGATCGGGCGGCACGCCGTCCACCGCGGTCGACTGCACCGGCAGCCCCGACAGCGCCGCCAGGCGCTGCATCAGGTGCGCATTGAAGGCGCCACCGCCGCACACCACGAGCCGCTGCGCACCGGGCTGATGTGCCCGCAGCGCCTGCACCGCGGCCAGCGCGGTGAACTCGGCCAGCGTGGCCATCACGTCCGCGGGATCGGCCATCCCTGCGGCCGCCAAGTGCGGCAGCAGCCACTCGGGCGTGAACAGGTCGCGGCCCGTGCTCTTGGGGGGCGCCTTCGCGAGAAAGGGCTCGCCCAGGCAGGCCGCCAGCAGCGCCGGCTGCACGCGTCCCGTCGCCGCCCAGGCGCCATCGGCGTCGAAGGTCTCGCCGCGGTGCTGCTGCACCCAGGCGTCCATCAGCACATTGCCCGGGCCGCAGTCGAAGCCGCGTACGCCGCCGTCGGCATCGATCAGGCTCAGGTTGGCGATGCCGCCGATGTTGAGCACCGCCAGCGACTCGCCCGCGCGCCCGAAGCGCGCGGCGTGGAAGGCCGGCACCAGCGGCGCGCCCTGGCCGCCGGCGGCGACGTCGCGGCTGCGGAAGTCGCAGACCACGTCGATGCCGGTCAGCTCGGCCAGCCGTGCGCCGTTGGCCAGCTGGATCGTGTAGCCCGTGCCATCGAACTCGCCCGGCCGGTGGCGCACCGTCTGCCCGTGCGCCCCCAGCGCACGCACCCGCTCGCGGGCCACGCCGGCTGGTGCCAGCAGGGCGTCGACGGCCTCGGCATAGGCGCGCATCAGCGCGTTGGCCGCCAGCGCGGCGCGGTGCAGTTCGTCGTCGCCACGGCGGTTGAGCGCCAGCAGCTCGGCACGCAGCGCGGCGTCGAATGGCCGGTGCACGTGGGCGACGCCCTGCAGCCGGCCCTGCGCGTCTTCCAGCGCCAGCACGGCGTCGATGCCGTCGAGCGAGGTGCCCGACATCAGGCCGATCCAGGCGTCTTGCATGCGGGGCCTTGATGCCGCCGCGGCCGGCGCGCTCAGCGCGCGGCGACGACCGGCGCGTTCAGCGACTCGGCCAGCTCCAGCTTGGCGCGCACGCTCCTGACGACCTCGTCGAAGCGCGGCCGCGAGGCGCTGTCCAGCACCACGGCCTCGGAGGCCTTGGCGATGCGCAGCGGATCCTGGTGGGTGCCGCCGACGCGGAACTCGAAGTGCAGGTGCGGCCCGGTGCTCCAGCCCGTCATGCCGACGGCGCCCAGGCGCTGGCCCTGCTGCACGCGCTGGCCCTTCCTGACGTCCTGCCGGCTGAGGTGGGCGTAGAGGGTGGTCTTGCCGTTGCCGTGGTCGACCTCGATGACCTTGCCGTAGCCGTTCTGCCAGCCCGAGAAGCTGACGACGCCATCGGCCACCGTGCGCACCGGCGTGCCCACCGGCGCGCCGTAGTCGACGCCCAGGTGCTGGCGCCAGCGCTGCTGCAGCGGGTGGAAGCGCATCGCGAAGCCCGAGGTCACGCGCGAGAACTCCATCGGGCTGGCCAGGAAGCTGCGGCGCAGGCTGCGGCCATCGGCGCCGTAGTAGCCGCCACGGCCGTCGCTGCGCGTGAACCACACCGCGTGGTGCGCGCGGCCGGCGTTGACGAACTCGGCCGCCAGCACGCGGCCGGCGCCTTCGTTCCACGGCACGGGCTGGCCGTCGGCGGTGAGCGACTCGTAGACGACGCTGAAGGTGTCGCCCCTGCGCAGCTCGCGGTGGAAGTCGATGTCGGTGGAGAAGATGTCGGCGATCTGCGCCGCGACCGCATCGGGGATGCCGGCTTCGTCGGTGGCCGCGAACAGCGTGCCGCGGATGGTGCCGCTGGCCAGGCGCTGCTCGGTGCCGTAGGCGGCGGTGGCGGTGCGGGCCGTCCAGCGGCCGTCGGGGGCGCGGGCGACGGTCAGCCGCGTGAAGTGGGTGCGCGAGCCATCGGCCGACTCGCCCGGCCAGCGCGCGACCAGCTCTTCGAGAAAGCCCTCGACCGAGGTCTGCACCTGCACCAGGCGGCCACCGCGGCCGGCCAGCAGCTTGCGGGCCTCGGGGTCGGTGCGCAGGAACGCGGCGGCCTGGCCGTCGCGCACGCCCAGGCGGGCCAGCAGCGACTCGGCGGTGTCGGTGCCGCGGGTGATGTCGCTGCGCGTGAGCGTGAGGGCCTGCGCCGACAGCGCCAGCAGCTGGCTGGACAGATCGGGCGGCGTGATGCTCTCGGTGACGGTGCGGCGCGGCAGGTCGGCGGCGTCGGGGGCCAGCGGCGCGACGGCGATGGCCGTGATGCCGAAGCCGGCCAGCAGCACCGCGGCGGCGGCCACCAGGCTGCCGCGGTGGCGGCGCGCCAGGGTGGCGATCTCGTCGGTGGGCAGTCGGGCGGGCGGCATCGAGGACAAAGGCTTCGCGATCGGTGCGGCAGGCAACGGTGCCCGAGGGCGGGCGGCGGGATACTGAGGGGTTACCGGACGAGGCCGCGCGAGCGGTGCCGGCAGGACCCGTCCACTAGAATTTGCGGTGGTGTTCGACAGCGCCGGGCGCTGTCTGCACCGCTCTGGTGAGCCGGGGCCGCCAGTATAGCGGCGGGGTCCCGGGTTCTCGTTCATGAAACCCCCATCGGAAACCTCATGTCACAGCCCCGGGCCCCGGCGGACGCCGCCGCGGACTTTCCCGTCACCGATCGCACGCGCGAGGCGATGGCGATCTCGCTCCGCGGCTGCGAGGAACTGCTGCCCGAAGCCGACTGGCTGAAGAAGCTGGCCCGCAGCGAAGCCACCGGCCAGCCGCTGCGCATCAAGCTCGGCCTCGACCCGACCGCGCCCGACATCCATATCGGCCACACGGTGGTGCTGAACAAGATGCGGCAGCTCCAGGACCTGGGCCACACCGTGATCTTTCTCATCGGCGACTTCACGTCGATGATCGGCGACCCGTCCGGCCGCAACGCCACACGCCCGCCGCTGACGCGCGAGCAGATCGAGGCCAACGCGAAGACCTACTACCAGCAGGCCAGCCTGGTGCTCGATCCCTCGAAGACCGAGATCCGCTACAACAGCGAGTGGTCCGATGCCCTGGGCACGCGGGGGCTCATTCAGCTGTCGGCCAAGTACACGCTGGCGCGCCTCCTGGAGCGCGACGACTTCACCAAGCGCTACAAGGCCGGCACGCCGATCAGCATCCACGAGTTGCTGTACCCGCTGATGCAGGGCTACGACTCGGTGGCCTTGAAGAGCGATCTCGAGCTCGGCGGCACCGACCAGAAGTTCAACCTGCTGGTCGGCCGCGCGCTGCAGCAGGAGTACGGGCAGGAGCCGCAGTGCATCCTGACGATGCCGCTGCTCGAGGGCCTGGACGGCATCGAGAAGATGTCGAAGAGCAAGAACAACTACATCGGCATCACCGAAGAGCCCAACACCATGTTCGCCAAGGTGCTGAGCATCTCGGATGAGCAGATGTGGAAGTGGTTCACCCTGCTGAGCTTCCGGCCCGAGGCCGAGGTGGCGGCGCTGAAGCGCGAGGTCGAGGCCGGCCGCAACCCGAAGGACGCGAAGGTGATACTCGCCAAGGAGATCACCGCGCGCTTCCATTCGGCGAAGGCGGCCGACGAGGCCGAGGCCGACTTCCAGCGCCGCGCCGCGGGCGGCGTGCCCGACGAGATCCCCGAGGTCTCGCTGGGTGGCGCGCCGATGGCGATCGGCGCGCTGCTCAAGGCCGCAGGCCTGGTGCCCAGCACCAGCGAGGGCCTGCGCATGGTGGAGCAGGGCGGCGTGCGCATCGACGGTGGCGTGGTGTCCGACAAGGGCCTGAAGGTGGCGGCCGGCACCGTGGTGCTGCAGGTGGGCAAGCGCAAGTTCGCCCGCGTCACGCTCTCGGCCTGAGCCGGCCGGGCCGCCCATGCAGGTCGGCACCTACCTGAAGCTGTCGGTGGCGGTGGCCGTGGCCACCATCCTGATGAAGGGCGGCGCCTGGGCCGCCACCGGCAGCGTGAGCCTGCTGTCGGACGCGCTCGAGAGCCTGGTCAACCTGGCAGGCGCGATGTTCGCGCTGTGGATGGTGGCCGTGGCCGCGCGCCCGCCCGACGACGAGCACCCCTACGGCCACCACAAGGCCGAGTACTTCAGCAGCGGCTTCGAGGGCGTGCTCATCCTGGGCGCGGCGGTGGCCATCCTCTACGAGGCGGGACATCGCCTCTTCGACCCCCAGCCGGTGGAGGCCATCGGCCTGGGCATCGCGCTGGCGGTGCTGAGCAGCGCGCTCAACTTCGGCCTGGCCTGGAGCATGCTGAAGAAGGCCCGCGAGGTGCATTCGATGGCGCTGGAGGCCGACGCGCGGCACCTGGTCACCGACGTCGTCACGAGCGCCGGCGTCGTGGCCGGGCTCGTGGGCGTGATGCTCACCGGCTGGCTGTGGCTCGACCCGCTGCTGGCGGCCTTGGTGGCGCTGAACATCATCCGCGAGGGCTGGCAGCTTGTGCGGCGCTCGGCCGACGGACTGATGGACCATGCGGTGGAGCCCGAGATGCAGCAGCGCATCAAAGCCGTGCTGGCCGGCTTCGCGCCGCAGCCGGTGCGCTTCGACCACGTCACCACGCGCCGTGCCGGCAGCCGCCGCTTCGTCGACCTGCACATGCACATGCCGGCCGACTGGACGCTGGCCCACGCCGCGGCGCTGCGCGGCGAGGTCGAGCGTGCGCTGATGGCGGCGGTGCCGGGGCTGCGCGCGACGATCCAGCTGCTGCCCACCGACGTCGAGGCCCACGTCGACGATGCGGAGGCCACCGCGTGATCGCCCTCGTGCAGCGGGTGCGCGAGGCCCGCGTGCAGGTGGCCGGCCGCACGACAGGCGCCATCGGACGCGGGCTGCTGGTGTTCGTCTGCGCCGAACCGGCCGATACCGAAACCACCGCCGCGAAGCTGGTGGACAAGATCGTGAAGCTGCGCATCTTTGCCGACGAGGCCGGCAAGATGAACCGCAGCGTGCAGGACGTGGGCGGCGCGCTGCTGGTGGTGAGCCAGTTCACGCTCGCGGCCGACGTCAGCGGCGGCAACCGGCCCAGCTTTGCCGGCGCCGCGCCCCCGGCGCAGGGCCGCGCCCTGTACGAGCGCGTGCTGGCGCTGGTGGCCGAGCGGCTGGGCTCGGTGCAGGCCGGCGAGTTCGGCGCCGACATGCAGGTGCACCTGGTCAACGACGGGCCGGTGACGATCCCGATGACGATGCGCTGAGGCGCGGCCACCCCGGACTCGGGGGTGACGGTGCCGCCACACCGGCCGCATCACGGCCGCGTCACGCCGCCCGTGCGACAAACTGACGCATGCGCACCACCGTGCGCGAGGGCCCGTCCATGAACCACCTTCCGCGCCGCCTCCGCCGTCACCATCTGCTGGCCGGAGCCGTGATGCTCGCGATGGCCCCCTGGGCGCCACCGGGCACGGCACACGCCCAGGGCACCAACCAGTGGGCCGACTGGACCTCGGGCGGCCCCGGTGGCGCCAGCGGCACGCTGGCCCTGCCCACCGGCGGCAGCGTCGGCGTCACGTTCACGGGCGCCGTCACGAACGTCATCACGGGCAGCTTCCCCGAGCCCTACTGGGGGCCTGCCGGCACCTACACGGCCACCGGCATCAGCACGCCGCCGCCCAACCGCGACGGCATCTTCGTCGCCGGCGGCGCGGGCACGGGCACGTACACGATCAGCTTCGCCGAGGCCGTGAACGACCCCGTGCTAGCCATCGCCTCGCTGGGCCTGACGAACGCCTTCCGCACCGAGAACATCCAGACCTCGATGCGCTTCGACCAGCCCTTCGAGGTGCTGTCCAACGGGCCGAACTACTACGCCGGCGGCCAGTTCACCAACTTCATCAGCGTGCCCGGCACACCCAACATCCTGTACGGCACCGAGTCGAGCGGCGTGATCCGCTTCCGCGGCAGCTTCACGCAGATCACCTGGACTTCGCCGGACGCGGAGCTCAACCCGTTCGGCACCCTGGTCGGCACCTACCTGTTCACGTTGGGCGCGATGCCCTGTGGCGAATACCGGCTGGAGCCCCTGACCACCAATGCCCAGGTGCGGCTGGGTTGCACGGCCTACACCCGCGGCGGCGCCTTCGACCAGCAGTACCAGCTCGACGTGAACGGCACGCTGCGCGCCGAGACCTTCTACACGCTGGCCGGCACGCAGAACGTGGCGGCCAGCGGCCGCACGACGCTGCAGCAGGGCGGCCTGATCGCGCCGGCCGGCGCGCTGGAGGTGAACGGCCGGCTCGACAACCTGGCCGCGGTCGAGGTGGCCGGCCGGCTGCGCACGCACGGCGGCAGCACCTGGGGCTCCGCCGGCCTGGTGGTGCAGCCCGGCGCCGACGTGGTGGTGGGCGGCGTGGCCACGCTGTACGGCGCCACGTCGGTGAACGGCCTCTTCAAGGTGGCCGGCGGCGGCAACGCCACGATGCTGACGCCGCTGCTGGTGGGCGGCACCGGCGCGCAGGTGGAGGTGCAGGCCGGCGGCCGGCTGCAGGCCCTGTCCGGCCTCACGGCGAACAGCGGCTCGCGGCTCGTGGTGGGCGGCGAGCTCGTCGTCAACACCAGCCTGCAGCTCTCGGGCGCGACGCTCGAGGTGCAGTCGGGCGGCCAGCTGTCGAGCACGGCCGACGGCAACCTGCTGGCCACGGTGGTGAACGCCGGCACGATGTCGTTCCAGGCCGGGACGATGCGCATGAGCGCCGGCAGCCTGAACAACGGCGGGCAGCTCAACATCAGCGGCGCGCAAGTGGTGCTGCAGGGCGGCGTCGTGGCGCAGAACCTGGCGCCCGGGCGCGTGGTGCTCACGGGCTCGGGCGCGCTGGGGCTCAGCGGTGCGGCGCTCACCAACCAGGGCCTCATCGACGCCCAGGACGCGTCGCGCGTGGAGTTCCTGTCGGCCTCGGTGCTGAACGCGGGCACGCTGCAGACCGGCGCGGCCACCGAGCTCAGCATCACCGGCGGCACGCTGGACAACAGCGGCACCGTGCGCGTGAGCGGCTACTTCATCAACAACGGCATCGTCACCAACAACGGGCAGATGCTGTTCCGCATGGACAACGCGGACGCCTCGCCCTACAACGCGGGCAGCCTCGTCAACAACGGCACCCTCGTCATCGACAGCACGGTGCTGGGGCCGAGCTTCACCAACGCCGGCACGCTGCGCAACCAGGGCCAGTTCACCATCGCGGTCGGCACGCAGTTCGAGAACACGGGCTCGCTGTTCAACAACGGCACCCTCACCGTCAACGGCCTCGCGTCGATCAGCGGCGGCGCCCTCGTGCAGAGCCCCAGCGGCCGCCTGGTGGTGAATGGCCGGCTCAGCACGGCCGGTGGGCTGACGCTGGACAGCGGCAGCATCGGCGGCAGCGGCGTGATCGACGGCTCCCTGGTGCTTTCGGCCGGCGCCTCGGCACTGCCCGGCAACTCGCCGGGCACGCTGACGGTGCTGGGCAGCGTCGAGATCCGCGACGGCGCACGCCTGGTGCTCGAGGTCGGCCGCTCGGGCGTGCACGACCAGCTGCGGGCCGACAACCTGTTCGTGAGCGACGGCGGCGTCGTGGCGCTGAGCTTCGTCGACGGCCTCACCCCCGAGCTCGACCAGACCTTCGAGGTGCTGCAGGTGGCGCCGGGCGGCACGGCGTCGCTGCGCCTGGACACGCTGCAGGGCGTGCCCGAGGGGCTGCGCGCCGACGGCTACAACCGCGACAGCGCCAGCGGCAACACCCTGGGTCTGGCCCTCACGCCCATCGGCGCCACGGCGGTGCAGCCCTTCGAGACTGCGGGCGATATCGGCCTGTGGATCGAAGCCGGCCAGCAGCGCTACGCCGACAGCGCGCTGGGCAGCCTGTCGGGGCCGCTGCAGGTGGACGGCACGCTGGGCCTGCGGCGCGACACGCGCCTGGTCATCAACGAAGGCTGGGTGGCGGCGGGCGGCCGGCTGCTCAGCAGCGCGGAGCAGTTCGAGCACACCGGGCGCCTGACGGTGGCCGGCGAGTTCGTTCAGCGCGGAACGGCGGTGGCGGGTGCGGTGCTGGTCGAGTCGGGTGGCCGCTGGAGCAACACCGGCACCTTCACGCTCGGCCATCCGACGCTCTCCGAGTTGCCGGTGTTCCGCAATGCCGGCGAGGTGCGCCACACCGGCGGGCACTGGCGCAACGAGGCGGCCGGCGGCGAGCGGCCGCTGATCGACAACACCGCCGGCGGCCGCTTCGACATCGCCGCGGGCATGTCGGGCGCGGTGGACGTGCGCAACGCCGGCCGCTGGGTGGTGGCGGCGGGCGCGCGCGTGCAGGACGTCGTCAGCTTCCAGCAGTCGGCAGGCTGGCTGCACGTGGACGGCGAACTGCAGACCGATGGCCTGCGCGTGACGGCCGGCCAGGTGTCGGGCCGCGGGCGTATCGAGGGGCCGGTGCAGCTGCGCGTGGCGGAAGGCTTCGCCGAGGCCGGTGCCATCGTGCTGCGGCCGGGGGCCGAAGGCGGCGTCGGGGGCGGCGTGCTGAGCTTCACCGAGCGGCTGCAGCTGGGCATGGGCACGATGCTGGAGTTCGTGATCGGCGCCGATGCGCAGATGGCCCGGCTCGACCTGCCGGCCGGTGCCGACTTCGGCGAAGGGGCGCAGATGCGCATCGTGCTGGCCCAGGGCTGGCGGCCGACCGTCGACACGAGCTGGCTGCTGCTGGGCTTTTCGCCCGAGGTCACCTTCGTGGACGGCTTCTTCGCCAGCGTCGCCCCGGGTGCCGGGGTCTACGCCCGCACCGACGCCGGCGACGAGTTCCTGCCCGACGTCCAGCTCGGCTTCCAGCTCACGCCCGAGGGTGTGGCGGTGACGCTGCTGCCCGTGACGGCCGTGCCCGAGCCTACGACCTACGCGCTGATGCTCGCCGGCCTGGGCCTGGTGGGCTGGCTCAAGCGCCGTCGCCAGGCTGCAGCCAGCGCCTGAGCGGCAGCCCCGGCCGCGCGCCCAGCGCCGCGGCGGCGGCGTTGGCGTGCGAGATCACGCCCGTGGCCCAGGTGGACGCGGCCTCGCCGATGCGCGCCGTGTCGTGCGCCACCGTGCAGGCCGCGCTGCCCTGGGCCTGCAGCAGCGGCAGCGCGGCGATGCCGGCGGCATCGAGCCCCACGCCGGCGTCGTTGAACACCGCGAGCCGCACCCGCGCCTCGAGCGCAAAGCGGCCGGCGCTGAGGCCGCCGTGCGAGCCGCTCACCACCACCTGCCCGGGCGGGCCGCCCACGGCCTCGGTGATGCTGTCGAGCAGTTGCAGCGGCGCCCCGCCCAGGAAAAAGCCGCCCCGGGGGGCGGCTTCGTCGTGTGGCATGCGGGTGCCTGTCAGTCGGCGTACTGGCCAGCGGCGCGGATGACCGGGCCCCACTTGGCGATCTCGGCCTCGACGAACTTCTTGTGGTCGGCGGGGTTGTTGCGGGCGTCGGTGATGATCACCGCGCCCAGCGACTCCATGCTGTTCACGAAGGCCGGGTCCTTGATGGCAGCCTTCAGGGCCGTGTTCACGCGGGTCAGCACCGGTGCGGGGGTGCCCTTGGGGGCATACAGGCCGTGCCACACGCCGACGTTGAAGCCCTTCAGGCCCGACTCGTCCAGCGTGGGCAGCGTGTTCAGGCCCGGGGTGCTCAGGCGGCGGCTGCTGGTCACGGCAAAGGCCTTGACCTTGCCGCCGGTGATCTGCGCGGTGGTGTTGGTGGTCTGGTCGCACATCAGGTCGACCTGGCCGCCGAGCAGGTCGGTCATCGCCGGGCCGGTGCCCTTGTACGGGATGGTCGTCATGTCGATCTTCACGGCCTGCTGGAACAGCAGCCCGCACAGGTGCGACGCGGCGCCCAGGCCGGCGTTGGCGAGGTTGATCTTGCCCTTGTTGGCCTCGAGCCACTTCACCAGCTCGGCGTAGTTGTTGGCCGGCAGCGTGGTGCGGCCCACCAGCGTCATGGGCACGTCGTTGATCATGCCGACGTACTCGAAGTCGTCGAGCGTCTTGTACGGCAGGTTGCGGTACAGGGCCGGGCTCGTGGCCATGCCGATGTGGTGCAGCAGGAAGGTGTGGCCGTCGGCCGCGGCCTTGGCCACGCGGCCCGCACCCAGCGTGCCGCCGGCGCCGCCGACGTTCTCGATGATCACCGTGGAGTTCGGGATCTGCTTCTGCATCGCCACGCCGAAGTCGCGCGCCACCTTGTCGGTGGGGCCACCGGCGGCAAAGGGCACGACGATGGTGATCGGCTTCTCAGGCCAGGCCAGGGCGGCGCCCGACACGACCAGGGCGGCCAGGGCAACGAGGGTCTTTTTCACGGGCTTGTCTCCGCAGAAGGTGGTACGCGAGGCCGCGATGGTAGGCAAGCCGCCCGCGGACGCCGCGTGGAAACTACCTATCCCCTGGGCGAACGTGGAGAAGTCGGCGCCGCCGTTCAGCGGTAGCTGCGCGCGTCCTCGATGACCTTGCCGTCGTTGGGCAGGCTGCCGGGCGCCAGCAGCTCGATGTCGGCCCGCAGCTTCGTGACATCGCGCACGCTCTGCGCCACGGCCTCGGCCAGGCCCTCGGGCCGGCTCGTGGCCTCGACGCGCAGCGTCATCGTGTCGGCCGCCATCTCGCCGGCGACCACCAGCCGGCCGCGGCCGAGCTCGGGGTGGCGCTTCAGCACCTCGGCCACCTGCCCCGGGTGCACAAACATGCCGCGGACCTTGGCGGTCTGGTCGGCGCGGCCCATCCAGCCCTTGATGCGGCGGTTGCTGCGGCCGGTGGGGCAGGGCCCAGACAGCACGGCCGAGAGGTCGCCGGTGCCGAAGCGCACGAGCGGGTAGTCGGGCGTGAACACGGTGACGACGACCTCGCCGACTTCGCCGTCGGGCAGCGGATCACCGGTGCCCGGGCGCACGATCTCCACCAGCACACCCTCGTCGACCACCAGCCCCTCGCGCGCCGCGGTCTCGTACGCGATGGTGCCCACGTCGGCCGTGGCATAGGCCTGGTAGCCGGCCACGCCGCGCTCGGCCAGCCAGTCGCGCAGGCTGGGCGGGAAGGCCTCGCCGCTGACCAGCGCCTTCTTCAGGCTGGGCAGGGCGATGTTCAGCTCGGCGGCCTTCTCCAGCAGGATGCGCAGGAAGCTGGGCGTGCCGGCGTAGCCGTTGGGCCGCAGGTGCTGCATGGCCTGCAACTGCTGCTCGGTGTTGCCGGTGCCGCCGGGGAACACCGAGCAGCCCAGCGCCAGCGCGCCGCTTTCCATGATCCACGCTCCGGGTGTCAGGTGGTAGCTGAAGCAGTTGTGCACCAGGTCGCCGGCCTCGAAGCCCGCGGCCTGCAGCGCGCGCGCCGTGCGCCAGTAGTCGGCGGCTTCGCCTTCGGGCTCGTAGATCGGGCCCGGCGACTGGTAGACGCGCCGCGCGCGGCGCACGGCGCCCATCGCACGCCAGCCGATGGCGCTGAAGCCGCCGAAGGGGTCGAAGGCGTCGGCAACGGGGGCCTCGCGCGCAGCCTGCTGGCGGGCCAGCAGCTCGTGCTTGCGTGTCACCGGCACACGAGCCAGCGCCTCGCGGCTGGTGACGCTGACGGCGTCGACGCCGGCCAGGGCAGCAGCCAGGGCGGGCACGGCCTGCGCGGCCCTCACCTGGGCAGGCAGCGCGGCCATGAGGGCTGCCTCGCGGGCGGCGGGGTCTCGCAGGGCGAGTGGGTCGATGGGGGCGTTCACAGCAGTCCGAGTTCGCGTTGCAGCTTCTTCGTCAGGCCCGCCGCAACGAGCGCGTGCGAGCGGCAGACGAGGGCGTCCAGGTCGGCGGCCGCGAGGCCGTGGTCCTGTTTCACCTGCACCCATTTCGCGCGGGCCAGGTAGGGCGCCGGGATCACGCCCGGCACCGCGGTGAGTTCGAGGAAGCGTTCGTCGTCGACCTTGAAGCAGCAGCTGCGGGCGACGCCGGCGTCGTCGGGGAGGTAGACGGCGAACATCTTGCCGCCGACGCTGTGCACGATGTCGGCGCCCCACTTCACGTCTTCGGTGGCGCCGGGCAGGGTGATCGACAGCGCGCGCTGGCGCTCGAAGCCGGCAGGGGCGCGGCGGGTGGGCATGGGCTCAGTCCTCGCCGCTCAGTCCTCGCCGGACTCCCAGCGGGCCAGGCGCTTCTTCAGCTCGTCGAGCCAATGGCGCTGCTCGGCGGCGTTCTTCAGCGTGCGGCGGTCCCACTCGGGCGTGAGCGCCAGGCGCCGCGCCACGCGGGCCTCGATGGCCGCGCCGTTGACCACCAGCTCGGCCACGCGCTTGCCACGCAGCTCGAAGCCGGGGCCGCGCTCGGCGAGCTTCGCGTCGCGCAGCGCGCGCTTGATCTGCGCCAGCGCGTGCTCGGCGTTGAAGGGTGGCGGCGCGAGGCCGAAGTCGTCGTCGGCGCTCACGACAACCACCGCTTCCTTCGCTTGTAGCTCTTCACGTCGCGGAAGCTCTTGCGGTCGCCGCCACCCATGCCGAGGTAGAACTCCTTGACGTCCTCGTTCTCGCGCAGCGCCTTGGCCTCGCCGTCCATGACGATGCGGCCGTTCTCGAGGATGTAGCCGTAGTCGGCGTAGCGCAGCGCCATGTTGGTGTTCTGCTCGGCCAGCAGGAAGGTGGTCTTCTCCTTGGTGTTGAGGTCCTTCACGATCTCGAACACCTCTTCCACGATCTGTGGCGCGAGGCCCATGCTGGGCTCGTCGAGCAGCACC
>JAIXTY010000182.1 GCA_027483705.1 Rubrivivax sp.
CGTGAAGTCAGCCAGACCGCCGCTGGTGCAAGGCCCGAAAGGGCGCACTGGAGGAAGGTCCGGACTGCACAGGACGGCGCAGGAGGTAACACCTCTCCACCGCGAGGTGAGGATCAGAGCAACAGAGACGAGTCTCTGTGGCCTTGACGTGGCGAAAGCCACGGCAAAGGCCATTCGAAAGAATGGCCGGGGACACAGAGGGTGAAACGGGCAATCTCTACGCGCAGCAACACCCAATAGGCCGGCTATGAGGCGGCCCGCGGAGCCGGCGGGTAGGTGGCATCGAGCCGTGGGGGCGACCCCCGGCCCAGAGGAATGGCGGTCACGGCACGGCGCCGCAAGGCGCACGGCTGCACAGAATCCGGCCTATCGGTCGACTTCACACTTTTTCGGCGCGTGCGCCACGCGTCTTCAGGCCGGCACCACCAGCGTGTGCCGCGCCTGCCAGCGCAGGCCGCCCTCGGCGGCGGGCTGCAGCTTCAGCGCCAGCGCCGTGCGCTCGGTGGCATCGAGGCGGCGCCAGAGGAAATCGCCCGCATTGCCGGCATCGCCTTCGACGAACAGCTGCGAGGTGATCTCGCCGAAGCTCGCGTGCCGCAGCTTCACGTGGATGTGCGGCGTGCGCCCGCTGTAGGGCGCCGGGCGGATGGTGCGGAAGGCCGCGCCACCGCCGGCCGCGGTGCGGGCCTCGCCGTAGCCCTGGAAGCCCTCGTCCACCTCGGCCGGCGTGCCGCCGTCGCGCGGGTGGCGGTAGCGGCCGCGCGTGTCGCACTGCCAGATCTCCACCGCCGCGCCGTCGATGGCGCGGCCGGCGCTGTCGCGCAATTGCAGTTCCAGGCCGAGGTGCTCGCCCGTGGCCACGCGCACGCGGCCGGCGCGCTGCACGCGCGTGAGGTCGGCGTCCCAGTCGCCGGCGAAGGGGCCCTGCGCACGCCAGCGGGCCGTGGGGTAGAACGGGCCTTCGGTCATCGTCGGCAGCGGCGTCGACGCCCGGGCCGGGCGCGCCATGAAGGGCAGGGCCAGCGCGGCGGCGGTGCACAGGATGAGTCGCCGAGGAGGCAGCGGGGTCGGAGCGTGTGCAGGCATGATGCCGCGCATTGAAGCACCGACCCGGCACCCCGCATGCGCGCAGGGGCAGCCCACCCCCACGATGAACGCCCACGCCGCGTGGCCCGGCCGGCCCTGGACGCTGGCGCTGCTGCTGGCCTGCCTGGGCATGATCGGTCCGTTCGCGATCGACGCCTACCTGCCGGCCTTCGGCGACATCGCCCAGGGCATCGGCTCCGGCCCGGTGGGCCTGCAGCAGACGCTGTCGGTGTACCTGGCTGCGTTTGCGGTGATGAACCTGTTCCACGGCGCGCTGGCCGACAGCTTCGGGCGCCGCCCGGTGGTGCTGACGGGCCTCGTGGTGTTCACGCTCGCCTCGGCCGTGTGTGCGCTGGCGCCCGACCTGCCGACGCTGCTGCTCGGCCGCGCGCTGCAGGGCGCGAGCGCCGGCGTGGGCATGGTGGTCACCCGCGCGCTGATCCGCGATCTCTACGGCCCGGCCGACGCGCAGCGGCTGATGTCGCAGGTGACGCTGTTCTTCGGCATCGCGCCGGCGGTGGCGCCGCTGTTCGGCGCGCTGCTGCTGCACGCGGCGGGCTGGGCGGCGATCTTCTGGATGCTGGCGGCGCTGGGCGCAGCGCTGGCCGTGGCGATGCTGCGCTGGCTGCCCGAGACGCTGCCGCCCGCGGCGCGCCAGCCCTTCGGCCTGCGGCCACTGATGCGCGGCTATGCCGGCCTGGCGCGCAACCCGCGCTTCCTGGCGCTGGTGGCGGCCAGCGGCGTGCCCTTCAACGCGATGTTCCTGTACGTGCTGTCGGCGCCAGCCTTCCTGGGCACGCTGCTCGGGCTGGCGCCGGGGCAGTTCTTCGTGTTCTTCGTGCTCACGGTGGCCGGCATCATGGGCGGGGCCTGGTTCAGCGGCCGCATGGCCGGGCGCGTGAAGCCGCGGCACCAGATCCGCCACGGCTTCCTGATCGCGCTCGTGGCGGTGCTCGCCAACGTGGCGCTGTGCCTGGCGGTCGAGCGGCCGCCGCTGTGGGCGGCGATGCTGCCGATCGCGCTGCTGGCCTTCGGCTGGAGCCTGCTGACGCCGGCCGTCACCGTGCTGGCGCTCGACCAGGCGCCCGATCGGCGCGGCATGGCCTCGTCGGTGCAGGCCTCCGCCAGCAGCGGGGCCAACGCGCTGGTGGCGGGCGTGCTGGCGCCGCTGGCGATGGGTTCGCTGGCCGGGCTGGCGCTGGCCTCGGCGGCGCTGTTGGGCATCGGCCTGGCGGCCTGGTGGTGGGTGAGGCCGCGCCTGCCGCGCGAGGCGCCAGTCGGGCCCGTCGCGTAGGCCACGCCGGGCGCCACGAGGTGCGTCGAGGGGCGGCTCAAGCAGCGGCCGGCGGCGGTCGATAACGCCGGGATGACCCGCCGACCGCACCCGACCCCGATCCCGTCGCCGCGCGCCGCTGCCGTGATGGCCCTGGCGGCCCTGGTCGCTTCGGCGGCCTGGGCCAACCCGCCGCAGGTCAAGCCCATGCGCCTGGGCCCGTCGCCCGACACGACCACGGTGCGCGTGGACCTGGCGTCCGAGGCTCGCGGCGACGGCAAGGCCGATGCCAGGCCGGATGCCAAGAACGACGCCAAGTCGGACACCAAGGTCGACGCCAAGCCCGAGGCCACACCCGCGGCCGTCGACCCGCTGGAAGTGCTGCGCCAGCGCCTGGCCGGCAAGCTGGCCCGCCAGACGCTGCGCGACGAGCCGGCGAATCCCTACGACCTGAAGGTCGTGGCCCGCACCACGCCACCGCCGGCGGCCCCGCGGCCCGCGGCGCGTGCGCGCGCCGAAAGCGCGGGCCATGGCAGCACGCCGCACTGGTCGTACCAGGGCGATGGCGGCCCGGCGGCCTGGGCGCGGCTGCGGCCCGAGTTCAACCTCTGCGGCAATGGCCAGCGCCAGAGCCCGGTGGACATCCGCGGCGGCCTGGCGGTGGACCTGGAGCCGGTGAAGTTCGCCTACGCCGACAGCCGCTTCGGTGTCATCGACAACGGCCACACGGTGCAGGCCAACATCGCGGCCGGCAGCCACATCGAGGTGGCCGGCCAGCGCTTCGAGCTGCTGCAGATGCACTTCCACCGCCCGGCGGAGGAGCGCATCGACGGCCGCCAGTTCGAGATGTCGGCCCACCTCGTGCACCGCGACGCGCAGGGCAAGCTGGCCGTCGTCGCGCTGCTCATCGAGCGCGGTCCGCCGCACCCGGTGGTGCAGACGGTGTGGAACAACCTGCCGCTGGAGCAGCACCAGGAGGTGCCGGCGCGCGTGCCGCTCAGCCTGCAGGCGCTGCTGCCCAGCGATGCGCGCTACTTCACCTACATGGGCTCGCTGACCACGCCGCCGTGCTCGGAAGACGTGCGCTGGATCGTGATGCGCCAGCCGGTGACGATGTCGCCGGAGCAGATCGAGCTGTTTGCGCGCATCTACCCGATGAACGCGCGGCCGGTGCAGCAGCTGGCCGGACGGCGCATCCTGCAGTCGCAGTGATCAGTCGCTGCGCGGCCGGCTCCGGCCCAGCAGCAGCAGCGGCCACAGCCACAGGCTGGCCAGCCACTTGAGCGCGCGGCCGGCCGTGAGCGGGCGTGTCTCGTGCTGCGCCACCTTGACGAACAGCACCCCGGCGCCCACCACCACGTGCAGCAGCAGCCCGCCGTAGACGGCCACGCGCGCACCGTAGGTGCCGGCGAAGGCGTCGCCCAGCACGCGGCCCAGCCCCGCGGCGATGAACACCGACAGCAGCAGCGCTACGCCCAGCCCGGCCAGCGCGTGGCGCAGCCTCCACAGCGGATCGTTGTCCATCACCATGCGGCGCATTGTGATCAGAAGAGTTCGCCCTGCGCGTCGTCGGGCGGTGGCGCGGGCCGGCTGAGCTTCTTCGACGACGTGGGCGGCAGGCCGGCCTTGCGCGAGCCGTGCTTGCGCTGGATGGCGTCGGCCTCGGCGCGCACCTCGCTGCGTTGGCGCAGCGCGTACAGGCGTGCCTTCATGTCGGCCAGCGCCGCGCGCTCGTCGACGATGGGCTTCGGGTAGGCCGGCGTGCCGAGCTCGGGCAGCCAGCGGCGCACGTAGATGCCGTCGGGGTCGTGTTCGGCCTGCTGTTTGGCCGGCGAGTAGATGCGCAGCGTGTTGATGCCGGTGGTGCCGCTCTGCATCTGCATCTGGCTCCAGTGGATGCCGGGCTCGAAGTCGAGGAACTGCCGCGCCAGGTGCAGGCCCGGCGCGCGCCAGTGCAGGCCCAGGTGATAGGCCGCGAAGCTGACGAGCATCGCGCGCATGCGGAAGTTCAGCCAGCCGGTGGTGGTGAGCTGGCGCATGCAGGCGTCGACCATCGGAAAGCCGGTGCGGCCTTCGCACCAGGCGTGCAGGCGCGCGCTGTCGACGGCGCCTTCGTGCACGCCGTCGCCGGCACGCAGGCCGTCGTGGCTGCGCGCGAAGTTGCGGAACTCGATCTGCGGCTCGTCCTCCAGCTTCTGCATGAAGTGGCAGTGCCAGCGCAGCCGGCTGGCAAAGCCGCGCA
>JAIXTY010000154.1 GCA_027483705.1 Rubrivivax sp.
CGCGCAGCAGAAGCCAGCCGTGCAGCAGCAGCGCGGCGAGCGCGCCACCCGTGCCCGCCGCGCCAGCCTGCCATGCACCGCCAGCCACCAGGCCCAGCGCCGCCAGCGGCCACCACATCAGCAGCGCCACCAGCGCCCCCAGCAGCGTGGCCACCGCACCACCCACGGCGCGGGGCTGCGCCGCCAGCGGGCGCTGCAATGCGCACAGCAGCACCAGCCACAGCACCGAGGCACCGGCACCGCCGAAGGCCAGCACGCCCTGGCGCGCCCACCAGCCGGCGACGCTGTCGGCACCGGCCAGCGCCAGCACCGCCAGCACGGCCTGCACCAGCAGCACCACGCGCAGCGCCAGCGCCGGGTGGCAGAGGTCGAACGCGGCGGTGCGGGCGGGGCTGTCGTTCATCGCGGGCGGGGCCAGGGTGGCCGGGATAATACGGAGGCGTCCGCTTCCAACCATCCCACCCCATGTCCCTCGATCCCCTGGCCAACAAACAGCAGGCCTGGTCTGCTCTCTTCACCGAGCCGATGAGCGAGCTGGTGCAGCGCTACACCGCCAGCGTGGGCTTCGACCGCCGCCTGTGGCGGGCCGACATCGACGGCAGCCTGGCCCACGCCGAGATGCTGGCCGCGCAGGGCGTGATCGGCGCGCAGGACCTGGCCGACATCCGCCGCGGCATGGCGCAGATTGCGGAAGAGATCGAACAGGGCCGCTTCGAGTGGAAGCTCGAACTCGAGGACGTGCACCTCAACATCGAGGCGCGCCTGACGGCCCTGGTGGGCGACGCCGGCAAGCGGCTGCACACCGGCCGCAGCCGCAACGACCAGGTCGCCACCGACGTGCGCCTGTGGCTGCGCGGCGAGATCGACCAGCTGGCCCCGTTGCTGGCCGGCATGCAGCGCGCGCTGGTGGACCTGGCCGAGCCGCACGCCGGCACCGTGATGCCGGGCTTCACGCACCTGCAGGTGGCGCAGCCAGTGAGCTTTGGCCACCACCTGCTGGCCTACGTGGAGATGTTCGCGCGCGACGCCGAACGCCTGGCCGATGTGAGGAAGCGCGTGAACGTGCTGCCGCTGGGCGCCGCGGCGCTGGCCGGCACCAGCTACCCGCTGGACCGCGAGCGCGTGGCGCGCACGCTGGGCTTCGACGCTGTGTGCCAGAACAGCCTGGACGCCGTGAGCGACCGCGACTTCGCCATCGAGTTCAGCGCCTGGGCGGCGATCACGATGGTGCACGTGTCGCGCCTGGCCGAAGAGATCGTGCTGTGGATGAGCCAGAACTTCGGCTTCATCGACCTGGCCGACCGCTACTGCACGGGCAGTTCCATCATGCCGCAGAAGCGCAACCCCGATGTCGCCGAGCTGGCACGCGGCAAGAGCGCGCGCGTGCTGGGCCACCTCACCGGCTTCGTCACGCTGATGAAGGGCCAGCCGCTGGCCTACAACAAGGACAACCAGGAAGACAAGGAACCGCTGTTCGACACCGTGGACACGCTGGCGGCCACGCTGCGCATCATGGCCGAGATGGTGAGCGGCATCGTCGTCAAGCCCGAAGCGCTGCGGCGCGCCGCGATGCGCGGCTACGCCACCGCCACGGACCTGGCCGACCACCTGGTGAAGAAGGGCCTGCCCTTCCGCGACGCGCACGAAGCGGTGGCGCATGCGGTGAAGGTGGCGCTGGGCCGCGGGGTCGACCTGTCGGAGCTGTCGCTCGCCGAGTTGCAGGCCATCGAGCCGCGCATCGGCGACGACGCCTTCGGCGTGCTCACGCTGGAGGGCTCGCTGAACGCCCGCAACATCGTCGGCGGCACGGCGCCGGCGCAGGTGCTGGCCCAGGTGGCGCGGCACCGGGCGCGGCTGGGCTGAACGCCGCGGCTGGCACGCGGCCGCGGTTCACCAGGTGTCGATGAACGGCCGCCGCGGCGGCAGCGGCGCGGCGCAAGCCGCGGCCAGCACGCGCTGCAGCCAGGCGCGTGTCTCGGCGGGGTCGATGACCTCGTCGATCTCGCCGTGGCTGGCCATGTTCAGCGCCTGGCCGCGCTCGATGGCCTGCTGCAGCAGGCGCTGGAACAGCACCTCGCGCTCGGCCTCGGGCGCTGCCTCCAGCTCCTTGCGGAAGCCCAGCTTCACCGCCCCTTCGAGGCCCATGCCGCCGAACTCCCCGCTGGGCCAGGCCGCGATGGCCACCGGCACGTGGAACGAGCCGCCGGCCAGGCCCATCGCCCCCAGACCGTAGCCGCGCCGCAGCACCACCGCCGCCACCGGCACGCGCAGCGCCGCGGCGTTGACGAAGAGGCGCGAGGCATGGCGCACCATCGCCGTCTTCTCCGACTCGGGGCCGACCATGAAGCCGGGTGAGTCGATGAAGCTCAGCAGCGGCAGCCCGAAGGCATCGGCCAGCTGCATGAAGCGCGCGAGCTTGTCGCAGGCCGGCGCGTCGAGCGCGCCGCCCAGGTGGCGCGGGTTGCTGGCCACGAGCGCCACCGCCCGGCCCTGGAGCCGCGCCAGCGCGGTGATCACGCCCACGCCGAAGGCGGCGCGCAGCTCCAGCAGCGTGCCGGCATCGGCCACGGCCTCGAGCACGCGGCGCGGCTCGTAGAGGGCGTTGCGGTTGGCGGGCACGGCCTCGCGCAGCGTGGCGGGGTCGGCGCCCGGCGCGCCGGGTGGCGCGAGCGGCTGCGTCAGCAGCGACAGCGCGGCCCTCGTGGCGCGCACGGCCGCGGCCTCGTCGTCGACCACCACGTCGACCACGCCGTTGGGCGCCTGCACCGCCAGCGGCCCGACCTCATCGGGCTCGACACGGCCCAGCCCGCCGCCTTCGATCATCGCCGGCCCGCCCATGCCGATGCTGGCCCCGCGCACGGCCACGATGACATCGCAGCACCCGAGCAGCGCCGCGTTGCCGGCGAAGCATCGCCCGGCCACGATGCCGATGCGCGGCACCACGCCCGACAGGGCTGCGAAGCGCGCAAAGGTGCCGGTGTGCAGGCCGGCGACTCCGGGCCAGTCGACATCGCCCGGGCGGCCACCACCGCCCTCGCAGAACCACACCACCGGCAGGCCCTAGCGCGCAGCCACGTCGAGCAGCCGGTCGCTCTTGGCGTGGTTGTTGACGCCCTGCGTGCCCGCGAGCACCGTGTAGTCGTAGGCCAGCACGGCCACCGGCCGGCCCTGCACGGCGCCGGTGCCGCAGACCAGGCCGTCGGCCGGGGTCTGGCGCTGCAGGTCTTCAAGGCTGCGGCGGCTGCGCTGCGCCGCCACGGCGAAGGCGCCGACCTCGTTGAAGCTGCCGTCGTCCAGCAGGTCGGCGAGGTTCTCCCGCGCGCTGCGCAGGCCGTCGGCGTGGCGGCGCGCGATGGCTTCGGGCCGCGCGGCATCCGCCAGCAGGGCGCGGCGGTCGAGCAGACGTTGCAGGTCGGCGCGTGGGCCGGCAGCGGCTTCGTTGGCGGGTGCCTGGGCGACGGCGGCGGGCGCGTCGGCCAGCCGGCGGAGCCGCAGCAACGGCTGGCCTTCGTCGACCACCTCGCCCACGGCGGCATCCACCGACAGCACCTGGGCCGGCCAGGGGGCCTGCAGCGGCACCTCCATCTTCATCGACTCCAGCAGCAGCAGCACGGCCCCGGCCGCCACCTGCTGGCCGGCCTGGACCTCCACGGCGATGACGCTGCCCTGCACCGGGGCTGGGAGTGTCGATTCAGCGGCAAGGGGCAGGGTCACACGCGGTCTCCGGCGGACGTTGACAGAGACGCGAGTGTCGCGCGTGGGCGCTGGGCGTTGGCGTGTGTGCGTGCGTGTTGGGAGGTTTCTGTCGGTGCTTCGCGCGGCAAAGGGCTGTGCGGGCGGGGGCTGTGGCGTGAATTGAAGCGGTCGGCCCTTCGGGCCGACTGCCCTGCGCTGCTCGCGTTCATGGCCCGCCGCAAAACTCGCTACGCGGGCTTTGCCGTGCGCCCTCAAGGTGAGCAGCGCAGGGCAGTCGGTGCGCAGCACCGACCGCCACACCGTGCGCCCGCACCGCGCACCGCCTGCCGCGACGCGCGATGCAGCGACAGCAACACCGAACGACAGCAACCCAGTCGTCAAGCCGCCATCGGCACCAGGAAGTCCCGACTGATGCCCACCCCGAGATCACCCACGCGGTCGAGGAACTGCGTGAGGTACGCGTGCAGCCCGGTGGCCAGGATCTCGTCGATGCGGCCATAGCGCAGGTCGCTCTGCAGCCGGCCGGCGCGGCGCAGCGTCTCGTCGCTCTGCTGGTTGGCCACGAGGCGCAGGTTGGCGACGACGTCGTTCATGCACGCCGCCAGCGAGCGCGGCATGTCGGGCCGCAGGATCAGCAATTCGGCCACCTTCTCGGGCCGGATGACGTTACGGTAGACCTTGCGGTAGATCTCGAAGCCGGACACCGACCGCAGGATCGCGCTCCAGTGGTAGAAGTCCACCTCCTGCGGCGTGGCCGCGCCCTGCTGCTGCTGCTGCGCGTCGACGGGGCCGAAATAATCGTCGCCGGCCAGGGCCTGGAACTTCACGTCCAGCAGCCGCGCCGTGTTGTCGGCGCGCTCGAGGAAGGTGCCGATGCGCAGGAAGTGCAGCGCCTCGTCCATCAGCATCGTGCCCACCGTGACGCCGCGGCTCAGGTGGCTGCGGAACTTCACCCACTCGAAGAAGGCGCCGGGGTCGCGCTCGAACTCGCCGGCCTTGAGCATGCGGTTGAACTCGAGCCAGGTCTGGTTCTGCGTTTCCCACACTTCGGTCGTCAGCGCGCCGCGCACGGCACGCGCGTTCTCGCGCGCCGCGCGCAGGCAGTTCCAGATGCTCGAGAGGTTCTTCTCGTCGCGCACCATGAAGTCCATGACGCTGCGCGCATCGATCTGCTGGTGCTGCTGGTTGTAGGCCCAGGTGAGCTCGCTGATGCTCAGCAGCCCGCTCCAGCCCTGCAGGGCCGTGTCGGCGCTCTGCGGCAGGAGCGAGGTCTGGTAGTTCACGTCCAGCATGCGGGCCGTGTTCTCGGCGCGCTCCATGTAGCGCGCCATCCAGAACAGGTGGTCGGCGGTCCTCGACAGCATGATCATGGTCCTCCTTACTCCTCGAGCACCCAGGTGTCCTTCGTGCCCCCGCCCTGCGACGAGTTCACGACCAGCGAGCCCTCCTTCAGCGCCACGCGCGTGAGCCCGCCGGGCACCGTCTGCACCGTCTTGCCCGAGCTCAGCACGTACGGCCGCAGGTCGATGTGCCGCGGCGCGATGCCGGCCTCCACGAAGGTGGGGCAGGTCGACAGGCTCAGCGTGGGCTGCGCGATGTAGTTGGCCGGGTTGGCCTTCACCACCGCCTTGAACGCCTCGACCTCGGCCTTGGTGGCCGCGGGGCCTACGAGCATGCCGTAGCCGCCGGCCCCGTGGACCTCCTTCACCACCAGCTCGTGCATGTGGTCCATCACGTACTTGAGGTCGTCCGCCTCGCGGCACAGGTAGGTGGGCACGTTGTTCAGGATCGGCTTCTCGCCGAGGTAGAACTCCACCATCTTGGGCACGTAGGGATAGATGCTCTTGTCGTCGGCGATGCCGGTGCCGATGGCGTTGGCCAGCGTGATGTTGCCGGCGCGGTACACATCGAGCAGCCCGGCGCAGCCCAGCGTGCTGTCGGCGCGGAAGGCCTTGGGGTCGAGGAAGTCGTCGTCGACGCGGCGGTAGATCACGTCCACGCGCTTGGGGCCCTGCGTCGTGCGCATGTAGACGAAGCCGTCCTTGACGAACAGGTCCTGACCCTCGACGAGCTCCACGCCCATCTGCTGCGCGAGGAACGCGTGCTCGAAGTAGGCGCTGTTGTACATGCCGGGCGTGAGCACCACCACCGTCGGCTCGTTGACGCCGCTGGGCGACACGGCGCGCAGCGTCTCCAGCAGCAGGTCGGGGTAGTGCGCCACGGGCTCGACGCGGTGCATGCTGAAGAGCTCGGGGAAGAGCCGCATCATCATCTTGCGGTTCTCGAGCATGTAGCTCACGCCGCTGGGCACGCGCAGGTTGTCCTCGAGCACGTAGTACTCGCCGCCCTGGCCGGTGTCGGCACGCACGATGTCGACGCCGCTGATGTGCGAGTACACGCCGCCGGGCACGTTGACGCCCATCATCTCCTTGCGGAACTGGGCGTTGTTCAGCACCTGCTCGGCGGGCACGATGCCGGCCTTCAGGATCTCCTGGTCGTGGTAGACGTCGTGGATGAAGCGGTTGAGCGCCGTCACGCGCTGGCGCAGGCCGTCTTCCATGCGCCGCCACTCGGCGCCGGGGATCACGCGCGGGATCAGGTCGAAGGGGATCAGGCGCTCGGTGCCGGCGCCGTCTTCGTCCTTGGCGCCGTACACCGCGAAGGTGATGCCGACGCGGCGGAAGATCATCTCCGCCTCGGCGCGCCGCGAGCGCATGGCCTCGGCCGGCTGGCGCTTCAGCCACTCCGCGTACACCTCGTACTGCGGGCGCACGGCGCCGGCGGCGGTGTTCATCTCGTCGTAGGCCGACTTCATGATCGGGTGTTCTCCATCGGTCTTGGGGATAGCAACTCGCGGGCCCGCGTGGCCGGGCTGTCCAGCCGCCGCGTCGTCACGGCCACCGCCAGCGTGTGGTGACCGCCGCCACCGCGGATGACGCCGCGCAGCGGCGTGACGTCGCCGAAGTCGCGGCCCACGGCCAGGCGCACGTGGCCGCTGCCGGGCACGCAGTCGTTGGTGGGGTCGAGGTCGAGCCAGGCGTCGTCGGCCCCACCCGCGCCGGCCGGCACGCCGGGCGTGCCCGGGCACCACAGCTGCACCCAGGCGTGCGAGGCGTCGGCACCGAGCATCGGCGCGCCGTCGCGGCCGTCAGACTGCGGCGCGTGGGTGAGCAGGTAGCCGCTCACGTAGCGCGCCGGCAGCCCCCAGGCGCGCAGCACGCCGGCCAGCAGGTGGGCGAAATCCTGGCACACGCCACGCCGCTGCAGGAGCACCTGCTGCAGCGGCGTGTCGACGTCGGTGCTGCGGCTTTCGTAGTGGAACTCGGCATGCAGCCGGTGCATCAGCTCCAGCGCCGCCTCGGCCACCGGGCGGCCGGGCGTGAACAGGCCCGTGCCCAGCTCGCGCAGCGCCGGCAGCCGCGGCACGTAGGGCGAGGGCAGCGCGAACTCGGCCGCCGCCACGAAGGGCGCGCGCGCCACGTAGCGCACACACGCCGCCACCTCGGGCCAGGGCGGCGAGGCCTCGGGGCGCAGCGCCGCGAAGCGCGGCGCCACGGCCACGCGGCTGCAGGCCGTGACCGTGAGCCGGTCGTGCGGCTGCGCCAGGCCGAAGTGGCGCTGCGCGTTGCCCCAGGCGTCGGTGCTGTCGCGCCACTGCGCGGGCGCCGGCTGCACGTCGAGCTCGAACTGCAGCAGCTGCTGGTGCGCGTCTTCCAGCGGCTTGAGGTGGGCCAGGTGGTGGGCCAGCGACACCGGCGCCGCGTAGGCGTAGCGCGTCTCGTGGCGGACTTCGAGCTGCATCGGCATGGTCGTCTGCGCTATCCGATGCGCTGGTCCTGGCCCTGGGCCAGTGTGAAGAAGCGTTCGCCGATGCGGTCGGCCAGGGTGTTGGCGGCCTGCAGCAGCTCGGCCGCCAGCTCGCGCAGCGCGGCGGCGGTGGCCGACACGTCTTCGTTCTCCAGTTCGCGCAGCCGCGCCAGCGTGAGGCCGGCGCCTTCGGGTGGCAACAGCGCCAGCAGCGGCTGGTGCGATTCGGCCGGCCCCGGCAGCTTGGACAGCTCGGTGCGCAGCCGCCGCAGCACGCCGGCAAAGGCGCGCGGGTTGCTGCTGTCGAGCACCAGCACCTCGGTCAGCGCCAGCAGGTCTTCATGCCGCTGGTAGCGGGCGCGGAAGGTGATGAGGCTGTCGAACTGCTCCAGCAGCAGCTCCACGCCGGCCACCGTGCCCAGGGCGCCCAGCGGGTGCTCGGCGTCGCGCCCCTCGGGCACCGGCCCCAGGAAGGCCAGCAGCCGCGTCGTCAGCCCCTGCAGCCGCTCAAGCAGCCGGCCCACGGTGAGCAGCCGCCAGCCGTGGTCGCGCGTCATGCGGTCGGTCTGCGCGCCGGTGGCCGCCGCCAGCTGCAGCGCCAGGCGGTCGAGCGCGGGCAGCACCTGCGCCGGCAACGGCAGCTCGCCGTGCAGCGTCTCGAGCGCGCCGGTGAAGCTCTCGCCCATCTGCCGCACGAGGCCCCACTGCTCGGGCGCCAGCCGCTCGCGCAGCGCCATCGCCGCGCGCTCCAGCGCCTGCAGGTTGTAGGCGATGCTGGTGGCGGTGCGGGTGTCGGTGAGCGCCGACAGCAGCGCACGCTCGAAGTGGCGCGGGCTCTGCGACAGCGTCGGCACGCCCACGGGCGCCAGGCCCGTGCGCACCGCCAGCTGCGACAGCGCGGCGCGCAGCGGCGGCGCCAGCTCGGCGTCGGCGTCGATCAGCAGCAGCGTGCTGCGCGCCAGCCGCACCAGCTGCTCGGTGCGCTCGGTGTAGCGGCCCAGCCAGAACAGGTTCTCACCAGTGCGGCTGCTCACCGGGCGCTGGTGCGCGGCGAGGTCGTCGACGCGCAGGCGCTGCGGCAGCATGCTGAAGGCGTCGACCGGGCCCTCGGTCATGACCCAGGTGTCGAGGCTGGTGCCGCCACGCTGCATGCTGATGCTGGCGTCTTCTCGCCGCGCCACGCGCGTCATGCCGCCGGGCAGCACGTGCCAGCGCTGCTGGCCGGGGCGGCCGTCGGCGATGGCGTAGACACGCACCATGGCCGGGCGCGGCGTGACCGCGCCATCGCCCCAGATGGGTGCGCGCGAGAAGCGCAGGCGGCCCTGCACCGTCCAGGCGTCGGGGTCCTCGTGCACCGGCACCGGGGCGCGCTCGCCGTCGCTGCCGGGCGGGTAGGCCTGCCCCAGGTTGAAGGCCTGCGTGGTGCGGCCGCCGCGCGGGAAGGTGCTGCGCACGACCTTGTCGGCCAGGTGGTCGCGCACGTCGGACCAGGCCGCCGCCTCGCCGCACCACCACGTGGGCAGGCTCGGCAGCGCCAGCGGCTCGCCGAGCAGCTTCTCGGCGATGCCGGGCAGGAAGCCCTGCACCGCGGGCGACTCGAGGAAGGCGCTGCCCAGCGCGTTGGCCATCACCACCGTGCCGGCCCGCGCGGCCTGCAGCAGGCCGGGCACGCCGAGCGCGCTGTCGGGGCGCAGCTCCAGCGGATCGCACCAGTCGTCGTCGAGCCGGCGCATCACGCCGTGCACGGGCTCCAGGCCCTCCACCGTCTTGAGGTACAGGCGCTCGCCGCGCACGGTGAGATCGCCGCCTTCCACCAGCGGCAGGCCGAGGTAGCGCGCCAGGTAGGCGTGCTCGAAGTAGGTCTCGCTGTAGGGCCCGGGCGTCAGCAGCACGATGCGCGGGTTGGCGCGGCCGGCGGCGTCTTGTGCCACCTGCGCGGCGCGCTGTTCCAGCGCGTCGAGCAGCAGCCGGTACGAGCTGGCAATGCGTTGCACGCGCATCGAGGCAAAGGCCTCGGGGAACTGCCGCGCGATGACGAGCCGGTTGTGCAGCACGTAGCCCAGGCCCGAGGGGCCCTGGGTGCGCTGCGACACCAGCCACCAGCGGCCGTCGGGGCCGCGGGCCAGGTCGAAGGCGACGATGAAAAGGCGCTGCCCGCCCGCCGGCGCCACGCCGATCATCGGCCGCAGCCAGCCGGGGTGGCGCAGCAGCAGCGCCGGCGGCAGCAGGCCCTGGTGCAGCAGGGTCTGCGGGCCGTACAGGTCGGCCAGCGTGCGCTCCAGCAGCTCGGCGCGCTGCACCACGCCGGCTTCGATGGCCGCCCAGTCGCGCGGCTCGATGACCAGCGGCAGCAGCTGCAGCGACCAGGGCCGCACCGAGACGCCGCCGCCGCCGGCCTCGGCAAACACGTTGTGCGTGACGCCGTCGAGGCGGATGCGCTGCTCCACCTGCGCGACGCGGCGGTCGAGGTCCTCGGCCATCGAGACACCACCGGCCGGCACCGGCACCTGGGCCACGAAGCGCTGCCACGCCGGCCGCAGCACGCCGCCGGGGCCGCGCAGCTCGTCCCACACGCCAGGCTCGGGCGGCAGCGCGTGCGACGCGAAGGCGTGCGCCGCGGCGCCGGCCGCCGAGTCGCCGTCACCGAGCGGCAACTGCTCCTGGCCAGGCGTGGGGTGAGCCGACATCGATCAGGCAGGCATCAAGCGGTTCGAAGATCCAGCGTGAACGGCAGCTCCAGGCTCGGATCGGCGCGCTGCACGTTCATCGGTCCCGGCGTGTGGCCCATGCGGAAGAAGCGCGCGAGGCGGCGGCTCTCGGCCTCGTAGGCGTTGACCGGGAACACGTCGTAGTTGCGGCCGCCGGGGTGCGCCACGTGGTAGCGGCAGCCGCCGAGGCTGCGGCCCATCCAGCTGTCGACGATGTCGAAGGTGAGCGGCGCGTGCACGCCGATGGTCGGGTGCAGCGCCGATGGCGGGTTCCAGGCGCGGTAGCGCACGCCGCAGACGGCCTCGCCGACACGCCCCGTGGGCTGCAGCGGCAGCGCGCGGCCGTTGACGGTGACGACGTGGCGGTTGCCGTTCAGGCCCGTGGCCTTGACCTCCAGCCGCTCGAGCGACGAGTCGACGTAGCGCACCGTGCCACCGGCCGCGCCCTCTTCGCCCATCACGTGCCAGGGCTCGAGCGCGTTGCGCAGGGTCAGCTGGATGCCGGCCACCTGCACATCGCCGATCAACGGGAAGCGGAAGCCCAGGTGCGGCGCGAACCAGGCCGGGTCGAAGGCGAAGCCGGCCGCGTTGAGGTCGGCGATGACGTCGTCGAAGTCCATCTGCACGAAGGTCGGCAGCATGAAGCGGTCGTGCAGGCCGGTGCCCCAGCGCGTGAGGCGCGTCGCGCCGCGGCCGCGGTACGGCTCCTTCCAGAACCAGGCCACCAGCGCGCGCATCAGCAGCTGCTGCGCCAGGCTCATGCGCGCGTGCGGCGGCATCTCGAAGGCGCGCAGCTCCAGCAGGCCCAGGCGGCCGGTGGGGCCGTCGGGCGAGTAGAGCTTGTCGATGCTGAACTCGGTGCGGTGGGTGTTGCCGGTGGCGTCCACCATCAGGTTGCGCAGCGTGCGGTCGATGAGCCAGGGCGGAACCTGGCCGTGCAGGCCCAGCTGGCGCTCGATCTCGTCCAGCGCGATCTCGACCTCGTAGACCTGGTCGCCGCGCGCCTCGTCGAAGCGCGGGTGCTGGCTCGTGGGGCCGATGAACAGGCCGCTGAACAGGTAGCTCAGCGACGGGTGGTTCTGCCAGTAGGTGATGAGGCTGGCCAGCAGATCGGGCCGGCGCAGGAAGGGGCTGTCGGCCGGCGTGGCGCCGCCCAGCACGAAGTGGTTGCCGCCGCCGGTGCCGGTGTGGCGGCCGTCGAGCATGAACTTCTCGGTCGACAGGCGCGTCTGGTGCGCGGCCTCGTACAGGAACTCGGTGTGGTCGACGAGTTCGTCCCAGTCGTGCGCGGGGTGGATGTTGACCTCGATGACGCCCGGGTCGGGCGTGACGGCCAGCATCTTCAGGCGCGGGTCGCGCGGCGGCGGATAGCCCTCGAGCACGATCTTCACGCCGCGCTCGGTGGCCGTGGCCTCGATGGCGGCCAGCAGCTCGAGGTAGTCCTCCAGAAAGCGCAGCGGCGGCATGAAGAGGTACATCACGCCGCTCTGGCCGCCGTGCAGCTTCTCGGCCTTGGGGCCGTTGCCGCGTTGCGGATCGCGCACCTCCACGCACAGCGCCGTGCGCGTGACCTCGCCGGCCGAGACGAAGCGCGCCGGCACCGTGCCGGCATCACGCGGGAAGGCGTACTCGGGCGAGTGCTCGGTCGCGCCGGGGCCGGTGCCGGTGCCCGTGCCCGTACCGATACCCATGCGGTCGACGCCCGGCGCGCCACCGAAGCCGGTGCCGGCCAGGCCCGCGGTGCCATCGGCCTGGAAGCCATCGTGGTCGAGCCCCGCATCGGCGCCGGCGGCCGCAGCCGCGGCGCGCGCGGTGGCTCCGGTTGCGGTGGTGGCCCCGGCGGCTGCCGCGGCGAACTGCGACCTCACCGCAGCGGCCACCGGCAGCGGCGGCTGCGGCGCGAAGGGGTCCTGCGCCAGCAGCAGCGGCATGTCGCCCTTGGCGGCCCAGGGCAGGCTGTCCAGCGGCAGGCGGTAGCCCATGGGGGAGTCACCCGGGATCAGGTACAGCCGCTCGTCGCGCACGAACCAGGGCCCGGTGGCCCAGGCCGGGCCGGCCATGCCGACGTGCCATTCGCGCTTCAGCGGCAGCAGCCAGCCCACGGTGGCATCGAGCCCCTGCCTGAACACGCGGCGCAGGCGCGCGCGCTCGAGCTCGTCGTCCAGGCGCGAGTCGAACGGGTCCACGTTCACCGGCAGCCGGCGCTCGCGCCAGAGGTAGTACCAGGTGTCCTCGAAGCCGGGTGTGACGTAGCGGTCGTCGAGCCCGAGCTTCTTCGTCAGCGTGCGCACGAAGCCCTCGGCGTCGGCCGCGGTGTAGCGGTGCACGTCGCGCTCGTCGGCAAAGAGCGAGGGGTCGCTCCAGCACGGCTGGCCGTCCTTGCGCCAGCAGATGCTGAGCGCCCAGCGCGGCAGCTGCTCGCCGGGGTACCACTTGCCCTGGCCGAAGTGCAGGAAGCCGCCCTGGCCGTACTTGGCCCGCAGCTTGTGCACCAGTTCGGTGGCCAGGCCGCGCTTGGTGGGGCCGAGTGCATCGGTGTTCCACTCGGCGGCGTCGCGGTCGTTCACGGCCACGAAGGTGGGCTCGCCGCCCATCGTCAGGCGCACGTCGCCGTCCTTCAGCTGGCGGTCGACCTCGTGGCCGAGCGAGACGATCTTCTCCCACTGCGCCTCGGTGTACGGCAGCGTCACGCGCGGGCTCTCGTGGATGCGCGTCACCTGCATGTGGTGGCTGAACTCCACCTCGCTCTCGTCGACGGCGCCGCTGATGGGCGCCGCGCTGCTGGGCTCGGGCGTGCAGGCCACGGGGATGTGGCCCTCGCCGGCGAGCAGGCCGCTGGTGGGGTCGAGGCCGATCCAGCCCGCACCCGGCAGGAACACCTCGCACCAGGCGTGCAGGTCGGTGAAGTCGACCTCGCTGCCGCTCGGGCCGTCGAGCGCCTTGACGTCGGCCTTCAGCTGGATGAGGTAGCCGCTGACGAAGCGCGCCGCCAGGCCCATGTGGCGCAGCGCCTGCACCAGCAGCCAGCCGGTGTCGCGGCAGGAGCCGCTGCCGTTGGTGAGCGTGACCTCGGGCGTCTGCACGCCCGGCTCCATGCGGATGAGGTACTTGATGTCGTGCTGCAGCCGCTGGTTCAGCGCCACGAGGAAATCGATGGTGCGGACCTTGTCGCGCGGGATGCTGTCGACGAACGCCTTGAAGCGCGGCGTCAGCTCGCCCTTCGTCAGGTAAGGCAGCAGTTCGCGTTGGCTGTCGGCGTCGTACTCGAACGGAAAGTTTTCGGCGTGCGGCTCCAGGAAGAAGTCGAACGGGTTGAGCACCGACATCTCGGCCACGAGGTCGACCGTGACCTTGAACTCGCGTGTCTGCTCCGGGAACACCAGCCGCGCCAGGTGGTTGGCGAACGGGTCCTGCTGCCAGTTGATGAAGTGGTTGCCGGGCTCCACGCGCAGCGAATAGCTGAGGATGCGAGTGCGGCTGTGCGGCGCCGGCCGCAGGCGCACCACCTGCGGCGACAGGCCCACCCGCCGGTCGTAGCGGTAGTGGGTGACGTGGTTCAGCGCGACATGGATGGACACGGGACGGGCTCTCCTGCTGGCCGGGACGGCACCCGGCCGGAACGGCCGGGACAGCCGACCTTGCTTGCAATCTCCGGGCCTGAAGCCGGCCTCAGGGCGGCGGGCCGGGTTCGGCCGGATGATGCCAGTAGCGGCGCTCCGTCCGGCGCGTGCAGCGGCCGGGCTCGCCGTCGCCCGCCCAGGCCCAGGCGCCGCAGGTGGCGGTGGCGAGCACCGGCACGCCGGCTTCGGCGTAGCGCGCCAGCACCGCCGGCGCCGGGTGGCCGAAGCGGCTGCGGTGCGCCGCCTGCACCACGGCCACGCGCGGCGCCACGGCGCCGATGAACTCGGCGGTGGACGAGGTGTTGCTGCCGTGGTGCGGCACCCACAGCACGGTGCTGGGCAGGCGCTGGGCGGTGTCGCGCACCAGGGCGGCCTCCTGGGCGGCCTCGATGTCGCCGGTGAGCAGCACGCTGTGGCCGTCGGCCGCCTGCACGCGCAGCACGCAGCTCAGCGAGTTGGGCCGCGTGCTCGCGTCGGCGGCGGCCAGCGCCGCGGCCGGCGGGTGCAGGAACTCGAAGTCGACGCCGTCCCACTGCCAGCGCTGCCCGGCCCCGCAGGGCGTGTGCGGCGCCAGCGCGCGCAGCGCATGGCCAGAGTCGAGCGACGAGGCCAGCGACGCCACCGGCAGCGCCCGGGCCAGCGAGGCGGCGCCGCCGGTGTGGTCGGAGTCGCGGTGGCTCAGCACCAGGCGGTCGATGCGGCGCACGCCCAGCGATCGCAGCAGCGGCACGAGCACGCGATCACCGGCATCCGAGCCCGGCGCCCAGGCCGGGCCGGCGTCGTAGACCAGCGTGTGCGATGCCGTGCGCAGCAGCACCGCGGTGCCCTGGCCGATGTCCGGGCCCAGCAGCTCGAAGCGCCCGGCCGTAGGCAAGGGCACCGGCGGCGCCAGCAGCGGCAGCATCAGCGGCAGCGCCAGCACGCGCAGCCGCCACGGCCAGGGCAGCACTGCCACCACCGCGCCCAGCAGCCCGGCGGCCACGGCCCAGGGGGGCGCGGCGGCGGCGTACCACACGGCCATCGGGCTGGCGGCCAGCAGCGCGAGCCCCGCCTCCAGCGCCGTCACCACCCACGCCCCCAGGCTCCACAGCGGCGGCAGCAGCACGCCCAGCAGCGCCAACGGCGTGACGAGCAGCGTCACCACCGGGATCGCCACCAGGTTGGCCAAGAAGCCCACCAGCGAGAGCTGCTGGAAGAAGATCAGCGACAGCGGCGCCAGGCCCACGGTGGCCACGGCCTGCTGCCGGAACGCCGCCGCCAGCCAGCCCCAGCGGCCACCCGGCGCCGCCTGCGCCGCGCCGCTGGCCGCCAGCAGCGCCACGGCCACGAAGCTGAGCCAGAAGCCGGGCTGCAGCAGCGCCCAGGGGTCGGCCACCACCACCGCCAGGCCGGCGGCGCCCAGCACCGCCGGCAGCGGCCAGCGCCGGCCGCCCTGGCGCAGCAGCACCACCACGGCGATCATCGCCACCGTGCGCTGCGCCGGCACGCCCCAGCCGGCCAGCAGCGCGTAGGCCGCGGCGAACAGCAGCCCAGCCCAGCGCCCGGCCACCGGCGCCGGCACGCGCCGTGGTGCCGTGGGATGCCGCCGCCACAGCGCGCCCACCACGGCGCCGGCCAGCCACGCGAACATCGTCACGTGCAGGCCGGAGATGCTCATCAGGTGGGCCACGCCGGTGTCGCGGAACAGCGCCCAGTCGCCGCGGTCGATGGCCGCCTGGTCGCCCACCGCCAGCGCTGCCAGCACGCCGGCCGCGCCGGCATCGGGCACGCGGGCGTGCAGCGCGTCGCGTACGGCCTGGCGGAGGCGCTCCACCGGGTGCGCCGCGGCCTCGTCGAGCAGCCTCGCGGGCTGCGCGCCGGCCGAACGCGATTCGCGCACGCTGCCGGTGGCGCGCAGGCCCTGCTCGAAGAGCCACAGCTCGAGGTCGAAGCCGTTCGGGTTCAGCGCGCCATGCGGCTGCGCCAGCCGTGCCGTGAAGGCCCAGCGCTGGCCGGCGCGCACGGCCACGGGCGGCGCCGAGAGCATGGCGTCGCCATCGATGCCGCGCCACCAGCCCAGGCTCACGTGGCGCGGCACCGCCACCGGCTGGCCCCGGTGCCAGGCGGCCTCGATCTCGAACTCGAAGCGCACGCCCTGCAGGCTTTCGCGCGGCAGGCTGGCCACGGTGCCCTGCAGTCGCAGGTCCTGGCCCTCCAGGGCCGGTGGCAGCGCCTCGGCCAGGCGTGCCGCGGCACGGGTGTGCGTGAGCGCAAAGCCCAGCCCGGCCACGCCCAGCAGCAGCAGCAGCGCGCCGGCCCGTGAGCGCCGGTGCCAGCCGCCGCCCAGCACCAGCAGCGTGGCCAGCGCCGCCACCGCGGCCACCTGGGCCGCCGGCATCAGGGCAGCCATCTGAAGCTGACAGGCGCTGCCGGCCACCCAGGCCAGCCCGAGGGCGGCACCCAGCGCCATCGTGCGGGCCGGCGCTGCAGGGGCAGCGTCGGCAGCGGCAGCCGGCATGGCGGTGGCAACGGGTTCGGCCATGCAGGGCCAGTGTAGGATTTGCCCGCATGGCCGCAGCCCCCGTGCCGGGGGCGTGGCGAGGGCCCTCCGACGTGTGCCGCGTCGTCCCCCGCCGCGGCCCATCCAAGGAAGGATTGCCATGACTCCCCAGCAGCGCCTGCAAGCGCTCGGCATCAGCCTGCCGCCCGTGGGCGTGCCCGCCGCGGCCTACGTGCCCTTTGTGCAGACCGGCTCGCTGGTCTTCGTGTCGGGCCACATCGCCAAGCAGGACGGCAAGGCCTGGGTCGGCCAGCTCGGCCTGACGATGAACACCGCCGAGGGCCAGGCCGCCGCCCGCGCCGTGGCCATCGACCTGATGGGCACGCTGAACGCCGCGGTGGGTGGCGATCTCGGCCGCGTCAAGCGCATCGTCAAGGTGCTGAGCCTGGTCAACAGCACGCCCACGTTCACTGAGCACCACCTCGTCACCAACGGCTGCAGTGAGTTGCTGCGCGAGGTCTTCGGGGCCGAGATCGGCGCGCATGCGCGCAGCGCCTTCGGCGTGGCGCAGCTGCCGATGGGCGCCTGCGTCGAGATCGAGCTGATCGCCGAAGTCGCATGACGGCGATGTCGCTGGGCCTGGCCTCGCGCCGCGGCCTGCCGCGCCCGCTGCTGTGGGCCGTGATGGTGGTGCTGCCGCTGGCGGCGGTGGGGGCGGCGCTGGTGTCGCAGCATGTGTTCGACATGCAGCCCTGCCCCTGGTGCGTGCTGCAGCGGGTGATCTTCGTCGCCATCGCGGCGGTGTCGTTGCCGGCACTGCTGCTGCGCGCGCCGCTGCTGCGCCGCGGGCTGGCCGCGCTCGCGCTGGGCCTGGCGGGCTGCGGCATCGCCGCGGCGCTGTGGCAGCACTTCGTGGCCGCCAGCAGCACCAGCTGCAACCTGACGCTGGCCGACCGCATCGTCAGCAGCCTGGGGCTGGACGGCGCCTGGCCCGAGGTCTTTGCGGCCTACGCCAGCTGCGCCGACGCCGCCGTCAAGCTGGCCGGTCTGTCCTACGAGTTCTACAGCCTGGTGCTGTTCGTCGCGCTGGGCGCGGTGGCCGTGGGCCTGCTCCGCCGGCCGGCCTGAGCGCCGGGCGCCGGCCGGATGCCGGCGCCATCATTTAGTGCTCAAGTTCGTCAGTCATGAGCCGAAAACCACGGAACTGACGACGAGTTCTCCGTCCGGCCCTGCCGAGCCGGAGCGCCTGTCTGCTGGGTCTTGGGGGATGCAGTCGTCGACAACTCAAATGGAGACGACATGCCTGCATTCAGTACCCATGCCTTGTCCGTCCGGCTCTTTGCCGTGGTGGGCGTACTCGTCCTCGCCCTCGCCGGCGTGGCGTCCTTTGCCTGGCTGCGCTTGGACCGCATCGCCGACGCCACCTCGGCCACGCGCGACGTGCGGGTGCCGCAGCTCGACCGCATCGCGAAGATCGAGCTGAACGTGACGCGCGTGTCGCTGCAGGTGCGCCACACGATGCTGTCGCGCACGCCCGAGGAGCGCGCGGCCACCCTGGCCGACATCGGCGAGAAGCGCAAGACGATCGAGCAGCTGATGGCCGCGTACGACGCCGCCATCACCACGCCGAAGGGGCGCGAACTCTTCAACCGCCTGAAGCCGGCGGTCGCCAACTTCTGGGAGACCGGCGGCGCCAACCTCAAGCTGGTGCTGGACGGGCAGAACGACGCCGCGTTCGAGTTCCTCGTCTCGCGCACGATCCCGGCCCGCAACGAGGTGCTCACGCAGGCCGAGGCGCTGGTGAGCTACCAGCGCGGCATGCTCGACCAGGAGCTGTCGAGCGTGCGTGACCAGACCTCGCAGACGCTCGCCCTGCTGCTGGGGCTGGTGGTGGCCTCGATGCTGGGCCTGGCGCTCTTTGCCTGGCAGTTTGCGCGGCAACTGAAGCACCGCATCGGCGTGGCCCAGACGGTGGCCGAACGCGTGCGCGCCGGCGACCTGTCCCAGCCGGTGATCGATGACCGGCGCGACGAGTTCAGCCCGCTGATGGCGGCGCTGCACCAGATGCAGGACGGGCTGACCCAGGTGGTGGGCGCCGTGCGCCGCAGCGCGCAGGGCGTGGCGACGACCACGACGCAGATCGCCCACGGCAACCAGGATCTCAGCGCCCGCACCGAGCAGCAGGCCGGCTCGCTGCAGCAGACGGCCGCGTCGATGGGCGAGCTGGGCGACACCGTGCGCCAGAACGCCGACAACGCGCGCCGGGCCAGCGACCTGGCCGTCGGCGCCTCGCGCGTGGCCCAGGACGGTGGCGCGGTGGTGGCCGAGGTCGTGGGCACGATGAAGGGCATCCACGAGAGCAGCCGCCGCATCGCCGACATCACCGGCGTCATCGACGGCATCGCCTTCCAGACCAACATCCTGGCCCTGAACGCCGCGGTCGAGGCGGCGCGCGCGGGCGAACAGGGCCGCGGCTTCGCGGTGGTGGCCGGCGAGGTACGCAGCCTCGCGCAGCGCAGCGCCGAGGCGGCGCGCGAGATCAAGGCCCTCATCACCAACAGCGTCGGGCAGGTCGAGCAGGGCAACGCCCTGGCCGAGCGGGCCGGCCAGACCATGCACCAGGTCGTCGACGCCGTGCAGCACGTGACCGAGCTGATCGGCCGCATCAGCTCGGCCAGCAGCGAGCAGAGCGCCGGCGTCACCCAGGTCGGTGAGGCCGTCGGTCGCATGGACCAGACGACGCAGCAGAACGCGGCGCTGGTGCAGCAGTCCACCGAAGCGGCCGACGCCTTGCAGCAGCAGGCCCGGCAACTGGTGCAGGCCGTCGAGGTGTTCCGCCTGCGCACGGCCTGACCGGCCGGCGCGGCGGGCCCGATCAGCCCGCCAGCAGGCGCATCGGCCGCTTGAAGCCGTCGAGCTTGTGGCCCTTGCGCGCACGCTTGCCCAGGTGGCCGGCCAGCGCGGTGCCGCGCAGCAGCTCGTCCTTGGGCTTGTCGCCGCGGCCCAGGCCCTGCACGCGCAGCGCGTCGCCGCAGCTGGCCACGCTGACGAGCGGGCTCTTGTCGTCCACGTCCATCAGCGTCAGGCCCTTGCCGCCGCCCGCCTGGCGCTTGAGTTCGTCGGCACCGAACACCAGCAGCCGCCCGTCCAGAGCCAGGCAGGCCACCTGCGTGTGCAGCGGCGCCACCACGGCCGGCGGCAGCAGCTTCTGCCCGGCTTCCAGCGTGAGGAAGGCTTTGCCACCGCGGTTGCGGCCCACCAGGTCGCCGGCCTGGGCGAGCAGGCCGAAGCCGCCGGTGTTGGCCAGCAGCAGCAGCGTCTCGGCACCGCTGGCGTGGTAGTGCGCGATCTGCGTGCCGGCTTCGAGGTCGATCAGCGTCGTGATCGGCACGCCGTCGCCGCGGCCGCCGGGCAGCGTGCTGGCGGCCACGCTGTAGACCCGGCCGTTGCTGCCAAAGACCAGCAGCGTGTCCACGCTGCGGCACGGGAAGCAGCCGTACAGCCCATCGCCCGGCTTGAAGGCCAGCGCGGCGGGGTCGATCTCGTGGCCCTTGAGCGCCCGCACCCAGCCCTTCAGGCTGACGACCACCGTCACCGGCTCGTCGACCACCTTGATCTCGGCCACCGCCTTCTTCTCGGCCTGCACCAGCGTGCGGCGCTCGTCGCCGTAGAGCTTGGCGTCGGCCTCGATCTCGCGCACCACCGTGCGCTTCAGCGCCGCGGGGCTGGAGAGGATGTCCTCGAGCTTGCCCTGCTGATCGCGCAGCTCCTTCAGCTCCTGCTCGATCTTGATGGCCTCCAGGCGCGCCAGCTGCCGCAGCCGCAGCTCGAGGATGTCCTCGGCCTGGCGGTCGCTGAGCTTGAAGCGGCTGACCAGCGCCGGCTTCGGCTCGTCGGCGTTGCGGATGATGCGGATGACCTCGTCGATGTTCAGCAGCACCAGCTGCCGGCCCTCGAGCACGTGGATCCGGTCCAGCACCTTCTGCAGCCGGTGGCGCGTGCGCCGCTCCACCGTGGCCAGACGGAAGTCGATCCACTCCACCAGCATCTGGCGCAGGCTCTTCTGCACCGGCCGGCCATCACGGCCGATCACCGTCAGGTTCAGCGGCGCGCTCGTCTCCAGGCTGGTGTGCGCCAGCAGCGTGGTGATGAGCTCCTGCTGCTCCACCGTGCGGCTCTTGGGCTCGAACACCAGGCGCACGGGCGCGTCCTTGCTGCTCTCGTCGCGCACGGCGTCGAGCACCGCCAGCACGGAGGCCTTCAGCTGCACCTGCTCCTGCAGCAGCGCCTTCTTGCCGGCCTTGACCTTGGGGTTGGTGAGCTCCTCGATCTCTTCCAGCACCTTCTGCGCACTGGTGCCATGCGGCAACTCGGTGACGACCAGCTGCCACTGGCCCCGC
>JAIXTY010000319.1 GCA_027483705.1 Rubrivivax sp.
CATCCCACGAACCCGGGGGTGTCTTGGTCGTGAAGCGGTCCAGTCTCGTGCGTGGCGTGTGGTCGATGCTGGCCAGCGGCGCGTTTCTGATCACCCTGGCTGTCGCGCCGGCCCGTGCCGCTGACGCACCCGGCGTGCTCACCATCCTGGACGGCGAGGCCACGCTGCTGATCGGCGCGCGTGCGATGGCCGCGGCGCCGGGCCTGCGCCTGCCGGCCGGAAGCATCGTCGAGACCACCGCCCAGACCGCGCTGCTGCGTGTGGAGTGGCCCGACGGCAGCCGTGTCGACCTGGGCCCGGGCACCCGCGTGATGGTGCGGCCCGCGGCGGCGCCCCGGGCCCTGGTGTACGTGCTGCGAGGCATCGTCAAGCAGACGCAGGACGAGCCGGCGGCCGGGCAGCTGAGCCCGGCCTTCGAGATCAAGCCCTTCCAGGGCGTCATCGTCACCGAGGTCACGGCCGAGGGCTCGGTGCTGTTTGCCGAGCGCGGCACCGAGTCGGCCACCGGCCGCCGCGGTGCCGTGCCGCTGCCGCTGAAGCCGGGGCAGGCCGGGGTGGTGCAGGGCGACGAAGCGGCCAAGGTGCAGCCGCGGCCGCCGGCGGGCTGGCTGGCGCGCATCCCGCGGGCCTTCCGCGACACCTTGCCCTCGCGCCTGGCGCAGTTCCAGGGCCCGCCGCCGGCCGCCCGGGCGCGCCCGCAGCCCGGTTACGCCGACGTGCAGGCCTGGCTCGCGGCCGAGCCGCTGCTGCGTCGTGAATTGCCGCGCCGCTGGGCCGACTGGCTGGCCGAAGCCGCCTTCAAGGACGGCGTGCAGACGCACCTGGCGCAACACCCCGAGTGGGAACCGCTGCTGCGGCCACCGCCACGAACACCCGAACGCCCGCCGGCACGGCGCGTCGCCGAATCCACCGCACCCACCGCACCCACTGCATCCGCCCCGGAGTCCCCGCGATGAAGCTGCTCGCCAAGTTCAACCTGATCTTCATCCTCGTCATGGCGCTCGGCGTCGCCGTCAGCGGCTGGATCAGCCGCGGCCTGCTGCAGGCACAGGCGCGCGAGGAGGTCATCGGCACCGGCCGCCTGATGATGGAGAAGGCGCTTGCCGTGCGCGGCTACACCACCAACCACATCCAGAAGCTGCTGCAGACGCAGATGCAGTACGAGTTCCTGCCGCAGAGCGTGCCCAGCTTCGCGGCCACCGAGGTGCTGGCCACGCTGCAGAAGAGCTACCCGCAGTTCGGCTACAAGGAAGCGACGCTGAACCCCACCAACCCGCGCGACCGCGCCGTGGGCTGGGAGGTCGACATCGTCAATAGCTTCCGCAGCAACGGCGAGCTGAAGGAACTGGTCGGCGTGCGCGAGACGCCCACCGGCGCCAGCCTGTACGTGGCGCGGCCGCTGCGCATCACCAACCCCGCGTGCCTGCAGTGCCACAGCAGCGTCGAGGCCGCGCCCAAGACCATGATCGAGAAGTACGGCCCGGCCAACGGCTTCGGCTGGCAGCTCAACGAGATCGTCGGCGCGCAGGTGGTGAGCGTGCCGATGGAGCTGCCGCTCAAGCGCGCGAACGACAACTTCCGGCTGTTCATCAGCGCGCTGATCGGCGTGTTCGTCGTCGTGGGCATCGTGCTCAACGTGATGATCTGGCTCGTCGTCGTGCGGCCGGTGACGCAGCTGTCCGAACTGGCCGATCGCGTCAGCCAGGGCGACCTGAACGCGCCGGAATTCGCGGTCAAGGGCAAGGACGAGATCGCGGTGCTGGCCGAGTCCTTCTCGCGCATGAGGGCGAGCGTCGTGCAGGCGATGAAGATGCTCGACAATTGACGCGCCGCAGCAAACCCGGCCCGACGCAGCCACCGCAAAGCCACCCGTGAGCGCCCACCACCCCGAGCGACTCGGCAAGTACCAGATCACCGGCGTGCTCGGCGAGGGCGCGATGGGCGTGGTCTATCGCGGGTTCGATCCGGACATCCGGCGCATCGTCGCGCTCAAGACCATCCGCAAGCAGATGGGCGAGGGCGCCGACGCGGCGCAGAGCGCGGCGCGCTTCCGCAACGAGGCGCAGGCGGCGGGGCGCCTGCTGCACCCGGGCATCGTCGGCGTCTACGACTTCGGCGAGTCCGACACCTACGGCGGGCGCGTGGCCTACATCGCGATGGAGTACGTGGAGGGCCACACCCTCAGCCAGTACCTGTCGCAGAAGGTGCGCTTCAGCGAGGCCGATGTGGCGAGCCTGGCCGCGCAACTGCTCGATGCGCTGGCGCATGCCCACGACAACGGCGTCTGGCACCGCGACATCAAGCCCAGCAACGTCATCATGACCAAGGCCGGGCGCATCAAGATTGCCGACTTCGGCATCGCGCGCACCGACACCTCGGCGCTGACCATGGCCAACAGCGTGCTCGGCACGCCCATGTACATGGCGCCCGAGCAGTTCATGGGCCGGCCGATCGACCACCGTGTCGATGTCTACGGCGCCGGCGTCGTGCTGTACCAGCTGGTGGCCGGGCGCGCGCCCTTCATCGGCCCGCACGAGGCGCTGATGTACAAGGTCGTCAACGAGGTGCCGCCGCCGCCGTCCACGCTGGAGGGCGCGCTGCCCGGCGGGCGCTTCGACGCCGTCGTCGCCACCGCGCTGGCCAAGGACCCGCGCGAGCGCTTTGCCAACGCCGCCGCCTTCCGCGACGCCGTGGCGCAGGCGCTGGGGCAGCCGGCGCCATCGGCGGTCTCGCGCGAGGCGGTGTACGCGCTGGCCTCGCTGTCGGAGTACGCGCCCACCGAGCGCATCGTCAGCCCCTTCGGCGCGCCCTTCGTCAACCAGGGCGGCGCCCCGCCCACCAGCACCACCGGCGCCCCGCCCACGCACTGGGATCCCTCCGTGCTGGCCCAGGTGGAGTCGGCCCTGGCCAAGCACGTGGGCCCGCTGGCGGCGGTGCTGGTGCGCCGGGCGGCCAAGGAGTGCCACGACCTGCCCAGCCTGCAGATGCGGCTGGCCGAGCAGATCACCAGCCCGCAGGGCCGCGAGACCTTCCTGGGCGCAGCGTCCAAGGCCGGCGGCGGCACCGGTGGCACCGGCGGCTCGCTGCAGCCCGGCACCGGCATCACCAGCCTGGGCGGTGCCACGTCGCTGCGGCCGGGCCCGCCCACGACCTACGGGCAGGGCGGCGGCACCTTCGCTGGCAACCACACGCCCGTCACCGACGCCGTGCTCGAGCAGGCGGTCAAGCTGCTGTCGGCCCACCTGGGGCCGATCGCGCGGGTGGTGGTCAAGCGCTCGGCCGAGCGCGTGCGCCAGCGCGAGCCCTTCTACGCGCTGCTGGTGGAGGCTGCGCCCGAGGCCGTGCGCGCCAAGCTGCTGGCCGATCTGCGCGCCATCCCCTGACGACGGCCCTTGTCGGGCACTTGAGCTGGACAAAATCCCCATTTGAGGGTCGTTTCGCGGGCTTCTACCGCTTTTGTCCAGGGCAAAACTGCCGTATACCTCGGTTTGTCCAGCCCGACGGAAGCCGACATGCCGCCCTTCCTGCCCGCCTACGAGCCACCCCACCACCGCCGCACGGCGCTCGCGGTGGGGATCGCCCCGCTGGTCGTGCTGCTCGTCTTCACGGGCATCGTGATGCACTGGGTGGCGGTCGACACCGGCCTGGCCATCCTGCTGGCCTGCACGGTGTGGGTGGCGCACGAGATGCACGTCTTCCAGCGGGCGGTGGATGTCTACAACGCCGAATACGTGTCGCGGCACCTGCAGTGGCGGCGCAGCGAGACCATCGCCGAACTGATGGACAGCCCCGCCACCGGTGCGCCGGCGCGGGCCTTCGCGACGCGTTTCCTCGACTGCGACCGCGAGCTGCTGGCGGACGGGCGCCTGCCGGAAGGTCGGCTGCCCTGACGACGCCTGCGGCAGGCCCTAGGCCGCAGCGAGCGGCGCGGCTGCGACAATGATGGTTTTGCGCAGCCCACCACGCCGCCCATGACGCCCGCCGCGCCCGACGACGACCGCACCCAGATCACGCCGCCGCCCTCGGGCCCGGGCTCGGGTCAGACCGACATCGACCTCGGCTTCGACAAGACGCAGGTCTTCGTGCCGCCCAAGCCGCCGGCGCCCGACATGGGCAACGGCCTGCCCGTGGGCACGCGGCTGCACGAGTTCGAGATCACCAAGCTGGTGGGCGAAGGCGGCTTCGGCATCGTCTACCTGGCGCAGGACACCATGCTCAAGCGCCGCGTGGCGCTGAAGGAGTACATGCCCAGCTCGCTGGCCGCGCGCACCGAGGCCAGCATCGTGCAGGTCAAGAGCGAGCGCTACCGCGAGACCTTCGACGCCGGCATGAAGAGCTTCATCAACGAAGCCCAGCTGCTGGCCAGCTTTGACCACGCCTCTCTCGTCAAGGTCTACCGTTTCTGGGAGCAGAACGGCACCGCCTACATGGTGATGCCGTTCTACGAGGGCAAGAACCTGCGCGACACGCTGCGCGCCATGCCCTCGGCGCCTTCCGAGGACTGGATGCGCACGCTGCTGGAGCCGCTGACCGAGGCGCTGCAGGTCATCCACGTGCAGAACTGCTACCACCGCGACATCGCGCCCGACAACGTGATGATGCTGGCCGAGACCAACAAGCCGCTGCTGCTGGACTTCGGCGCCGCGCGCCGCGTGATCGGCGACATGACGCAGGCGCTCACCGTCATCCTGAAGCCCGGCTACGCCCCGGTGGAGCAGTACGCCGAGATCCCCGGCATGAAGCAGGGCGCGTGGACCGACGTTTATGCGCTGGCCGCCGTGGTGCACTACGCCATCACCGGCCGCACGCCGCCGCCCAGCGTGGGCCGCCTGCTCAACGACACCTACCAGCCGCTGGCCCAGGTGGCGGCCGGCCGCTACAGCGCGCGCTTCCTGGCCGCTGTCGACCACGCGCTGGCCGTGCGCCCCGAGGCGCGCACGCAGAGCGTGGCGCAGTTCCGCGAGGAGATGGGCCTGGACGGCAGCGCGCCGACGAGCATCCGCGTCGCACCGCCGCCGGCCACCACGGGCAACGAACCCACCGTGCTGGTGCCGCCGCCGGCCGCCCGGGCCCCGGCTCCGGCGCCCACGGCCCAGCCCGCGCCGCCGGCCGCGTTTCCGCAGACGCTGATGCAGCAGCCGTCGGCGCCCGCGCCGGTGGCCGTGCCGCAGCCGGCGCCGACACCGGCGGCGCCGGAGAAGAAGGGCAACGGCGCCGCCGTCGGCATCGGCATCGGGGCTGTCGTCGTGGCGGCTGCCGGCTTCGGCATCTGGTCGATGAGCTCCAAGCCGGCTGCGCCGCCGCCGGTGGCCGCCGCCCCCGTGGCGGCGCCAGTACCGGCCCCGGCACCGGCCCCTGCGCCAGCACCCGCGCCCGTGGCCCCTGCGCGCTTCGAGACCGAGCGCGAGTTCGAACGCATCGTGGCGGGCCAGTCGGTCGACTTCGGCCTCAAGGCCGAGGCCGCCAAGACCGATCTCAGCGTCGCCGCCAAGGACCAGGTGCGCTTCAAGCTCACGGCCGAACGCGACGGCCACCTGTACGTCATCGGCCAGAGCGCCGATGGCTCGCTGGCGCTGCTGGTGCCCAACACGCAGTCGCCCAAGGTGCAGATCAAGAAGGGCCAGGTCTACAGCTTCCCGACCAAGGACCGCTTCGAGCTGCCTGCGGCCGAGCCGCTGGGCACCGGCCGCCTGCTGGTGCTGGTCTCGGCGCAGCCGCGCGACTTCAGCGCCATGGCGCCCAAGGCCGCCGGTCCGGTGAAGGAGTTCGCCAGCGGCGACGCCGCCACGCAGCTGCTGCAGGGCTGGAAAGGCAAGGGCTCGATGCTGGCCGGCGTGCCGCAATGCGCCGGCGGCGGCAGCGACTGCGCCGACGAATACGGCGCGGCGCTGATGACCTTCAACACCGTGCGCTGAACACGGCGCCGGGCAGGCGGTGAACAAGGCCTTTGTCAAGGAGCCCACGGGCGACGCGCCCGACGAGGACGACGAGGCCGGCGGCCTGCCGCCGATGCCGGCGGGCACGCGCAACTACCTCACCCCGCCGGGCTACGCGCGGCTGCGCCAGGAGCTCGTCGAGCTGATCGAGCGCGAGCGGCCGAAGGTCGTGGAAGTCGTGTCCTGGGCCGCGAAGAACGGCGACCGCAGCGAAAACGGCGACTACCTCTACGGCAAGAAGCGCCTGCGCGAGATCGACCGCCGCATCCGCTTTCTCACCAAGCGCCTCGACATCGCCGAGGTCGCCGACCCCAGCCTCCACCACGGCAGCGACCAGGTGTTCTTCGGCGCCACCGTCACCTACGCCACCGCGCGTGGCGAGGAGCGCACCATCACCATCAAGGGCATCGACGAGGCCGACAGCCTGAAGGGCGAGGTGAGCTGGATCGCGCCGATCGCCCGTGCGCTGATCAAGGCGCGCGAGGGCGACGAGGTGCAGTTGCTTACCCCTGGCGGGCGCGAGACGCTGGAGGTGCTGAAGGTCGAGTACCCGGCGCCCGCCGCCTGAGCCGGCTCAGAGCTGTCGGTACCGGGAGACGCGGCTGACGACCGGCGAGCGCCGCAGCGTGCGCAGCACCTCGGCCAGGTGCACGCGGTCGCGCACGCTGACGATCAGGCGCAGCTCGATCTGCTCCTCGGCGGGCTCCGGGTCCATGTCGATGTGCACGATGTCGGCTTCGCCGGCGCTCACGGCCGAGGCCACCTGGGCCAGCACGCCCTTGCCGTTCTTCACCAGCACGAAGAGGCTGGTGTCGAAGGGGCGCGTCAGCTCCTCGGCCCACTCCACCTGCATCCAGCGCTCGCTGTCGCGCTCGTACAGGCGCCGGCCGGTGGGGCACTCGGCGGTGTGCACCACGAGGCCTTCGCCGCGGCCGAGGTAGCCGACGATGGGATCGCCGGGGATCGGCCGGCAGCAGGGCGCCAGCTGGATGGAGTTGCCCTCGCTGCCGTCGACGAAGACCACGCCCTGGGTCGGCGCGGCCTCGTCGGCGCTGGCATAGCGCGTCAGGCTCAGCGTCACGGCGTCGGGCTTGATGCCGGCCTCGGCCATCATCTGCGCCAGCCGCTTGGCCACGATGACCGCGATCTTGCGGCCCAGGCCGACGTCGACCAGCAGTTCGCCGCGGTTGCGGTTGCCGCCCCAGCGCGCCAGCGCCTGCCACATCGCGGCGGCGCGTTCGTCGCCCGGGTCGGCGCTGGGCAGTTGCAGGCCCTCGGCGCGCAGCGCCTGGCCGAGCAGCTTCTCGCCGAGCGCGCGCGACTCCTCGCTCTCCAGCGTCTTGAGGTAGTGGCGGATCTTGCTGCGCGCGCGGCCCGTGCGCACCATGCTCAGCCAGGCCGGGTTGGGCTTGGCGCCGGGCGCGGTGATGATCTCGACGACATCGCCGCTCTTGAGCTCGGTGCGCAGCGCCGCCGGCTCGCCGTTGACCTTGGCGGCCACGGTGTGGTCGCCGACGTCGGAGTGGATGGCGTAGGCAAAGTCCACCGGCGTGGCGCCGCGCGGCAGCGCCAGGATCTTGCTGCGGGGCGTGAAGACGTAGACCGCGTCGGGGTAGAGGTCGATCTTCACGTGCTCCAGGAACTCGGCCGCGTCGCGCGTCTCGTCCTGGATGTCGAGCAGGCTTTGCAGCCACATCGTCGACAGGCGGCCGTCGGGGCCGCCGCTCTTGTCGCCTTTGCCGTCGCCCACCTTGTAGAGCCAGTGCGCCGCCACGCCGGCCTCGGCCACCGCGTGCATGGCCTCGGTGCGCATCTGGAACTCCACCGCCGTGCCCAGCGGGCTGACGAGCGTGGTGTGCAGGCTCTGGTAGCCGTTGGCCTTGGGAATGGCGATGTAGTCCTTGAAGCGGCCCGGCACCGGCTTGTACAGCTGGTGCAGAACGCCCAGGGCGACGTAGCAGTCGGTGAGCGAGGGCACGACGATGCGGAAGCCGAAGATGTCGGACACCTGCGCGAAGCCGGCGTGCTTCTCGCGCATCTTGCGGTAGATGCTGTAGACCGTCTTCTCGCGTCCGGAGACCTGGATCTTGAGCTTGTGCGTGGCGAACGCGCTCTCGACGTCGCGCTGCACGCGCTCGACGATGTCGCGGCGGTTGCCGCGCGCGCGCTTCACGGCCTTGGACAACGCCGCGTGCCGCCACGGGTGCAGCAGCTCGAAGCACAGCTCCTGTAGCTCGCGGTACATCGCGTTCAGGCCCAGGCGGTGGGCGATGGGCGCGTAGATGTCGAGCGTCTCGCGGGCGATGCGGGCGCGCTTGTTGGGCGCCATCGCCTGCATCGTGCGCATGTTGTGCAGGCGGTCGGCGAGCTTGATGAGGATGACGCGCACGTCGCGCGCCATCGCCAGCAGCATCTTGCGGAAGCTCTCGGCCTGGCTTTCTTCGCGGGTGTTGAACTGCAGCTTGTCGAGCTTGGTGAGGCCGTCGACGAGGTCGGCCGTCGGCGCGCCGAACTTCTGGATCAGCTCGGTCTTGGTGACGCCCTGGTCCTCGATCGTGTCGTGCATCAGCGCGGCCATGATGGCCTGCGCGTCGAGCTTCCAGTCGGCACACAGCCCCGCCACCGCGATGGGGTGGGTGATGTAGGGCTGGCCGCTGGCGCGGAACTGGCCCAGGTGCGCCTCGTCGGCGAACTTGTAGGCCTCGCGCACCAGCTTGAGGTCGGCCTTGTTCAGGTAGCCGAGCTTGTCGAGCAGCGCCGCGAAGCTGGACGCCTCGGGCCCCGGGGCCAGGTCCACCGGCACCAGCGGCGCACGCTGCAGCCCCTGCAGCGCGGCAGGCAGCAGTTCGGCGGCAAGGGAGCGCAGGCCCATGGCCCGAATTTAGCGCGGAAGCCTGCCCCTTCACGGTGCAGGCGTGGAATTGAAAAGGGCGCCCGTGGGCGCCCTCGTCGTCAAGGCTGGTGCACGCTCAGACCGGCACCTTGCGCAGCATCTCGATGCCCACC
>JAIXTY010000282.1 GCA_027483705.1 Rubrivivax sp.
ACTCGCCCAGCAGCGCGACGAACTCGCCCGCCGCGAGCTGCAGCGTCACGTCACGGAACACCGCCACGTCGGCGAAGCGCTTGGTCAGGCGGTGCAGGCTCAACATCGAGCGGGCGATGATGCCCCAGGCCCGCGCCCCGGCCCGGGCTCGCCGGGCCTTGTCCTCAGTTCGCCGCGTCCGGGCCCAGGCGGTGGTCGAGGTCGGCGAGCGTGCGCTCCAGGTCCAGCGGCTTGCACCAGCAGCCCTGGAAGTCACCGCCGGCCTCGGCGACGTCGGCGCCGGTGCTGGCCGTCACCAGCAGGGCCGGCACACCGGCCAGCGCGGGGCGGCGGCGCAGGCGTTGCAGCAGCTCATGGCCGCTGGTGTCGGGCAGGTGCAGGTCGAGCAGCAGCAGATCCGGGCGCAGCCCGTCTTCGTCGAGCAGCCGCTCGGCCTCGGCACCGTGGGGTGCCACGTGCAGCACGAGGCCCGGCCGCAGCGCGACGATGGCCTGCATCAGCAGCGCGTTGACCTCGTTGTCCTCGACGTACAGCAGGCAGCCGCGCACCGCGCGGGCCGTCGCCGCGGCGGGCGCGGCCGCGGGGTCGGCCTCGGCCGCCGGCTCGGCCTGCGCGAGCTGGAACTCGAAGCGGCAGCCGGGCTCCGGCGTGTCGTCCAGCATCAGCTCGCTGCCCATGGCCCGCGCCAGCTGGCGCGTCACCACCAGGCCCAGGCCCGAGCCCTCGGTGGGGCCGCGCTCGGCGCCCAGCCGGTTGAAGGGCTCGAAGAGGTGCGGGCGCTGGTCGGCGGCGATGCCCGGCCCGGAGTCGGCCACGCGCACCAGCACACGGCCCGCGGCCCCCGGCAGGGCCAGCAGCCGGATGCGCCCGGCGGCCGGTGTGTACTTGACGGCGTTGGACAGCAGGTTGGCCAGCACCTGGCGCAGGGCCACAGCGTCAGCCATCACGCGCACGCCGGCCATCGCCGGGGCCAGCTCGACCGACAGTGCCTGGCCGCGCAACTGCGCCGGCCCCTGCCAGGCCTCGGCGGCCGCCGCGAGCTCGGACGCCAGCGCCAGCGGGCGCAGCGCCAGGGCGCCGGTCTCGCGTTCAGCGCGCGCGAGGTCCAGCAGCTGGTCGACCAGCGCGAGCATGTGGCGGCCGGCGGTCTGCAGCGTGGCCAGGGCCTGGAGCTGGTCGGGCCGCAGCTGGCCCGGGTCGCCCTGGCCCAGCAGCTGCGCGAAGCCGAGGATGGCGTTCAGCGGCGTGCGCAGCTCGTGGCTGGCACGTGCCAGGAAGTCCTTGCGCAGCTGCGCGGCCTGGCGCGCCGCTTCGCGCTCGGCGGCGTCGCGCTCCAGGCGAAGGCGCTCGGTGATGTCGGCCACGTAGCCATGCCACAGCGTGTGGCCGTCGGCCTGCTGGCGTGGTGTGGCGACGAACTCGTGCGTGCGGGGTGCCTCGCCGGGCTCGGCGCGCAGCCGGTAGTCGAGCCGGCAGTCGCTGCCGGCCTCGGCGCCGCGGGCCAGCGCGCTGCACAGCACGCGGGCCGATTCGGGGTCGAGCCGGTCGAGCACCGCGTGCGCCGACGCGGCCACCGCCTCGGGCGTGCAGCCGTACAGCAGGCGCACCGACTGGCTGGCGTAGGCAAAGTGCAGCGGCTCGCCGCCGCGGCTGACGAGCTGGAACACCATCAGCGGCGCCTGGTCGGCCGCGCGCTTGACGCGCACCAGCTCGTCCTCGATGCGGCGGCGCTGGCGGATGGGCACGACGACGAAGTCCAGCAGGCCGGGCGCGTCGCGGGCGCGGCACGAGTACAGCAGCACGTCCAGCGGCGGCCGCCCGTCGGGCTGGCGCAGCGCGACGCTCAGCTCGGCCGTGTCGCCGTCCAGCCGCAGCAGCGGCGACAGGTGGCTCTGGAACAGCACCCGCGAGGCCAGCGTGAGCAGGTCGTCGAAGTAGCGCCCCTCCAGGCCGTCGGCGGCGCCGGCCAGGTGCGCCATCGGCACGTTGGCCTGCACGATGCGGCCACCGGGCTCCAGCCGCAGCCAGCCGCAGGGCAGGTCGTCGACCGGCACCTCGTGGCCCTGGGCGGTGGTGTTCACGGCGGCTCAGTCCGGGCTCAGGAAGCGCCGCATCGCCGCGATGGTCTGCTCGGGGTGCGTCATGTGGGGGCAGTGGCCGCTGCCCTCGATCGTCTCCATCACCGCGCCGGCGATGTGCTGCCGCACGTACTCGCCCACCGCCGGCGGCGCGATGGCGTCGTGGCTCATCTGCAGCACCAGCGTGGGCACGCGGACCTTCGGCAGGTCGGCGCGGTTGTCGCCCATGAAGGTGGCCGTGGCGAAGCGCCGCGTGATGTAGGGGTCGATGGCGCAGAAGCTGGCCTTGAGCTCGTCGACCAGCGCGGCGCCGTTTTCGGGGCCCATCACCACCGGGGCCAGAAAGCTGGCCCAGCCCAGCATGTTGGACTCGATCATCTCGAGCAGCGACTCGACGTCGGCGCGCTCGAAGCCGCCCACGTAGCCGGGTGAATCGTTCAGGTAGCGCGGCGAGGGGCCCAGCATCACGAGCCGGCCGATGCGCCCCGGCGCCGCGAGGCTGGCGAGCACGCCGATCATCGCGCTGACCGAGTGGCCGACGAAGACGGTGTCGCGCAGGTCGAGGGCCTCGAGGATGTCGACGACATCGCGCGCCCAGCCGTCCAGCGTGGCGTGGCGGCGCTCGTCGAAGGCCGAGAGCTGGCTGCGGCCGCAGCCGACGTGGTCGAACAGCACGACGCGGTGCGTGCTCTCGAACGCGGGCGCGACATAACGCCACATCTGCTGGTCACAGCCGAAGCCGTGCGCAAACAGCATGGGCCGGCTGCCGAGGCCGGTTTCGACGACGTGGTTGCGATGTCGGATGTCCATGCGCGCGCGGCCCGGGGAATGCCTGGAAGAGGGATCGTAAACCCGTCGTGTCTTCCTGCTATCGTCGAATGAGTCCGGGATACGCTGTCGTCTTCCGGGCTTCCGCTCCGGCGCGGCTCCCGCGCGACGACCGCTGTTTCCGCCTTCATCGAACCATGGCCTACACCCTCGATCTTTCCGGCCGCGTGGCCTTCGTCACCGGTGCGTCCAGCGGCCTGGGTGCGCAGTTCGCGCGCACGCTGTCGGCGGCCGGCGCCGGCGTGGTGCTGGCGGCGCGCCGCACCGAGCGGCTGAAGACGCTGCGCGCCGAGCTCGAGAGCCAGGGCGGCGACGCGCACGTGGTCTCGCTCGACGTCACCGACACCGACAGCATCGCCGCCGCCGTGGCCCATGCCGAGACGGAGATGGGCGCCATCGACATCCTCGTCAACAACTCCGGCGTCGGCAGCACCGGCAAGCTCACCGAGGCCACGCCCGAGAGCTACGACCGCACCTTCGACACCAACGTGCGCGGCGCCTTCTTCGTGGCGCAGGCGGTGGCCAAGCGCATGATCGCGCGCAGCAAGGGCGAGGCGCCGGGCACCTTCACCGGCGGGCGCATCGTCAACATCGCCTCGATGGCCGGCCTGCGCGCCTGGCCCAACATCGGCGTGTACTGCATGAGCAAGGCCGCCGTGGTGCACATGACGCGCGTGATGGCGCTGGAGTGGGGCCGCCACGGCATCAACGTCAACGCCATTTGCCCGGGCTACATCGACACCGAGATCAACCACCACGTCTGGCACACCGAGGCCGGGCAGAAGATGGTGCAGAGCTTCCCGCGCCAGCGCGTGGGCCAGCCGGCCGATCTGGACGCGGTGCTGATGATGCTGTGCGCCAACGAGAGCCACTTCGTCAACGGCGCCGTGATCACGGCGGATGACGGGCAAGCAATCTGATCGACCAATGCGTGAACTGAGCGCCGTCGAGGCCCGCGTGCTCGCGGTGCTGGTGGAGAAGGCGGCCACCGTTCCCGACACCTACCCGCTGAGCCTGAACGCGCTGGTCGCGGGCTGCAACCAGAAGACGGCGCGGCAGCCGGTGATGGAGCTCGCCGAGGCCGAGGTGCTGGTGGCGCTGGACGAGCTCAAGCGCCTGAGCCTGGTGGTCGAAGTGAGCGGCAGCCGCGTTGTGCGCTTCGAGCACAACATGGGCCGCGTGCTGGGCCTGCCGTCGCAGAGCGTGGCGCTGCTCGCGGTGCTGATGCTGCGCGGCCCGCAGACCGCGGCCGAGCTGCGCCTGAACGCCGAGCGGCTGCACCGCTTTGCCGACATCTCGTCGGTCGAGGGCTTCCTCGACGAGCTGGCCACGAAGGCACCGCCCCGCGTGCAGAAGCTGGCGCGCGCGCCGGGCGAGCGCGAGGCACGCTGGGCGCAGCTGCTCGGCGGCGGCAGCACCGGCCCGGCCGAGCCGCCGGCCCCGGCGCCGTGGCAGGCGCCCGCCGAGGCCGCAGCGCCCCAGCCCATGCCCGCCGGCGGCCTGCGCTTCGTGCTGCCCGAGGGCGCGCGCCGCGTGCACGAGCTGGTGATGCCGCTGCGCTGGGGCGACATGGACGCCATGGGCCACATCAACAACACGCTCTACTTCCGCTACATGGAAGTCTGCCGGCTCGACTGGGTGTTCTCGGTCGGCGTCGACCCCAAGCTGTCGACCGCGGGGCCGGTGGTCATCAACGCCTTCTGCAACTTCCTGCGCCAGCTGGAGTTCCCGGGCGACATCCGCGTCACGATGAGCGTGGCCAACCCGGGGCGCAGCAGCTTCGACACCTTCCACACCATCGAGCGCGTGGACGAGCCGGGCGTGGTCTACGCCGAAGGCGGCGCGCGCACGGTGTGGACCGACTACGCGGCCCGGCGTTCGGCGCCCATGCCCGACTGGTTCCGCGCGCGGCTCACGGAATGACGCTGTATGGCCCGCCCACTTCCAGCGCGCGCTGGTAGGCCGGCCGCGCCTGGCAGCGCTGCAGCCAGGCGTGCAGCTTCGGGTGGCTCTCGGCGCTGAAGCCCGCGCGGCCGGCCGCGGCGGCTTCCACCGGGTAGCTCATCTGCACGTCGGCGGCGCTGAACGCGGAGCCCGCGAACCACTCGCGCGTGGCCAGCTCGGCCTCCATGAAGGCCAGCAGGCTGTTCACGTTGGGGTCGATGTAGGCCTTGTGCACCTGGGCCGCGATGCCCTTGAGGATGGGCTTCACGAAGAAGGGCACCGGTGCGCTCTTCACCTTGGCGAAGATCAGCGCCACCAGCAGCGGCGGCATCAGGCTGCCTTCGGCGAAGTGCAGCCAGTAGGTCCAGCGCAAGGCCTCGGGCGTGCCGGCGGCGGGCTTGAGCCGGCCCTTTCCGTGCACGGTGCACAGGTACTCGACGATGGCGCCGCTTTCGGCCACCACCGTGCCGTCGTCGTCGATGACCGGGCTCTTGCCCAGCGGGTGCACGGCCTTCAGCTCGGGCGGCGCGAGCATGGTCTTCGGGTGGCGGGCGTAGCGCTTCACGGTGTAGGGCGTGCCGAGTTCCTCCAGCAGCCACAGCACGCGCTGCGAGCGCGAGTTCTCAAGGTGGTGAACGGTGATCATGGCCCGCGTTGTAGCAGCTTCGTGACGAGCTCCGGCGTCGTGGCCGCGCCGGTCTTCTTCAGCCGCCGGGCGCGGTAGACGTCGACCGTGCGCGGGCTGATGCCCAGGTGGCGGCCCACGCCCTTGCTGGTGAGGCCCTGCACCAGCAGTGCCGCCACCTCGCGCTCGCGCGGCGTCAGCTGCACGGCCAGCACCCGCTGCGCGCTCAGGTCCTCGAAGGCCCAGATGCCTTCGGCGTGCGGGCGGGCGGGGTCGAGTGCGCGGCCCGAGACGTGGCACCAGAACAGCTCGCCGGCCGAACCGGTGCCATGGGCTCCGCCCACGCGCTTCATCACGCGCTCGTCGGCGTAGCGGCCGTCGGCGTCGAGCTGCGCCGCGATGCGCTCGCCGGTGCGCGCGAACTCGTCGGCCGTCGGGTACAGCAGCTCGAAGCTGCGGCCGATGAGCTGCTCGCGCTCGGCGCCGAAGATGCGCAGCAACTCGCGGTTCACGTCCACCATCAGCCGCTCGCGCGACAGCACCAGGCCCACTGGGGCCAGCTCGAAGGCCGTGCGGTAGTCAGGGACGCTGCGCGTCACAGCAGCGCGTAGGTGGTCGTAGCGTGCGCGGCCACCTCGCCGCCGGGCGTGAGCAGCTCGACCTCGCCGAACACCAGGTTGCGGCCCATCTTGAGCACCCGCGCCACCAGCGGCACCTCGCCGGCGTTGCCCTTGATGCCGCGCAGGAAGCTCGTCTGCAGCTGCACGGTGGTCATGGGCCTGAAGCCGCCCAGGTGCGTCATCACCGCCAGCACCATGGCGCTGTCGGCGGCGGCCATCATCGTCTGCCCGCACAGCACGCCACCGGCGTGCACGTGGCGCGGGTGCACCGGCAGCACGAGGCGCACCTCGCCGAGCGTGGCGGCCTCGACACGCAGGCCGAGTTCGCGCACCCAGGGCGCGAACACGTCGTGCAGGGCCTGCTGCAGGGCCTCGGTGGCGGCGAGCGACGGGGAGGGCTTGGTGGTCGTCATGGGCTTGCGCGGGGTCTGGATTAGGCGATCTTACGGACTGCCTACGTAATGGCATACGTAGTACCCTGCCGGCTTCGCCCAGCAGGATCACGCAGGAGACCGCGACCCCATGAACAAGATCTATCCCAGCGCCGCCGCCGCGCTGGACGGCATCGTCCGCGACGGGCAGCTGCTCGCCGTGGGCGGCTTCGGCCTGTGCGGCATCCCCGAGGCGCTGATCGACGCGCTGCGCGACAGCGGCGCGAAGAACCTCACCGCCATCAGCAACAACGCGGGTGTCGACGGCTTCGGCCTCGGCAAGCTGCTGGCCACGCGGCAGATCACGAAGATGATCTCCAGCTACGTGGGCGAGAACAAGGAGTTCGAGCGCCAGTACCTGGCGGGTGAACTGGCGCTCGAGTTCACGCCGCAGGGCACGCTGGCCGAGAAGCTGCGCGCCGGCGGCGCGGGCATTCCGGCGTTCTTCACCAAGACCGGCGTCGGCACCATGGTGGCCGAGGGCAAGGAGACGCGCGAGTTCGACGGCGAGGTCTACGTCATGGAGCGCGCGCTGGTGCCCGACGTGAGCC